>JAYWFN010000157.1:0-4162 GCA_043778785.1 Sphingomonas sp. | reverse complement strand
CGATATTGCGGACTCAGCCCGATCTGCGCAGTGGCCATGTCGCGTTCGGCAACACCGGCGCTGCGCAATGCTCCTAATACGCGCGCCATCGCGGTGGCGTTGCTTGCCATCGCCGACTTTGCATCGCGCGCTGTGGTGATGACTCCGGCGGAAATGATCGCAACATCGGGGACGCGCTTGACCGTCCCTTGCGCGACAATATCGAGCCGTGTGCCGCTCACCGTCGGCCCTGTGACCTCAGCCATGGCAGCAAGCGGCAATGCTGCCATTGTGGCGGCGAGCGCGAGTGTTTTGATCATGAACAGTCTCCTTCAGCATTGATACGTAAGCGATAAACATCGCTGAGCAGATATTGGCTGCATCAAGGATGAACATTCCTGCAAATCGCCCGTTATACCTTGCCCTGTTCACGTCGGTCACGCTATGATGCATCGCAATGTAAAACTTCGTTCAAGTCTGGGCTTGAGCCGAGTGATCTATTGATGTAACACACCTCGTCGATAGCAGTTGGCACGACGATAAAGGCGTTTGGCAATGAATTTCGAATCCGGATTTTCGACCAAGGGGGCTACCCTCGATCTTATCAGCGACGAAGACGTTGCCCAGCGCAAGCAGCGTCGCACTATCATCATTGCCGCGCTGGTCGTTGCCGCGCTTGTCCTTGTGGGTGCTTGGTGGATGTTCGGCAGCAGTGGCAAACCGGCCGATGCGGCGGGTGGCAAAGGCGGCAAACAAGCGCCAACAGTCACTGTCATTGTCCCCGGTCGCCAGACGGTTGACCGCATGATTTCGGCCACCGGCAATCTGGCGGCGCGTCGCGAAATGCCGGTCGGCGTGGCGGGCGAAGGCGGCATGGTCTCTGCCGTGCTCGTCGAGCCCGGTCAATGGGTCGGCGCGGGGCAAGTGCTCGCGACAATCGACCGGCGCGTGCAATCGCAACAGGCCGCGTCGCTCAATGCGCAGATTGCGGTTTCCGAAGCCGATGCGCGTCTCGCTCAATCCGAACTCGAACGCGCACAGGCGCTTGTCGCGCGTGGCTTTATCTCGAAGGCCGACATTGATCGCAAAACCGCAACGCGCGACTCGGCGCGCGCCCGCGTTAACGTCGCGCGTGCCCAGTTCCAGCAATCGCAGGCGAGCAATTCACGGCTCGACATCCGCGCCCCGGCGGCAGGCCTGATTCTTGAACGCAAGGTCGAGCCCGGCCAGATCGTCAGCGGCGGATCGGGGATGCTGTTCCGCATGGCCAAGGGCGGCGAAATCGAACTGCTCGCGCGGCTGGGCGAAAGCGATCTCGCGCGCATGACGGTGGGTCAGTCGGCGACGGTGACGCCGGTCGGCACGACACAGGGTTTCAAGGGGCAAATCTGGCAGGTTGCACCCGTTATCGACCCGCAGACGCGACAGGGGATCGCGCGGATTGCCGTGCCTTATGACAAAGCGCTGCGTCCCGGCGGCTTTGCGGCGGCGCGGATCATCAGCGGCGCAGCGGACGTGCCTTTGCTTCCCGAATCGGCCGTGCAAAGCGATCCCAAGGGGAACTTTGTCTACATCGTCGGCAAAGGGAACAAGATCGAACGGCGCGAGGTTCAGGTCGGCGACGTGAATGATCAGGGTGTCACGATCCTGAATGGGTTGAGCGGACAGGAAGCGGTTGTGCTCAGCGCTGGCGCTTTCCTCAACCCGGGCGAAGTGATAATACCACAGCGGGCCAAGTCGCCCAGTTAATGCTTAAAGGACTAGCCTACCGATGAGTTTCCGTAACATTTCGGCGTGGGCAATCCGCAATCCCGTTGCACCAATCGTGCTGTTTATTGCGCTGCTGCTCGCGGGATCGCTGTCATTCTATCGGATGAGCATCAACGACAGCCCGGACATCGACTTTCCGGCGGCAATGATCACCATCACCCAGCCGGGTGCCGCGCCCAGCGAAATGGAAACGCAGGTCACGCAAAAGGTCGAGGCCGCCGTGCGCGGTGTAAACGGCGTTGATGAAATAAATTCAACCGTGCGCGAAGGGAACTCGAGCACGTTCGTCCAGTTTGCCATCGGCACACCGACCGACCGCGCGGTCAACGACGTGCGTGATGCCGTGTCAAACATCCGCAGCGATTTGCCCGATGGCATCTTGGAACCGCAAGTGTCGCGCGTCGATATTCAGGGCGGCGAAATCGCGATTTTCTCGGCCGAAGCCAATGACATGACGCTCGAGGGGCTGAGCTGGTTCATCGACAATAATGTCGCCAAAAAGCTCCGTTCGCTCCCCGGCGTGGCGAGTGTATCGCGCAGCGGCGGCGTCGATCGTGAAATCCGTGTCGTCCTCGATCCGGGCAAGCTGCAGGCACAGGGCGTGACGGCGTCGCAAGTGAACGCTCAACTGCGCTCGACCAATCTCAACGCGGCGGGCGGCCGCGCCGAAATCGGCGGCTCCGAACAATCGGTCCGCGTGCTCGGCAATGCGCAAAATGCGTTTGCTTTGTCGCAGACAAATATTTCGACCGGCGGCGGCCGCACAGTCAAGCTCGCCGACATCGCCGACGTGCGCGACAGTTATGCAGAACAGCGCACACTCGCCAAAATGAACGGCCGTCAGGTGCTGAGCTTCTCGATCGAACGCTCAAAAGGCGCATCCGACGTCGACGTCTATCGTGCTGTGAACAAAGAGCTCGAGGCGCTAAAAAAATCGAATCCGAAAGTGAAATATACCGAGCTGTTCACCAGTGTGAATGACACGATGGATCAGTATAAATCGGCGATCCATGCCATGATTGAAGGGGCCATCCTCGCGGTTCTCGTGGTGTGGCTGTTTCTGCGCGATTGGCGCGCGACGCTCATTTCGGCGATTGCGATCCCGCTGTCGGCGATCCCGGCGTTCTGGTTCATGGATTTGATGGGCTTCACGCTCAATTTCCTGTCGCTCCTCGCGCTGAGCCTCGTCGCGGGGGTGCTGGTCGATGATGCCATCGTCGAAATCGAAAATATCATGCGCCACATGCGGATGGGCAAAACCGCCTATCAGGCCTCGATCGACGCCGCCGACGAGATCGGTCTTGCCGTGCTTGCGACAACGATGGCGATTGTCGCGGTCTTCCTGCCCGTCGGCCTGATGCCCGGCGTTTCGGGGCAATTCTTCAAGAACTTCGGCCTTACGGTTGTGGCCGCGGTCCTCGTCAGCCTTGCCGTTGCACGGTTGATCACGCCGATGATGGCTGCTTATTTCCTGAAATCCAAAGGGCATGCGACGCACGGCGAAGGGCCGTTGATGGACGTCTATATGAAAGCGCTGTCGTGGACGATGGATTCAAGCGGCGTTGCCACGCGGCGTGGGCGGACCCTGTGGTCGCGGATCTGGGCACACCGCGTCGATCACCGGCTGTGGACAGTCGGCCTTGGTGGTGTCGCGTTCCTGCTCACCATCGTGTCGTTCATGGGCATACCGATGACGTTCCAGCCGGCGGCGAACAATGATTTCAGTCGGGTGCGCATTTTCATGACACCGGGGACGACATTGCAAAGGACCGAAGCCGTCGCCGATCAGGTGCGCGATATGCTCGCTCAGGCGCCCGAGGTCAGCTCGGCCTTCTCGCGGATCAATGTCGGCAATGCCAATATTTTCCTGACGCTCCGCAAAGACCGGACGATGACCAGCGTCGAGTTCCAGCGCAGCTGGGCGCCGCGGCTGAACAAGATCGCCGATGCGCGCGTGTCCTTCGAATCGCAGTCGCAGGGCGGACCGGGCGGCACCGGGCGCGACATCACGATTACGTTGGGCGGCAGTGATCCCGTTCAGCTGGTCGGCACGGCGAACAAGCTGCTCGAGGAAATGAAGACCTTGCCCGAACTGGTGGCCCCGCGCACCAATGCCGATCTTCAGCGGCCCGAAATCATCATCACGCCGCGCACGCAACTGGCCGCCGAACTGGGCGTGACGACACAAGCGCTCAGTCAGGCAATCCGCATCGCAACGCTTGGTGAGATTGACCAGAATAGTGCGAAATTCTCGCTGACCGACCGCCAGATTCCGATCCGTGTCCAGCTGGGGCAGGCCGCGCGGCAAACGCTGTCGACGATTGAAAACCTGCCCGTCCCGACATCGTTCGGTGGATCGGTGCCGCTCAAAGTTGTCGCTGCCATCAAGTTCGGATCAGGCCCGGTTATCATT
>JAYWFN010000156.1:0-1636 GCA_043778785.1 Sphingomonas sp. | reverse complement strand
CCCCGCATGCGCCTATCGCAGGGGAGCCGTCACTTCAATAAGCGCTTTTGCGCATTGCGACAGGTGCGGCTAACAGCAGAGAGCAATTGCGATTCACGAATAGAAAGTGCCCCATGCGCGTTACTCTGCTTGCCAGCCGCCCCACCGATTTCAGTTCCCTCGCGCTTTTGGTCGGAAAAGATGCGCCGATCCCGCAGATTGATTTGCTGGGCGCGGCGGCAAAACTCGGACGGTTCGAGGGTGAAGCCGGAAGCCTGATCGAGCATGCCTATGCCGATGGTGACGATGCGCGTCGGCTGATTGCGGTCGGGACCGGGAAGGGCGCTGCCGAAGATTATGAAAAGGCCGGCGGGGCGCTGTCGGCGAAACTGCTGACGTCGGGCGAGACGCGCCTTGTCATCGATGCGAGTGGCGCGGATGCGGAAAGCGTTGCGCGGCTGGCGACGGGCGTCGTGCTGCGGGGATGGCGGCATGACCGGTATCGCACGAAACTTGCGGCGAAGCTCAAGCCCACGCTGGACGATGTTTCGATTGTAACGACCGATCCGGGCGCAGCGGCGGCGTGGGCGCGGGCTCAGGCGATCATCGCCGGTGTATCGTTGACGCGCGAACTGGTCAGCGAGCCTGCCAATATCATTTATCCCGAATCGTTCGTCGAGCGCGTGCGGCATCTCGCCGACCTCGGCGTCGAAATCGAAGTGCTCGATGACGATGCGATGTGCGCGCTCGGCATGGGATCGCTGCTCGGGGTCGGGCAGGGATCGGCGCGGCCGTCGCGGCTGCTGTCGATGCGCTGGGACGGGACGGGCGGCGCGACCAAAACGCCGGTCGTGTTCGTCGGCAAGGGCGTGACGTTCGATACCGGTGGCATCTCGCTGAAGCCCCCCGGCGGCATGGAAGACATGAAGTGGGACATGGGCGGCGCAGGCGCGGTCGTCGGCGCGATAATGGCGCTCGCCGGACGCAAGGCCAATGCGCATGTCGTCGGCGTCTGCGCGCTGGTGGAGAACATGCCCGACGGCAATGCCCAGCGCCCCGGCGATGTCGTGACGTCGATGTCGGGGCAGACGATCGAAGTCATCAATACCGACGCCGAGGGGCGGCTCGTTTTGTGCGATGCGATGACCTGGGTTCAGCGGAAATATGCGCCCAAAGTGATGGTCGATCTCGCGACGCTGACGGGGGCGATGATCGTGGCGCTGGGCCATGAATATGGCGGGATGTTTTCGAACGACGACGGACTTGCGGCGCAATTGACAGCGGCTGCGGCTGCGGCGGGCGATCCGCTGTGGCGTTTCCCGCTGGGCGATGCGTATAACAAGATGATCGACAGCCCGATTGCCGACATGAAGAATGTGGGCCCGCGCGAGGCGGGTTCGATTACGGCGGCGCAGTTTCTGCAGCGCTTTGTCGAGGATGGCGTGAAATGGGCGCATCTCGACATTGCCGGGATGGTCTGGGCGTCGAAACCCGGCGCGGTGTGGGACAAGGGCGCGACGGGCTATGGCGTGCGGCTGCTCGACCGGTTTGTGGCGGATAATTTCGAGGGCTAAATCCTCCCCGGCACGGGGAGGGGGACCACCGAAGAGTGGTGGAGGGGCAGTTTCGCAAATGCGACCTTGCAAGTGCGTGACTG
>JAYWFN010000155.1:0-9837 GCA_043778785.1 Sphingomonas sp. | reverse complement strand
GAAGACCTCGGTCATAACCTCACCGGCATCTCCTTCACCGCGAACTCGCCTCAGGCCAACGAGATCAACATCCGCGGCGTGGTCAACACCCGTCTCACCTCGCCCACCGCCGACCAGTCGGTCTCGACCTTTGTCGATGACGTGTATGCCGGTCGCTCGGGCGTGCTTAACACCGCCTTCTACGACGTTGCCCGCATCGAAGTCGTTCGCGGGCCGCAAGGCGTGCTGCTGGGCAAGAACGTCGCCGGTGGCGCGGTGAACGTGATCAGCAACCCACCGACGCAGACCAATTCGGGTGCCGCTACGCTTACGATCGGCAACTACGACCTTCGGCAGTTCAGCGGGTTCGTCAACGGCCGGATTGCCGATGGTCTGTCCGGCCGCATTTCATTCCAGGCGATCAAACATTCGGGTTATGCGCGCGACCTGCTCCACAACATCAATCTGGAGAATCTCGATTCGACGCAGGGCCGACTGCAACTCGCTTACGAACCCGAGGGAAGCGGTTTCAAGGGATTGTTCATCGCTGACTTTTCGCAGACCAGCGACAATGGCGTGAACCGCGTGGGCGTTCGCAGCCCGACTATTGCTGCAGGCCCAACGATCTGGTCGGGTACGCGATCGCTGATCAGTGCACGCCTGGGGCGAACTCTGGGGCCGCGCGAAAGCTACCCTGTCTGGCCGCAGTTCGCGGGTGAGGCGGCACCGTCGCCGCAGAGCGCAACGCGTGACAACTACAGCCTCATCCTGAAACTGTCACAGGATCTGGGAAACTCGATCACCCTGTCCAGCATCACCGGATACCGGAACAACAAATCATACACCCTGTATGACCAGACCGGTCTCGGACCCAACAACGGGTTCAATTTCACGCCGGCCGAATTGGCAAGCGTGGGGTCGAGCCTGCTCTTTGCCGAACCGGTAAACTTCCGTGAAACGGGCAATTATTTCACCCAGGAGCTACGACTTCAGTCGAACAATGATGACGCCAGGCTAAGCTGGATCGTCGGTGCGTTCTATCTCAAGAGCAACGTCACCCAGCGCAACCGTTTCTGGGGTGAATCGCTCGCCCTGCCGACACTCAGCGGCGAATCGCAGTGGATCGATAGCGGTCAGAACGAAGATTACGCCTTCTTCGGCCAGGTCGGTTACAAGCTGACCGACACGCTGAAGATCGACGCGGGCATCCGCTACACCCGCGATCGCAAGTCCGGCAATCAGCAGGGTATTATCGTGGCCACCGGCGACCGGTACAATCCCGCAGACCCAACCCCGCTCACGCCGCTGATATCCAATTTTAATGTCCCCTATGGCAAGTCATGGAGCGACACGACGCCGCAGGTGACGATTAGCTGGACGCCTGACAATGCGATGATGGCCTACGCCACCTATTCGAAGGGTTTCAAGGGCGGTGGTTTCCTGAACAACGCATCGGAGGCGACCTCAGCCACGGTCGCCTACAATCCGGAATCAGTCACCAATTACGAAGTCGGCTACAAGTCGGAATTGTTCGATCGCAAGATTCGCTGGAACTCGGCGCTGTTCATGATGAAGTACAAGAATCTTCAGGTTCAGCAGACACTCGCTTCTTGCCTGTGCAACATTATCAGCAATGCCGCGAGTGCGACAATCAAGGGCATCGAGTCCGACCTCCAGTTTGCCCCAACCCGGAGCATTCGCGCCTGGGTAAGCGGCACATATCTCGACGCCAAATATGACGATTTCGTCTTCGCCGGTGTCAACAACTCGGGCAAAAAGCTGCAGCGCACGCCGCAGTTCCAGTTCGCGGTCGGTGCGGAAGCATCTGTCGGCAGCGGCGACTGGGAAGATGCCCTGACGCTCCGGCTCGCCTACCGCTATCAGGGCCGGATGCCCTGGGCGCCTGAGAACAACACTTGGGAAGAAGGCTATGGCACGCTGGACGGACGCGTGACTTTCAAGCTGCCCGAGAAGAACTGGAGCGTGTCGGCCTTTGCCAAGAACCTGACCGACAGGCTATACCGGACCAACATCATCGTGTTCTTCCGCGACGAGATGTCGTCCTACGCGCCGCCGCGCACCTTCGGCTTGGAGGTTGCGGCGAAGTTCTGAATTCGCAGCCGTGCCCGGGGGAATCGCGCCTCTGGCACGGCTGTGCACTTGGAAATCGGGGTCGCCGTTGGCGATCGGGAGATGATCCATGATTGACCGTCGGCTATTCCTCACGACAGCCGTTGCTGCCTCCGTCCTTCCCACCGTGGCACATTCGAAAGTGACCGTCATGAACAAGCGATTCAATCAATTCAGCGCCGTCATCGATGCATGGAAGCGCAAGGACGTCGACTTCATCATCAACAGCATGACCGACGACATCGTCTGGCATTACGCGGCGGCTATTGCGCCGCCTGCGCGCGGGAAGGCCGAATGCCGCGCATTCATCGCAAAATTCGGCGCGAACATCGGCGCGGTCCGGTGGCGGATATTCGAACATGCCGAGACGGCGGATCGCTTGTTCGCCGAAGGTGTCGATGAATATGACTCGCTCGACGGCCACACAATTAAGGCGCCGTATGCAGGCATAATCGAGTTTCGCGGCGACCTGATCAGCGGCTGGCGCGACTATGTGGATCACGGCGTCATCGATGCCCAGAAGCGCGGCGAGGCAGCCTCGGCGCAAGTCATCGAACTGACGTCCCGACCGGCCCGATAATCGGACCACCTGATTTCTAGAGAAGAAGATTCCCCGAGAGGCTGAAGATCATGCATACTTTGATATTGGCAGCATCCCTAGCGTTTATGGGCGTGACGGCTGCCCACGCCCAGGAAGCGCCGAAACAAACCGACGCAAAAATCGCTGTAGTCGAGAACATGATCGACGCCTGGAACAGGCGCGACTGGGCGCGTGTCGGGGCCTTGTTTACCGAGGATGGCGTCCTCCACTCGATGATGGACGAGCCGATCGTCGGCCGCAAAGCCGTCTCGGCACGGCTGAGCGCGCTGGGTGCCGGGATTCAGTCGATCACCCTGCATGTGCGCCACATCGGTCGCATCGGCGACGCGGTGTTCGTCGAGCGCGTCGATGAATTCGTCTACAAGGGTCATGCGGGTAAGGTTCCGGTCGTCGGCGTACTCGTAATCGAAGGTGACAAGGTGAAGGAGTGGCGGGAGTATTACGACCGAGCCCAGCTGCTGTCCGAAATGGGCATGAAATAGCGCCCTCGCATTTTTAAATGCTCCTCTAACTCCAGTGGCAGGTACGCCGATGAACATCGAGAATTGCACGGCCATCGTGACCGGCGGAAATCGCGGGATCGGTGAAGGTTTTGTGGAGGAGTTGCTCGAGCAGGGCGCTCGGCGCGTCTACATCGGTGCCCGGTCGCTTGCAGATGCCCAGCAAGCAGCCGCACGCGATCCCGCCCGACTTGTCGGCATACAACTGGATGTGACCGATGAGCGACAAGTGGCTGCTGCAGCGGAAGCCTGCGGCGATGTGGACCTTGTCATCAACAACGCCGGATCGTTTGGCATGACGACCTTGCTAAAGGCCTCCGATCTGACCGCAATGCGGCTGGAAATCGAGACCAACTACATCGCCGTCGTGTCGATGATCCGTGCCTTTGCCCCGATCCTGAAGCGCAACGGCGGTGGGGGTGTCGTCAATGTCCTGTCTGCCGGCGGGATCGTGGCGGTCCCCGGGATGGGTGGTTACAGCCCGTCGAAGTTCGCCGCTCGGGCTGCATCGACGTGCCTACGCGCGGAACTGGAGCCGCAGGGCACCCATGTTGCTGCGCTCATCGTCGGCTCGGTCGATACGCGAATGGCCGACCATGTGAAAAACCAGGTGAAATCGACGCCACGCGACATTGCCCGCGCCGGTCTGCTGGCGGCGCGGCACAGGATCGACGAGCACGACACCGATGCCCACGCCATTTCGGTCCGCGCCTTTCTGGCCCGCGATCCCAGCGGGCTGGCCAAATCGATGGCGAAGGCGCTGAACCGGACATAGCCGATCATCTTTGAAGTAACCCAAGGAGCCTAGCGTTGGACGAAACCCAGATTCTCGAGTTCGCGGAGCGTTTTGTCGGCGCAATCCAGACCGGTGATGTCGAAGCCGTGCGCGCCTGTTACGCGCCGGATGCCAAGCTGTGGCACAACACCGACGACATCGAACAGACTGTCGATCAGAACATGGCGGTGCTGGAATGGTTCATCAAGGCCCTGCCCGACCGCTTTTACCGAGTGATCTACCGCGCGGCACTCAAGGACGGGTTCGTCCAGCAGCACATCCTGGAAGCGACGCTGCCCGACGGGACCAAGTGGAAGATGTTCGCGTGCGTTGTGGTGCGGATCGAGAACGGCGTCATCGTCCGTCTCGACGAATATCTGGATTCAGCCCAGGCCAAGGCGCTGCGCGCGTTCGGGCGGTAGGAACTGGAAGTCCGGCGCGACGCCGGGCGTCTACTGTCCTTGTGCCGACTGCATGAGCCGATCTGCGACGGCCTGGTACGCAGGCAATGAAATCGGATCGAAGTTCACATTCGATGCTTTCGGGTTGGACCCGAAACGTACGATCACCATTTCGGCCTTGGGATCGATGTAGATCACCTGGCCATGAATGCCGCGCGCGGTGAAGGCACCGTTGCGGTTGTGGCTGACCCACCACTGGCTGCGATAGCTCCAGTTCGGCATTGTGGCGTATCCTGCCTTGGCAAAGTCCGTCTGCCTTCCTCCCCTACGGATCGACGCGACGGCCGCAGCGGGAACGATCTGCTGCCCATTGAAGCGCCCGTTCAGGCGAAGCATTTCCCCGAACCGGGCTGAATCGCGCAGCGTCATGTTCAGCCCACCGCCTGCGATGGCTGCCCCGTTCGAATCGACCACAAAGTCCGCATCGTGCTCGGCACCCAGCTTCGACCAGATCCGTTCGCTCAAGAGGTTGGCCAGACCCCGGTTCGTCACCCGCGAAAGCAGAATGCCCAGGACTTCGGTATTGACTGTGCGATAGGTGAACTGGTCCCCATGGATACCGGACTTGGGAACCGTCTTGAGAAAGTCGAACACATTCTTCGAGCCGGAATATCCCGCAGGCCTGGGAATGGCCCCGGCGGCCCAGGCGTAGTTCACGACTTGCGCCTTGGGGTCCAGATAGTTCTCCGAATAGTCGATGCCCGTTGTCATATCGAGGACTTGCCTGACCGTGGCATCACCGAAGCCGCTTGCGGTGAGTTCCGGAATGTAACGGGATACCGGCGCGCATTCATCCAACGTGCCGTCGGCGATGAGCATCTCCGCCAAGGTTCCCGAAAAGGATTTTGAAACAGAAAACGCAATGTGCGGCGCATCTCCGTTCATCACCCCCATGTATCGCTCGTAAACAATCCGACCCCGATGCAGCACAAGGATGCCGTCCCCGTACACGGCCTCAAATGCCTGTGCCCAAGTCATCGTCCCTGTCTCGCCGATCGGCCTGAAGGTAACGGCATCCAGGTCGGAACGGAGCTTCACGGGCAAGACAGAAACCGGACTCTTGCCGCGTGAGACTCGAGCTGTAGGGAAGAACTCCCGGTAATGCGCAAATGACCACCGGGTCTGGGGAAACCGGCCGTAAGACCCATCCTCGAACTTGATAATTTTCTCAGGCGGCGGCGGACTGCCTTGCATCCAGCCCATGACCACCGCGTCAGATTCGCGTGGAGTCGGAACCGTGTTCGGCAGTTGCTGAATCTGTGCCGAGGCGCTTGTCGCAACGAACGCTGCCCATCCCATCAAGCCGGTCGCAATGACCTTGATTTGAAAGCGGTTACCCCGATGCCCACCGAGAAACTCTGGCAAATCACCCTCCCTGTTGCCCGCTATGAACAGCCTGTCGTCATCTTTGCCACTGCAGGATGTGGTGCCGGCTGGCACCGTCCTTCAGCGGTTCGTGCGCAGAAAGCGTCAGCCCGCCCTTCCCGTCGAACACAGCGAGGCGGCGCTGTTGGGTGCCGGTCATGTCGGGAAACAGCGACATGGTAACGGCGTGGACCACCTCGTCGCCCTCGATCCGCCAGGGACCGGCATAGGCGAAATAATTCTCGAACGCCTCGACCTTCTTTCCGGCCTCGGCGTTGCGGGCGTTGGGCACTCCGAACGTCTCCCGGTCGCCCTTGGCGATGTTGGCGACCATGACGCCGTTCGTGGCATAAACGATATAGCCATGCGCCGCGACGCCGAAGGGGCGCGTGACGCCGCCGTCGCTATATTCGATCCGCCAGTCGACCAGCGACCAGGCACCGACGAAATCTTCAATCCTATGCGGCATGGCTCTTTCCCTCTCGGGCGGCCGGGCGACGGTGCTGCACAATGCGGAAGCGGCTGGCGACGAAGGCGAGATCGGCCAGGCAAGCGTTGCCCGCCGGGTTCATCCCGGTGACGTGACAGTCGCTGTAGGCGGCGGCGAAACTGGCCCACATCGCGCCGTGCAGGTTGATCGACAGGTTCATGCCCGATTCCGCATAGGCATCGAGCGACCGCGCGATAAAGGCCTCGTCGGTGGAATAGAGGTAGGACGAGATCGCGCCATGACGGCGCGCCAGCGCAGTTGCCTCGCCGACCGCGGCATCGGCATCGGCTGACGCGATAACGAACAGGACCGGGCCGAAATGCTCTTCGGCATAAAGCGCAGCATTATCGGCGGGCAGCGCCACGACGAGCGGGGTCATTGTCCGCGCGTCGGGAAAATCGGGATGCAGATAAGGTATGGGCTGACGCAGGATGCCCGCTTCGGGGTTCGACCGACTGCGTGACCAGATTAGGATCACGGCCGAATTCGGATAGCACCCTGCGGCATTGCTGCACGACGATTGCCATCGGCAGGATCGCGATCGGGTGCGCCTTGACGATTACCGGGTTGCCGGTCGCAAGGCTGGCGAACATCGCCGGATAGGCATTCCATGTCGGGAACGAGGCGCAGCAGATGACCAGCCCGATCCCACGCGGGACCAGAGTGTAATGTTTTTCGAGCGACACTTCTTCCTCGCCGAACGTGCGGTCCCAGCGTGCGGTCGGCGCAACAGCGCGCATGGCTTTCGCGGCATAGGCCAGGGCTTCGATTCCGCGATCGAGGGCATTGGGGCCGCTGCCGCTGAACGCCTGGGTATAGCTTTGCCCCGCGACATGCATGACGCTGTGCGCCATCTCGAAATTGCGCGCGTAGAGCTGCGTTGGCATTTCGAGACATAAGGCAATCCGCGCCTCGGGCGCAATCTTGCGCCATCCGGCCATTGCCGCGCTAGCTGCGGCGATCAGCATGGCGGGTTCGCTTACCGGGCAGTCGATGCCGAGAGCTTGGCGAGTAAAGGGCGAAACCTCTGCACCCGCGCGCGCGACTGTGCCGGGCTGGTCGAGATCGAACGGTCTGCCAAGCTGCGCCTGGAACGCCGCCTTGCCCGCTTCCGATGCACCGGGGGCATGGAATTTTCCGCTCGGCGAATCCTTGAACGGGCTCCAGTTCTTGCGGGTTTCCACCGCCTCGATTGCGGCCGCCAAGGTCGCCGCGTGTTTGGTGATCAGTTCGTTCAGCGCGGTCGTCATTCAGTTCATCCGCTCGACAATCATCGCCGCGCCGACGCCCGATGCACCACTGACGACGACAAGGCCCAGACTGCCGTCGCATGCGTCGAGGCAATCGAGCAGGGTCGATGCCAGGATCGCACCGCTTGCCCCCATCGGGTGCCCTTTGGCGATGTGGCCGCCGCCCACGTTCACGCAAGCAGGATCGACCGGATAGTCGCGCAGGAATTTGGCGATAGTAACCGCGAAGGCCTCCATGAATTCGATCCGGTCCATATCGGCAAGCGACAGTCCCGCGCGCGCCAGCACCTTTTCCATTGCCACGAACCCTGCGGTCAGCGATGCTTCGGGATCGCCACCGCTTTCGGCAAAGGCGAGGATACGTGCACGCGGCTGAGGCGTCAGCTCCTTGCCCCCGACCAGCGCCAGACCGGCACCGTCGCAAACTGGTGGGGCGTGTGAGACAGAGTGCAATGGTTCGAATGTCGCGCCGTTCAGCGCATCGGCATATTGGGACTGCAACGCCCCGAAGGACGGCGGCATCGCGGCCATGCCTTCCGCCGTCGTCGCCGGACGGATGCACTCTTCGCCGGAGAGCGTTGCAGTCGGGATCCGCGACCTTTGCAGCACGAGATCGCTCTCTGCCACACCGGCCTTTTGCTGCGAACGTAAGGCGGCCGCATCCAGCACAGCGCGATCGATCCCCTCGGCGTTGGCGAGTCGGTCAGCCGCCAACACGACCGGGATATAGCGGGCTCGGTGCGGGAAGCCCGTGTCCTCATAATAGCTGGCTCGGTCTCCCATGAAGGGAACCTGGCTCATCATTTCGACACCGCCTGCAAGCGTAGATCCGAGCTGCCCGCTTTTAACCAATGCAGCCGCTTGGCCAATCGCCGACAGGCCGGAGGCGCAATAGTTGTTGATCGAATGGGCGGCCGTGGCATCGGGCAAACCGGCGTGGAGCTTGCAAACAAGCGCGATATGCCCCCCTTGTGTCTCGACCTGCCCGACGCAGCCGAGGAACAGCATGTCGGGCGAAGCGGCGCTCTCGCCGACGCGTTGCCGAAGGGCATCGATCTGTTGCCTGACCAGCTCTTGCGGGGAGAAACCCGACAGCCCGCCATCCGGCTTTGCCTTGCCGCGCGGGGTGCGGACGGCATCGTGAAGATAGACATTTTTCACGCGTTCAACCGTCCGTTCGCATCATGGCCAGCGCACGGTCGCGCACGTCGCCCCGCATCACCTTGTTCGTCACGTTTCGCGGGAGTTCGTTGAACACGAACAGCCGCTCGGGCAGCTTGAACACCGCCAGATCCCGCGCCCTCAGCCAGTCGGTGATGTCATCCAGAACGATGGCTTCGCCCGCGCGCGGCACCGCCGCCACCCCGACCCGTTCGCCCATGACCGGATCGGGCAGCGAGAACGCGCAGGCCTCCTGCAGCTTCGGATGGCCGCCCAGCAACTGATCGAGTTCTTCGGGCGCGATGTTGACGCCGCCGCGGATGATCAGATCTTTGCAGCGTCCGACGAACTCATAGAAGCGGCCATTCCCTGCAATCTCGAACAGATCGCCCGTCTTGAAAAAGCCGTCCTCGGTGAAGGCCGCAGCCGTCTGTTCCGGCGCACCGTAATAGCCTTCGAAGACCGTCGGCCCCTTGATGTGCAGTTCGCCCGAAACACCTTTCTCGGCGATAGCGTCGCCTCCCTTTGGCGGGACCAGTCGGGTTTCGATGTTTGAGGCCTTGCCCGATCCGTAAGGCGGCGTGAACAACGGCGCGCGCGGGAAATAGCGGGCACGCTCCTCCGGGTCAGGAACATCGTCGGGCCCGGTGACGAGCGCCATGCCCTCGTTCGATCCGAACAGGTTGATCACCATAATGCCGAAGCGGTCCTGAAAGCCCTTGACCATCGCCGGTGCCAGCGGTGCCGAGCCCGACCCGATCGTCCGCAGGCTGGAAAGGTCGACCTTGGCGAGCAGTGCCTCGTCCTGCAGCAGCATGTTGAGCACTGCCGGCGGCGCGATGGTGAAATGCGGGCGCTCGATCGCGATCTGCGCCAGAAACACCTTGGGGTCGAAGGGGTGGTGCAGCACCATCGTGCCCGCCCGCTTGAGCCAGCTCATGGTCACGCCGCCAATGCTTGCCATATTGATCAGCGGGAACGGGTTCAACATGATATCGCCATCGCGAAGCCGTGCCGATTCATAGGTGCCGGGCGAGATAGCGACCCAGTGATTGTGGCTACGCGGTACGCCCTTGGGCACGCCGGTCGTCCCCGATGTCCAGCAGATGGTGAAGATGTCGTCGG
>JAYWFN010000154.1:0-9918 GCA_043778785.1 Sphingomonas sp. | reverse complement strand
GTTTAGTCCCGGCATTTGATGGTGTAATATTCAGCCATCAGTGGAAGGACTCGCTATGGGACAGATTCTGCACGGGAGCGCCCGCACGACAGCGGCAGTCCGTCGAGCAATACAACATAGTCAAGAGAGCCTGATCGCCCTGTCCAAGCGTCACGGCATCAACCCGAAGACCGTTGCCAAGTGGAAGTGACGCACGTCCGTCACCGATCATCCCACTGGCCCCAAGGATGCACATTCAACCGTGCTGAGCATCGGGTATGAGGCGATCATCGTCGCTTTCCGCAAGCACACGCTTCTACCGCTGGACGACTGCCTCTACGCCTTGCAGGCCACGATCCCGCACCTGACGCGCTCGTCGCTGCACCGCTGCTTGCAACGTCATGGGATCAGCCGGTTGCCTGAAGTCACCGGCGACAAGGAGCCGAAGAAGAAGTTCAAGACATACCCTATCGGCTACTTCCACATCGATATCGCTGAGGTGCGCACCGCCGAAGGCAAGCTGCACCTGTATGTGGCCATTGACCGCACCAGCAAGTTCGCTTTTGTCCATCTCGTGACCAAGGCGAACCGGGTGACAGCCTCAGCGTTCCTGGTCGCACTGATCGAAGCCGTGCCATACAAAATCCACACAGTGCTGACCGATAATGGCATCCAGTTCACCTTCCCGCCGCGCTACGCTGACGGTCCGACAGCCACCTACATGACCCATATGTTCGACATGCGGTGCAATGAAAATGGAATCGAACACCGCCTCACCAAGATGAAGCACCCATGGACCAACGGTCAGGTCGAACGGATGAACCGAACGATCAAAGAGGCCACCGTCAAACGATACCATTATGACAGCCACGCGCAGCTGGCCGCGCATCTCCACGACTTCATCGATGCCTACAACTACGGGCGGAGGCTCAAGACCCTCAAGGGACTCACACCCTTCGAATACATCTGCAAAATCTGGACAATCGAACCCGACAGATTTATCCTAAATCCAACCCATCAAATGCCGGGACTAAACACCTAGCCCCTTTGAAGACTGGGCTGATAGGTGCGAACGAGGAACGTGAAGTCATCCACGGCTTCACGACCACCGGCAAGCCGGTCACGCTTCTTGAGACATTTGTTGTCAGCAATCGCATGAGCTTTCCCGGCATCGCAACCGAAACTTGGCGCGTCCGCACGATTGCTATCGGCGCGCACTTTTCGTCGGCCAATGAAGCGCTGTTCAACCGATCATGGGTGCGCTTCGATGGCATCGCGCAGTGGCTGGCTTACGACCCTTTTGCCGAGACACATTTTTTTGATCCATTCTACACCGAGCTGACCGTCCGCAAGCCGCAGCGCGTGCAATTGGGAACGATCCCCGGTGCCAAACTCTACACCGATTCACACATTCGTAGCAGCCGCGACGGCGACGAACGCTGGACCTCGACGTCGGAAGCGATGATCGGGATCGATGCTGACGAACCGCACACACTTAACTGGCATTTCGCTGCAGCGTCGAACCTGCGTTCGCTCGCTGAGTTGCTTTATGGGCGGCCACTGCACCTGACCAAGCTGAAAGTAGAGCTGCCGGCAGAACCGAAGGCAGAAGGTTATCCGCCCTACGCTGAAGTCGAAATTTACGCACAGATGATCGGCGGCGACGATAAGTTGCCGCCGGTCAGTCGCCCGCCGATGCTGACCGCGCCAGCGCTGCTCGAAGCCGCGCCAAACGCGCTCGCTGACTGGTTCGCGCAATACGAGACGCTTAGTGCGGCGTTGCACCTGCTATCGACCGTCGCGTCCGACCGGCGAATGTTCATCAACGTCCGCTTCGTGCTGGCCGCGCAGGCCGTCGAGACATTCCATCGCGAGGCGTGCCCTGGCACGATCGTGCCCGCCGACGAGCATGCCGCCATCGTAACGGCGCTGACGGCTGCGATCCCACCCGACACGCTCAAGGCGATGCGCGATAAATTGAAGGGCATGCTCGAATGGACCAACGAGCCGAGCCTGCGCTACCGACTGCGCGCGCTAATCGCTTTCGCGCGAGATGGGCGCGGCGGTGTCATGCCAGCTTATGGCAAGAGCTTTATCGACGCCGTCGTCGCAACGCGGAATCATGAAACACACCACGGCGACAAACCGTCAAACCTCTTGACTGGAGCCGACATGCATTGGGCGATACGGCGGCTCGTCGTGCTACTAACCGTCCTGTTTCTTCGCCGCCTCGGGCTGCCGTCCGACGCGATAAACGTCGTGGTCGCGGGGCACCAAGAATTTCGAACTCTGTGGACAACAATGGATACACCTTGAGCGGCTGCTTTCGCCCCGTGCACGCCTGAAAGCTGCCTGTCAGCTCCCCCCAACAAACCAGCCACTCTATCCCCGCCCCGGCTTACTCATCCGCTCGGGATGCTTCCCCGTAATCCCCTTATAAAACTCAAACGCGGGGGCCATGTCTTTTTCATAATCCCCCGTGGGGATGATAACCGGACCCAACCCGCCAACATTCCGCGCGTAATCCATGAAACCGCAGACGATGGGCACGCCTGCGCCGTGGGCGATGCGGTAAAATCCGGTGCGCCAGGCGCTCACAGAATTGCGGGTGCCTTCGGGGGCGATGGTCAGGACGAACGCGTCGCGCGCTGCGAATTCGGCGACCATTTGCGCGACCATGTCGCCCGCCGCCGCGCGGTCGACGGGCACGCCGCCGACTTCGCGCATGAATTTTCCGAAGGGCCAGCGGAAGATCGATGACTTCGCCATGAAATGCGCTTCGACGCCCAAGTCATCGAACAGCCCGAGGACATAGGGAAAGTCCCAGTTGCTCGTGTGCGGCGAGGCGATGAGAACATATTTGGGCGAAGCCGGAATGTCGCCGACCGCCGTCCAGCCGCGCCGCCGATAGAGGAAGACCAAAAAGCGGTGGACGATCCGGGCGGGGAGGCCGCGCTTCATCGCACGACAGCAATCGTCGCCCGCGCGGCAAGGCGTTCGAGTGCGGCGGCATGGATACCCGGGGCAGTGGCGAGGACGCCGAACATCTCGCCCTTGGTCGAATTGAAGCGCAATGTTTGTCCCCTCGCGTCGGTCACAATCGCGCCTGCTTCCTGCGCAATCAGCGCAGCGGCGGCAATGTCCCACTCATGGCCCCAGCGCAGCGCGGCGAGCAGATCAGCTTCGCCAGACGCAACCATCGCCATGCGCAGCGCGATTGAGTTGGGTTTGAAGACCATCGCCAGATCGGCATCGACTTTGGGCAGCATGTCGGCGGGAACGCGCGCGCCCGACAGGTCAGTGCGGTCGCTTGCCTTGAGCGACGCGCCGTTGCGTGCCGCGCCCTTGCCCACTTCGGCGGCCCAATGTTCGTCACGCGCGGGCGCATCGAGCACGCCGAGCACGGCGCGCCCGCCCTCGACCAGCGCCACCGACACGCACCAGCCCGGACGCCCGCGCACGAAATCGCGGGTGCCGTCGATGGGATCGACGACCCAGACACGACTGCGCATCAGCCGCTCGGCGCTGTCGGCAGTTTCTTCGGACAGCCAGCCTGCTTCGGGGTCAAGATCTCGCAGCGCCGCGCGGAGCATGTCGTTTGCCGCCAGATCGATTTCGCAGACAACTTCGCCGGGCACTTTATCCCAGCTTTTGAATTCGCCCTGCCACCGCGACAAGGCCATAGCCCCAGCGGCGCGCGCGGCTTCGCTGACTTGGGCCAGCAGGTCAGTCACCGGCGAGGGCCATCCCGTCGATCCTGAGTGTCGGCGTGTTGGTGGTGTAGCGCAGGGTGAGATCGTTGGCGGGGATGATCGCGCGGAACATATCCTTCAAATTGCCCGCGATGGTCACTTCAGAAACTGGCCCGGCCAGTTCGCCACTGACGATGCGGAAGCCCGAGGCGCCGCGGCTATAATCGCCGGTCAGGCCGTTGACGCCCATGCCGATCAGTTCGGTGACATAGAAACCGTCGGCGATGTCGGCCATCAGCGCGGCGGGCGTGATGGTGCCCGCTGCCATGCGCAGGTTGGTTGCGCTCACGCCGGGCGCACCCGAGATACCGCGCGCGGCGTGGCCGGTGGGCGCGATTCCGATCTGGCGCGCGGATGCGCTTTCGGCGATCCAGCTGGTCAGCCGCCCCTTGTCGATGATCGTCGTCGGCTTGGTCGGCAGGCCTTCGCCGTCGAATGCCTTGCTGCGGAAGCCACGTGGGAGCCACGGATCATCGATGATCGAGACGCTGCTGTCGAAGACCTGTGTGCCCAGCGCATCGAGCAGGAAGCTCGTCTTGCGCGCGATGCCGCTGCCCGAAATCGCGCCCATCAGCGCGCCGAGCAGCGACGGGCCGACGCGGGGATCGAACATGATGGTCATCGGCCCGCTTTTGAGCCGCACCGGGTTCATGCGGCGGACGGCGCGGGTGCCCGCTTCGTGTCCGACGGTCGCGGCGTTGTCGAGATCGCTCAAGTGGCGCACCGCGTGATAGGCATAATCGCGCTGCATCGCGTCGCCAACGCCTGCCAGGACGCTGGCGGAAACGCTGTGGCTGCTGCCGCGTGTTGCACCCGCGAACCCTGCGCTGGTCGCAATCGCACTGACCCCGTGGCCGACGCTGGCGCTGCCCCCTTGGCTGTTGGTGACACCCGTGACAGCAAGCGCAGCTTCTTCAGCGGTCAGCGCGCGATCCTTAAGCGCTTCGGGCGACACGTCCTGCGCGTCATTGGTGTCGAACGACGCAAAAGGGCCACGGGTTAGCAAGTCAGGCGGCGCGAGCCCGGCGAACTTGTCCTCGGGCGCCAGCCGCGCCATCGCGACAGTGCGTTCGATCAGGGCATCAATCGATGCGCTGGAAAAATCGGAGGTCGAGGCGGTTGCCGACCGGCTGCCGACGAACACGCGCAGGCCGATCTCGGCGCTCTCGGCGCTGCCGACATCCTCCAGCACGCCGAGGCGCACCGAGACATCACGCGACGCACTGCCGCCATAGACAGCATCGGCGGCGCTGGCCCCGGCGCGCACCGCGCGGGCGATAAGGTCGGTCGTACGGTCGAGAGCAGCGTCGGCAGAAAGCATCGGCCCCGCTTAGAGGCGGCTTGCCGTTCCGACAACTGCGCAGGCGAGCGCCATCAACAATCCGGCAAAGCGGTTTGACCGGAATTTGGTCAGCGCATCGTCGCCGTTTTCGGTTTTCAGCGTGACAACCTGCCAGCCGAAATGGAGCGCAATCGGAATCAGCGCAGCAATCGCCAGCGGATCGGGGCTGACTTGCCAGAGGGCAGCAGCCCACAAAGCGAGCGCCATGGCATAGAACAGCGTGACGCCACCGCGCACTTGCGACCCCATCCGCAGGGCCGACGACCGCACCCCGATCAGCGCATCATCCTCGCGGTCCTGCATCGCGTAGATCGTGTCATAGCCGATGACCCACGCGATGCTCCCCGCATAAAGCAGGAGCATCGGCAGCTGGATGTCATTCGTGACCGCCGTCCAGCCGACAAGCACCGCCCATGAGAAGACGATGCCGAGCCACGCCTGCGGCCACCAGGTAATGCGTTTCATGAAAGGGTAGGCAGCGACCGGAAGGAGGCTCGCCAGTGCTATGATCTGCGCCAGCAAAGGGAGCTGGACGACAACGATCAGCCCGATCACACAGAGCAGCACCAGCAAGACCCACGCTGCCTTGAGCGAGACCGCGCCACTCACCAATGGGCGGCTCCGCGTGCGCGCGACCTGCGCATCGAGATCGCGATCGACGATGTCGTTATAGACGCACCCCGCGCCGCGCATCGCGATGCTGCCCAACAGCAGCCACAGGATCAGGAACCAGTGCGTGGTCAGCCCACCAGCGAGCAATACGCCCCATGCGCCGGGCCAGAACAGCAGCCACCAGCCAATTGGCCGGTCAAAGCGCGCAAGCAACGCATAGGGCCGCGCACCCGCGGGGAGCCAGCGGATCAGGCCGCGCCGTTCGGTATCGGGTGTGGTCTCGAGCAATTTCCGCTTCCCTGAGCTTGTCGAAGGGTTGTCCTTCTTTGGACTGAGGCAAGAAAGCAAGGAACAGGCCTTCGACAAGCTCAGGCAACTCGGTTTATGGGGGGCAATGCCCGCAATCCCATCCCCGCCACCTCACATTTCACCCGAAAGCAGCATTCGCCTGTTTGTCGAAACGCCGCTCTCTGACCTGTCCGAGATCCGCATCGACGGCGCGCAGGCGCATTATCTGATTTCGGTGATGCGGGTGAAAGTCGGGACGCGGTTGAGGCTATTCGATGATATAAGCGGCGAATGGCTGGCCGAAGTCGCGATGCTGGGCAAGCGCGACCTGATCGTGACCCTGCTCGGGCATCTGCGTCCGCGCGAAATCGTGCCCGACCTGTGGCTTGCCGCTGCGCCGATTCGCCGTGCGCGTTATGACTGGGTGGCGGAGAAAGCATGCGAGCTGGGTGTGGCACGGTTCATACCGGTGCTGACGCGGCGCGCGGTGGTCGACAAGGTCAAGGATGACCGCCTGCGCGCGCATATGATCGAGGCCGCCGAGCAATGCGGGCGGACGGCGCTTCCCATATTGTCGCCGCAAATACGCTTGACCGACTGGTTGCCGACGCTTTCGGGGCGGACCCTATTCTTTGCCGATGAGGAAGGCGGTGCACCCTTTGCCCAAGCGATCAAAGCAAACCCGGGCTCTGCCGCGATCCTGATCGGGCCCGAAGGCGGGTTTGATGACGCCGAACGCACGATCATCAGTGCCACCGCAGGCGCCGTGCCGGTATCGCTTGGCCCCCGCATCCTGCGTGCTGATACGGCTGCCGTGGCCGCTGTTGCGGTCTGGATGGCCGTTTCTACTTAATCCGGGCGCGGAATTTCAAGGTGAAGCTGCTGTTCGCGGCCATGCTGCCGACGGGCGCAAAACGCAGCGCGGTGACCGCCGGATCATAGCCTGCCGCAGGCGTGTAGACATAGGTTGCGCCGGCGTTGTTCGAATAAGTGAGATTGGCGGCACCAAAGGTCAGTCCCGTCGTCCCGGCATTGAAATCATAGTTGGTGGTCAGCGGCCCGGCATCGTCGATGTCGCCGTTGTAGAATGTGACTTGGGAAGGCAACGGATCGGTGAGCACAGTTGTCGACAGATCCACCGGCGACGTGTTCGCGTTTGCAACCGTCAACGTGTAAATAAGGTCTGCGCCGGGAATCATCTTCGGGTTCGTCGTGCCGTTGACCGGATCGGACCAAGGCGCATTGGTCTTGGTGAGTGTGACGCTAGGCATGGGGCAAAAGCTCACGCCCTTGATGCTGATGCCCTGTTGGCCGGTGGCGGTTTCGCCGGTTTGCAGCGGATAATTGCCGTAGCGCACTTCAACCGACGTCACCGGCTGCGCAAAGCTGAGTGTAATATCGCCTGTCGTGTTCGTATTGGGGCTGGCCCCCGTGCCCACACCCTGCGCCGCCGTGACGGCAAGCGGCGTTGCAACCGGACCGAGCGTCAGAGAAGACGATGCATTGGTCAAGGGACCGGTATTGTTCACTTGACCAAAGGGTGTCACCAGAGTCGGGATGTACGTGCTCGCGCCATTGCGACCAACGGCCATATACCAATCGCGAAACTGGTTCGTCGTGAAGTCGATGTCACTCGTTGTGATCCTCACGTCGCGCACGGGCGTGGGAAATGTAAACGTCGTGACCACGACGCGGGTGTTGACGGATATATCCGCCGTCCGCCCTGAAAAAATGCCCCCGATGACGAGAAAGCGGCTGGCGTTGTCGTTGTTGATCAATGTGCTGATCGCGGGCATTTGTGCACCGGCAATAATGCTCGAACTCAAGCCGTTGGTTACAAAACCAACCGTGAAGTTCAGGCTTTGCGCGGATGGGTTGGTCGCCGTGTAGGAATATGCAGTTGCATAGTCGAGCGTTGCCGCTGCCTGACTGTTGAACAGGAAGCTAAATTGATTGGCGACAGGGCACGCCGCGTGCGCCGATCCACAAGACATGGCCATGAAAGTAGTGGCAAAAAAAGACGTGAACTCCCCATGTTTCGCCCAATGCACCCAGCAGAGTTTCAATCAAGTAAAATTCTGCCCAGCCGCGTTGCACTTTGCCACTGGATTGCACCGTTTCGGAAGTCTAGGGCGCGAGAATGAGCACGCGCACCGCCTCCACAAAGATCGATCCCGTGATCGAGAGCAAGGCCGACCTGATCGGCGTTTTTGCACAGGGCGAAAAGCCCAAGGATGCGTGGCGCATCGGCACCGAGCACGAAAAATTCGTCTATCGCACGGTCGATCACCGCGCGCCGTCCTACGCCGAAACCGGCGGTATCCGCGATCTGCTGGCGGGACTGACGCGCTTTGGCTGGGAGCCGGTCTATGAAGGCAAAACGGTCATTGCACTGTCCGGCCCCGATGGCAGTGTCAGCCTGGAACCCGCCGGACAGTTCGAGCTGTCGGGCGCGCCACTCGAAAATCTGCATGAGACCTGCGCAGAGACAGGTCGTCATCTCAAGCAGGTGAAAGAAATCGGTGCCGAGCTTGGTCTTGGTTTTCTGGGTCTGGGCTTGTGGCCCGACAAGACGCGCGCCGACCTGCCGATCATGCCCAAGGGGCGCTACAAAATCATGCTCAACCACATGCCGCGTGTCGGCAGCATGGGCCTCGACATGATGCTGCGCACCTGCACCATCCAGACCAATCTCGATTATTCGAGCGAAGCCGACATGGTGAAGAAATTCCGCGTATCGCTGGCGTTGCAGCCTCTTGCGACCGCGTTGTTCGCCAATTCGCCGTTTCTGGAAGGGAAACCCAACGGGTATCTGTCCTACCGAAGCCATATCTGGACCGATACCGATCCGCACCGCACCGGCATGCTCCCGTTCGTGTTCGAAGACGGCTTCGGATACGAGCGTTATGCCGATTACATGCTCGACGTGCCGATGTATTTCGCATTTCGGGGCGGTGGCTATGTCGATGCGGCGGGGCTGAGTTTCCGTGATTTTATCGACGGCAAGTTGTCGGTCCTGCCGGGCGAAAAGCCAATGGTGAGTGACTGGGTCGATCATTTGTCGACCGCGTTTCCCGAAGTGCGGCTGAAAAGCTTCCTCGAGATGCGCGGTGCCGATGGCGGGCCGTGGAGCACGATCTGCGCGCTGCCCGCGTTCTGGGTCGGCATCCTCTATGACCAGACTGCGCTTGATGCGGCCTATGATCTGGTCAAGGGCTGGTCGATCGAGGCGCAGCAAATCCTGCGCGACGAAGTGCCGGTCAAGGCACTCGATGCCGCGTCACCATGCGGCGGGACGCTGCACGATGTTGCTCGACAGGTGCTGAAGATTGCCGATGCGGGACTTAAATCGCGCGCACGGCTGAATGGGGTGGGTGACAGCGAACAGAGCTTCCTCAATCCGCTCCACGAAATCGTTGCGAGCGGCAAAGTCCCCGCACAGCGGCTGCTTGACCGTTATCATGGCGAATGGGGTGGTGACCTTTCGCGGGTGTATGACGACATGAGTTTCTGATCCGCGCATCGGCGATTGATGTACGCGGCGGCAAAAATCGCCATACTCAAGGCATTAAAAATCCCGCCAAGTCACTGACTAGGCGGGATTTTTATGGTGGGCGTGGCAAGGATTGAACTTGCGACCCCTGCGATGTCAAGGCCGTTTTCAAGGGCCATATTCTGCTTATTTTTCAACATGTTCACTATCCTTGAAAATGCCCGTGCCCAGCCGGTGCCCAATGCGCCGCAAGTCATCATTTGACCGTAACAATATAGTTTTTTTGGTGGGCTGGCTCAAGCTGCATTTTCCTGCCAATTTATTCGGGAATCGAGCCTTGTGTTTATTGTATATATAAAATGGCCTTGCTGTAGATGATCTTGAACGATCTATACCAAAATTAAGTTTTAGTGTGGTCGGCCCCATGCGGCGCAAGTAAGTGAATCCAGTCA
>JAYWFN010000153.1:0-9986 GCA_043778785.1 Sphingomonas sp. | reverse complement strand
CGGCTGTTGCATCGGCCGATCCCTTGCCGTCAGCTGTGGTGGAAACACCCGCACCTGTTCAGTCGGCAATGGCCGAACCGACCACGTTCGAGACACCGGTTGCGACGCAAACGGCAACGTCATCGGGCGTCAAGATGGGCGAGCGCCGCGAAGTGGTTCAGCCGCTGCCGGCGAACTATGCCACCTATGCCAATCCCGCGCCGACGATCCGCGCTGCGGTTCTGCCAGTCAAGCAAGTCATCGTCGCCAATGCCAAGCCAAAGCCCGCACTTTCAGCGGCACTTGTTCAGCCCAAGCCTGCGATGCGTGGCGTGGATGCGGGTAAGTTCGTTGTCCAGCTGGGTGCGTTTGGGAATGCGTCCGTTTCGCGTGATGCGTGGAAGCGCATGTCATCGCGATATGGCTTGGCGAATTATGATCCGGCGACCAGCGCCGCGAAAGTTGGCGGGGCCAGCTTCGTGCGGTTGTCGGTCGGCGGCTTTGCAAATCGTGCTGAAGCCAATGGCGTCTGCACACGCATTCGCACGGCGGGCGGCACCTGTTTCGTGCGTGGCCTGCTCGGCGATGCCCCGGCCCAATGGGTCCAGCGCGGCATACCCAAGTCGATCAAGCAAATCCGCGTCGCGTCGCGCTAACGGATCGTTCGTCCCCCTTTGATCGTTCGTACGGCTTTCCCCTGAACGGGAAGGCCGTCAAACGGCGTATTGCCGGCGTCCGAATGGAAAGCGCCCGCCTTGATCTGCCAAGGCTTGTCAGGCGAAAACAGGCATAAGTCCGCCGGTGCGCCGACCTTGAGTGTGCCGGCGTCGACCCCCAATATCTGCGCCGGATTGGCGGCGGTCAGTTCGAACAGGCGTTGCATTGTGATCACGCCGTCGCGAACGAGACCCAATCCCAGTGTCAGCAGCGTTTCGGCACCTGCCATGCCCGGTTCGGCATCGGCGAAGGGCAGGCGTTTGGCTTCGGGGCCACGCGGATCATGGCCGGAGCACAAGACATCGATCGTGCCGTCCGACAGCGCTTCGAGGCAGGCCTGCCGGTCATCTTCGCCGCGCAATGGTGGCGAGAGTCGGGCGAAGGTGCGAAAGTCGCTGATCGCGATGTCAGACAGGAGCAGATGCGCCGGTGTGATGCCGCAGGTCACGGGGAGCCCGCGAGCCTTGGCGCGGCGGATGCGTTCGAAGCCTGCTCTCGTGGTGACCTGGCGAAAGTGGATCGCAGCGCCTGTGTCTTCGGCGAGCATGATGTCGCGGGCGATGGCGATGGCTTCGGAGAAAGCGGGCGCGGCGGGAAGGCCGTGGCGGGTGGCCGTCTCGCCGCTGGTGGCGACGGCATGAGCGGTTAAGCCGCCGTCTTCTGCGTGCGCGATCACGGTCATGCCGAGTGATCCGGCATAGGCGAGGACACGGTGCATGACGCCCGAGTCAGCGATCCAGCGGCGGCCGGTGGCAACGGCCTTGGCGCCCGCTTTGCGCATCAGGGCATATTCGGCGAGGTCTTTCCCCTCGAGACCGCGCGTGGCGGCGGCGATCGGGTGGACCCAGAGATGTGGCTTGGCAGCAAGCGCGGCGCGCTGGACGAGGCCGGGATCATCAAGCGGCGGCGACTGATCGGGCATGAGCGCGATGCGGGTGATGCCCCCGGCGGCGCAGGCGGCGCGTTCGACCGCGAAGACGCCGAGGTCGATAAGACCAGGCGCGACGATGAGCCCTTTGGCATCGATAACATCGTCAACATCGCCCATATCGAAGCTGGTGAGGGCAGCGATGGTGTCGCCGTCGATGAGGACGTCGAGGCTGCCGCCGGTGATGGCGATGCGGGTCATGAGCGGCGCTCTCTGGTGAGGACATCGAGGCAGGCCATGCGGACCGCGACGCCCATTTCGACTTGTTCCGCAATAAGAGAACGTCCGGTTAAGTCCGCGATATTGCTTGATATTTCGACGCCGCGGTTCATCGGGCCAGGGTGCATGACGATAGCGTCGGGCGCGGCGCGGGCGAGGCGCTCTTCGGTGAGGCCATAAAGCATGTGATACTCGCGGGTGGACGGGATGAATGCGCCGTCCATGCGTTCATTCTGGAGGCGAAGCATCATCACGACGTCGGCACCGGTGATTCCGGCATCCATATCGGTATGCGCGGTGACGCCCATGCGCTCGATGGCGCGCGGCATGAGCGTGGCGGGCGCAACGACATGCACGTCTGCGGCCAGTGCGGTAAGCGCAAGAATGTTCGAGCGGGCAACGCGGCTGTGGAGGACATCGCCACAGATCGCCACTTTGACATTGGCGACCCTTCCGAAATGGCGGCGGATCGTGAGCGCGTCGAGCAGCGCCTGCGTGGGATGCTCATGGCTGCCGTCGCCCGCGTTCAACACGGGGCAATCGACTTTGTCAGCGATCAAAGCCACTGCACCCGAGGAGGCATGGCGGATAACGATGACGTCGGCGCGCATCGCGTTGAGCGTGATCGCGGTGTCGATCAGCGTTTCGCCTTTCTTCACCGAAGACTGGGCGGCATGCATGTTGACGACGTCGGCCCCGAGCCGCTTGCCCGCGATTTCGAAACTCAGGAGTGTGCGTGTCGAGTTTTCGAAGAAGGCGTTGATCTGTGTCAGGCCGTCGAGGCGGTGATCCGATTTGCCGTGCGTCCGGTTATGATCGACCCACTGGTTGGCCTCATCGAGCAAAAACGAAATCTCGTGCGGCTGAAGGCCCGCGATACCGGTGAGGTCGCGATGGGGGAACGGTGATGTCATTAAAGGGGCTCGATAGGTTGTGGGGTGCGGTGTGGCAAGCGCGGGTTCGAAACGATGATGTCATAATCAATTCCGCAGTGCTGAGCTTGTCGAAGCACGGTTCTGACGTCGAACCGTCCTTCGACAGGCTCAGGACTGCGGTAAGAGCTGCGTGGCCAGCCGGTCAATCGCGCCTTGCAGGATGTAGGCCGCCGCCGCGCAATCGACGCGGACGGCGCGTTTGGCACGCGTGATGTCGGCTTCGATCATCTGGCGCTCGACAGCGGCAGTCGACCAGCGCTCGTCCCACAACAAGATGGGCAGGCCGAGCGCGTCGAGATTGCGAGCGAAAGCGCGCGTTGACTGGGTGCGCGGTGATTCGCTGCCGTCGAGGTTGAGGGGAAGGCCGATGACGATGCCTTTTGCCTGTTCACGGGTGATCAGGGTTTCGACGGCGGCTTTGTCTGCGGTGAATTTGGCGCGGGTGATGAGCGTGGCGGGGCTGGCAATGATCCAATGGGCATCGCACAGCGCGGTGCCGATGGTTTTTGTGCCGACGTCAAGCGCGATGAGGCGACCGCGCTGGGGGAGGGCGGTAGTGAATTCTGAGGTGTCGGTGGTGTTCACAAGTTCCAACTAACCGTTCACCCTGAGCTTGTCGAAGGGCTGTCCTTCTTCGTGCGCTGGCGAAACAAGAAGGGCAGGGCTTCGACAAGCTCAGCCATGCGGTTACTTTATCGACCGGAATCCAGCCAGCCGCCGCCCCGCATCGGCGCGGATGTTGGACCAGAAGAGGCTGTAGTCGAAAACATGATAGTTGTTGCCGGGAAGGACATAGGCGCTGATCCCCTTGGGCGGGCCACCGATCAGGAGGAAGCCGCGATCATCGCAGCGCGCGGGGATCGTGCCGGATTCGAGCGTTGCGGTTTTGAGGTCCGCGCTGGGGATCGTCGCGCCGATGTTTGCCGCGGCGTTGGCGCTTGTATCGGGCACGCCGGTCAGCGGATTGGTGCAGAGCATTTTCGTGCCGCGTCGCGATTTGCCGGTGAAGCCGGTGGTCGCGTCGTAAACCGCGCTGATCTGGCTGGTATCGGCGGGTTCGGCAAAGCTCTGCCAGCTGAGGATGCAACCGCTCTGATCGGCGGTCGCACAAGCGGGGAGGCCGAGCAGCGGCAGATCGGTGTCAATCGAGACCGGCCAGCCGATGACATAGGCCGCAGCGATGCGTTTTGCGACGGGTTTTCCCGCGATCCGTTCGCGCAGGAGGCGCAGCAGGTGGACGCTGCCCTGGCTGTGCGCCGCAACGATGATAGGGCGATCGGGGCCGATTTCGGCGATGAAACTGTCCCATGCCGACTGGACGTCGGCATAGGCAGCGTTGAGCGCCTTCTGCGCTTCGGGCTGCGTGGTCAGAAATGCGCCGAAGCTCGCCTGGCGGTAGCGCGGCGCCCAGATGTCGCCGGCGTTGCTGAACGGGCTGGCTTGCCCCTGAACGAAGAGTTTGGCGCGATCATTGGTCGTTGCATCGTCGAGTGACGCATTCCATGACTGCGGGAGCGGCTGGATAAAGCTGGTCGGGTGAATGAAGAAGATCGCGGCCTTGCCCTTTGGCGTCGCGTCCTTGAAGGTCGGCGGCAGCCACAGCGCAGGATTGCCGGGGATGTCGGGGCGGGCGATCCACATTTTCCGGTCGGCATAGGTGTTTGCAGGGGCGGCCTTTGGCGCGACGAAGGCACCGTGCGGCACGAGCGCGGCGCGCATGAGACGCTCGCTGAACAGCGACCAGCCGATGCCCGCCGCGAGGATCAGCGTAATGATAACCGCGATGATGATCAGAAATTTGCGGGCCACAATGGCTCCCGTGGTTGATGCGATGGAGGGTAACTGCTAGCCGAGCCGCAGGGGTGTCTACAACCCGCCAACCAGGAAACTCATGTCCGTCGATAACGCCACCGTCAGGAAAATCGCCTCGCTTGCCCGCATCGCCGTGACCGACGGCGAAGTTGAGGCGATGGTGCCCGAACTCAACAATATCCTTGGCTGGATCGAACAGCTGGGCGAAGTCGACGTGAGCGGCGTCGAGCCGATGACGGCGGTGATCCCCAATGTGCTGCGGTTGCGCGCCGATGTCGTCACCGATGGCGGCATTCGCGACAAGGTCTTGGCGAATGCACCGGCAGCGGAACATGGGTTTTTTGGCGTGCCGAAGGTGATTGAATAATGGCCGCTCTGACCGATCTGGGGATTGCCGCGATCCGCGATGGCGTGCGCGACGGCGACTTTTCGGCGCGCGAAGTGACGACAGCGTTTGTCGAGGCGGTTGCGGGGGCAAAAGCGCTGAATGCGTTTCTGGTCGAGACGCCCGAGCATGCGCTGGCGGCGGCGGACCGGGCGGATGCGGACCGGGCGGCGGGGACGCTGAAACCGATGTCGGGCGTGCCGATTGGCATGAAGGATTTGTTTTGCACCGAGGGCGTCGAAGCGACGGCGGGGAGTTTGATCCTCGGCGGGTTCAAGCCGCAGTATGAATCGACGGTGTCGGGCAATTTGTGGGCGGCGGGCGCGGGGATGCTCGGCAAGCTCAATATGGACCAGTTTGCGATGGGGTCGTCGAACGAGACGAGCGCGTTCGGCAATGTGATTTCGCCGTGGCGCAAGGCGGGGAGCAATGCGGCGCTGGCACCCGGCGGGTCATCGGGGGGATCATCGGCGGCGATTGCGGCGCGGCTGTGCCCCGCAGCGACGGGGACCGATACCGGCGGGTCGATCCGGCAGCCGGCGGCGTTTACCGGCATCTCGGGCATCAAGCCGACCTATGGCCGCTGTTCGCGCTGGGGCGTGGTGGCGTTTGCCTCGTCGCTCGATCAGGCAGGGGCAATGGCGCGCGATGTGCGCGATTGCGCAATCATGCTGCGGGCAATGGCGGGGTTTGATGCGAAGGATTCGACCTCGCTCGATTTGCCGGTGCCCGATTGGGACGCGGGATTGTCGGGCGATTTGCGCGGGCTGCGCGTTGGCATTCCGCGCGAGTATCGCGTCGACAACATGCCGCCCGAGATTGATGCATTGTGGGCGCAGGGCATTGCTTGGCTGAAGGATGCGGGGGCGGAGATCGTCGAGGTCTCGCTGCAACATACCAAATATGCCCTGCCGGCTTATTACATCATTGCGCCAGCGGAGGCCTCATCGAACCTCGCGCGCTATGATGGCGTGCGCTATGGTCTGCGTGACTTGCCGGAAGGGGCGGGGTTGCAGGACATGTATGCCGCGACGCGCGCCGCCGGGTTCGGGCCCGAGGTCAAGCGGCGGATCATGATCGGCACTTATGTTTTGAGTGCAGGGTTTTACGATGCCTATTTCACGCAGGCGTCGAAAGTCCGTTCGCTGATTGCGCGCGATTTTGACCGGGCTTGGGAGACGTGTGATCTGCTCTTGACGCCGACAGCGCCGAGCGCAGCGTTTGCGCTGGGGGAGAAGGCGGACGATCCGCTGGCGATGTATTTGAACGATGTGTTTACTGTGCCGTCGTCGCTGGCGGGATTGCCGGCGATGTCGGTGCCGGGCGGGCTCGATGCGGCGGGGTTGCCGTTGGGGCTTCAGGTGATCGGCAAGGCGCTTGACGAGCAGGGCGTGTTGAATGCCTGTCTGGCGATCGAGGAGCGGGCGGGGTTTGTCGCTCGGCCGGAGGTGTGGTGGTGATTGCAATACGGCAAGCCAAGTGTTACTTTAGGTAACACATTAGGACAAGACCATGAAACTTGCGAACGAACAGGTCAGCCGGGTGACGACAAAAGGCCAGATTTTATTGCATAAAACTGTGCGCGACAGGCTTGGTATTGTTCCGGGCGCGAAAGTGCGCGTCGGCACGAATGATCGCGGGCAAGCAGTCATCGAACCGGTCGATGTCTGGCCGACGGACCCTGCGGAACGGGGAAGCAGAATCCGGGCAGCGATTGCCAACCTGACCGGCAAATATCGCACGGGCATCAGCACCGATGAACAGATGCGTGAATTGCGCGGCGACTCGGAGCTGTGATCCTCGTCGATTCGAATGTGTTAATCGATATTATCGAAGGTGACGATGCGTGGTGCGATTGGTCTTCGGCAAGTCTCGCTGCTGCAAGTGAAGTTGATGCGCTGGGCGTCACGCCTGTCGTGGTCGCGGAAGTTGGGCCTAATTTTCGATCCTTAGATGTGTTCTATGAAGAGATCGGCAGGCTAGGGATTACAGTCGATCCGCTGACGGACGAAGCTGCGTTTTTGGCGGGACAGGCGTTTCGGCGACATCGGCGTTTTCGCGAAGGTCCGAAATCGATTCTGGCTGATTTTTTGATCGGTGGGCAAGCCGAAGCTGTAGGGGCGACCATCCTGACGCGCGATCCTGCCATCTACGCGGCATATTTTCCTGAACTCACTTTGATTACACCGGCAAAGGCGTGAAATGACTGAAACATCTTACCGCATCAAAGGCGCGACGGGCGATTGGGAAGTTGTCATCGGCCTTGAAGTCCATGCGCAGATTACGTCGCAGGCGAAGCTGTTTTCGGGCGCGGCGACTGAATTTGGCGCTGAGCCGAATGCGCAGGTTTCGCTGGTTGATGCCGCGATGCCGGGGATGTTGCCCGTGCTGAACGGTGAGTGTGTCAAGCAGGCCGTGCGGACGGGGCTGGCCATCGATGCCGAAATTCACCGCTGGAGCCGGTTTGACCGCAAGAATTATTTCTATGCCGATCTGCCGCAGGGGTATCAGATTTCGCAGCTTTATCATCCGATTGTCGGCGAAGGTTCGCTGACAGTGGAAACGGAAGAGGGCGAGAAAGTCATTGGTGTCGAGCGCATTCATATTGAGCAGGACGCCGGCAAGCTGATGCATGACCAGCATCCGACGATGTCCTATGTCGATCTCAACCGATGTGGCGTCGCGCTGATGGAAATCGTGTCGAAGCCCGATATGCGTTCGCCTGCCGAAGCCGGGGCTTATGTCAAGAAACTGCGCGCGATCCTGCGTTATGTCGGGTCGTGTGATGGAAACATGGAACAGGGGTCGATGCGCGCCGACGTGAATGTCAGTGTGCGCAAACCTGGGGATGAATTCGGGACGCGGACCGAGACGAAGAATGTCAATTCGGTGCGGTTCATTCAGGCGGTCGTGGAATATGAGGCGAAGCGGCAGGTCGAGGTGATCGAAGGCGGCGGGATGATCGTTCAGGAAACGCGGCTGTGGGATCCGGACAAGAATGTGACGCGGTCAATGCGGTCAAAAGAAGATGCGCATGACTATCGCTATTTCCCCGATCCTGATTTGTTGCCGCTGGTCCTGACCGAGGAATTTGTCGCGGAATGCAAGGCGAGCTTGCCCGAACTGCCCGATGCGAAGCGCGCGCGGTTTGTGAATGTACTGGGGATTACGCCCTATAATGCGGATGTGATTACGGCGGACGTCGAGACGGCGCGCTGGTTCGAGGCGTTGCTGGCCGAGGGCGCGGACGCGAAGGCGGGCGCGAACTGGCTGACGTCCGAGTTTTTCGGGGCGCTCAACCGGATGGGTCGTGACATATCGGATAGTCCGGTTTCACCGACGGGTGCGGCCGAATTGCTGATGCTGGTCGCCGACGGCACGATTTCGGGCAGCATGGCCAAGCAGGTGTTCGAAGCCATGCTCGAGACTGGCGATGGGGCCACCAAGATCGTCGAGGACCGCGGCCTGAAGCAGACCAGCGACACCGGCGCGATCGACGCGGTGATCGCCGAGATACTGGCGGCCAATGCCGACAAGGTCGCGCAATATAAGGCCGGCAAGGACGCGCTGTTCGGCTTTTTCGTGGGGCAGACGATGAAAGCGATGGCAGGGAAAGCGAACCCGCAGGTCGTTAACGAGCTGCTGAAGAAGGCGCTTGCCTGATTGCCACGGCGTCCGAATGTGATAGTCTTTTGTCATGAACCAGCACGTCTCGATCAAAACCTTTGAAGGTTCGCGACCGCATATCGTTTCGGCGGATGCGTTTTGGCGGATGATTGACGTCGGGGCTTTTGCCAACGCTCGTGTGGAACTGGTAAAGGGGAAACTAATCGAAATGGCACCGTCTTCAATGCCGCATGGCATGTTGGTCGCGCGTATCGGTGCGCGCATTTATAATGCGTATGGAGACAGGGATTGGGTCCACGTCATTGACACCTATGTCACGCTCGCGCCAGCTACTGTCCGCGCGCCCGACATCGCCGTCGTCGCCCGCACCGATGACGATGGAACCGAACTGACCGGTGAAGACGTTTTCCTGGCAATTGAAGTCAGCCACTCAACCCTGAAAGAAGACCTTGAGCGCAAGCGGATTCATTATGCGCAAGCTGGCATCCGCCACTATTGGGTGGTCGATGTCGAAGGCGAGCGGGTGCATCAGTTTTCGGCGCAGACCGATGGCGATTATGCGTCGGTTTTGGTGAACGGGTTTGGCGACGCGATTGCGCTGCCGGGCTGTGATGCAACGATTGTTGTTGGTTCGTAACAATATGCCTATGTTGACGGGCATGGCGTGACGGGGTGTTTATCGTTTTTTCATGGGCGATGATCAAAGTGATGATTGAATTAGGGGGAATGCTATGAAGTCGGGTGTGTTGCTTGCGGTTGCTGCCGCGTGTCTTTCGGTGCCGGCGGTGGCGGAAACGCTGAACAATGATTCAGTGCTGGCGCTTTTGGCCGCCGGGCTTGGTGACGAAGTTGTGATTGCGAAAATCAAGACGTCGCCGTCGAGCTTTGAATTGACGACCGATCAAGTGATTGCGCTGAAGCAAAAGGGTATCTCCGGCCCCGTGCTCGCTGCGATGATTTCGGCATCCGCCGCGCCAACCGCGGTGGCAATGTCGGTCGATTCGCCCGATCCGATGGTTCCGCATCCGTCGGGCATCTATTTGGCGGGTCCGACGAAGATGACGCGCATCGAATCGACCACCACGCGTCAGGCGCGGACATCGGGCATGTTCGGCTATATGCTGACCTCCGGCCTGAGCGGCATGCGCGTCAAAGCAGCGGTTAACGGCCCGCGCGCACAGTTGAGCACATCCGAGCCACGGCCGGTGTTCTATTTTTACTTCGATCAGGCAGCACAGGGCCTTGGCGCGGCGGGCGGCGCGGTGACATCGCCCAACGAATTTTCGCTGACGCGGTTTGAAACCAAGGCTGACAAGCGCGAGGCGGTCGTCGGCAGCGTCAGCCTGGGGGGCGCAAAATCGGGTTTGCGTGACAAGGATCAACG
>JAYWFN010000152.1:0-4296 GCA_043778785.1 Sphingomonas sp. | reverse complement strand
CCAACTTTCCGGACGTACGGCCACAATGACAGACCCACTAAGAGCTGCCATCCGTTCATAGTTTAGCAGACGGCTTCCCGCTGCACCGGCGAGCTGTGCCGTCCAAATTTCGGTACGCTCTGCTTGAGTAATTGCATCATCGATATCGACGCCGAGATATCGGACGATGTTCTCAATGTTCGAATGCCCTAGCAGGATCTGAACAGCCCGTAGGTTGCCCGTCGCATTGTATATCAGTGAAGCTTTCGCTCGACGCATCGAATGTGTCCCATATTCGCGCGCATCAAGTCCGGTGACAGTCACCCATTCGTCGGCCAAGTGCTCATACTGGCGTGTTCTCAAGTGGTCGGTATATTTACGCAGCGTGGAAAATGTAAGCGTCGGGATCAAGGTCAGCTACTCCCATGACAATACGCCGTCGGTCGTACATTGCCGAAAGCACTGGTCAAATAGGGTTAGACTTGGCAGTCATTGGACATGGCTAAAATTCCTGCCAAACCTGCGATCGCCGCGGTCCATGCAATGGCGTGCCCCTCGACCACGCCCACGTCCTATGATGTGGCACAGCGTGCGGGGGTTTCGCAGTCTGCGGTGTCGCGCTGCTTTCGCCCCGGATCGAGTATTGCGCCTAAGACACGGGCGCGGGTTCTCGCAGCGGCGCGTGATCTTGGTTATTATCCTAATGCGATGGCGTCGGGGCTGATTACCAAGCGGTCGAATCTGGTTGCCGTCCTGATCTCGAACCTGACCAATCTCTATTATCCCGAAGTGTTGGCCGAAATCACGCGGCGGCTGTCCGATCGCGGCATCCGCGTGTTGCTCTTCGCGCTGCAAGCCGAGAGCGATGTCGATGCGATGCTTGACCAAGTCTGGCGATACCGTGTTGACGGCGCCATCGTTGCTGCGCGGCTATCGCCCCAGCAGTTGCGCGATTTTGCGAAACACCGCGTCCCGGTTGTGCTCTATAATCGCTTCGGCGAGGGCGAGCCGGTGCCCAGTGTCTGCTGTGACTCAGTGGGCGGCGAACGACAGCTTGTTGAGCGGCTCGTTGCCGCAGGACATGAGGTATTCGGTATCATTGCCGGTCCCGACGATAGCTATGTCAGCCAGGAACGTGTGCGCGGCGCGCAGCAGCGCCTGCACGAGCTTGGACGCGAGGCGCTGCTTGTCAAAGGGTCATTCGACTATGAGAGCGGCGACGCGGGGCTGCGCGCGCTTATGACAATGACAGACCGCAAGCTTGATGCTTTGATCTGCGCCAATGATCTGATGGCAATCGGCGCGATTGACTGCGCACGCACGCAATTCGGTATTCAGGTGCCGCAGGACCTGTCGATCGTCGGTTTTGACGGCGTCGCTCCCGCGCTGTGGGCCAGCTACCGCGTCTCGACCGTCCGTCAGCCCGTTCGTCGGATGACCGAGGCCGCCGTGTCCATGTTGATGGAACGGATCGACGACCCCGAACTTCCCCCCGAAGTGCGAACATTCGCCGGAGCCTTTATCGAAGGTGCCTCGGCCCGGCTGTAAGCGTGATTTAGAACTTCACGCTACCGCGTACGCCGAACAACCGAGGCGGTGCATAGCTTGCCTGAAGATTGCCGCCGCCGCCGTAAACGAAGCGCGTTGCCGTCGCTTTGTTGGTCACGTTGGTGACAAACCCTTGAATCGAAAAGCGCTCATTATATTCCCAAGTCAGGCGCAGATCGAGTTTGGTAAAACCCTTCTGCTGGTCAAGGACAGAATTGATCGCCTGACCAAAGAACGAACCCGAGAAATTAAGCTGGGCATATGGCGAAAGTTTACCGGCATCGCCGAGATCAATGTCATATTGCACCGAAACCGAGCCCGAGTTTTCGGGCGAATGTGCAATGCGGTTGCCCTTCAGGTCGCAGCCAAAGGCGGCAGCGGGCTGCCCCACGCCGCCGGTGCCGGGGATGAGACCACAATTATAACCGACCGCAAACAAGCGGCGTTGCCCTGCTGGCGCAATCTGCACACCGTTGACGAGCGTTGGCGTGAGCGCCGTTGCGTCGGGGATCAGGATTGACGTGCCAAACGGGGCCGCGACCTGATCATATTGGGTGTATTTCGCGTTCAGATAAGCATAGCTGGCATTGAATGTGAGCGCATCGACGGGCTTCCAGACCGCTTCCGCCTCCAACCCATAGGAGCGCGCCTTGCCGCTGTTCTCGATGATCGACAGCGTCGTGTTCCCCGTCGGGATCTGCCGCTGTTCCTGCAGATTATTGTAGCGGTTGTAGAAGGCTGACAGGTTTAACTGGATGGTATTGTCGGCAAAGCGGTTCTTCGATCCGATTTCAAACGCAGTGACAGTTTGTGGAGCAAAGGTTTCGCGACCAAGCGCAGCGGCGGCCTGACTGCCGTTAAAGCCACCCGAACTGAACCCGGTCGATGCCGATGCGTAAAGCAAATTGTCGTCAGTCACCTGATAATCGAGCCCGACGCGCCACGTAACTTTTTCAAAGGTCGCGGTGTTGAATGTCGCGCCATTGAAGCTCGCCGTGTTTGACGCAAGGCAGCGGAAGCCCGGTTTGGGTAGCGGTATTGTCGTATAGGTGCAGTTGGTCGGCGCTCCTTTGATGCCGAATGAACTATCCGGAATCGGCCCGGTTGCCAATGTGATGGCGGTGCCGTCGGGTGCGCCGCCGACCAGTGGCAAAATCGCATTGGCATTGGCAAATTTGAAATCCTTGCTGTCGCGTGTCCAGCGGACCCCGCCGGTCAGCTTCAATTGGTCGGTCATGGCGTAACTTGCCTGCCCGTAGAAGGCGAGCGAGCGCGTTTCGGCGCGGAGCTGCGAATAGAAGCCACCAGCTTTGGGCCGCGTAATGTTCGGTGTGACGTTGCGAATGATCTGCGGGAATTGTTCGTTGATGAACGTGCCGTTGAGCTTGTTCTTGAAGTAATAGGCGCCAAGGACATATTCAAACGGTCCCTTGCCATTCGAGAGCAGCTGCACTTCCTGGCTATAGGTTTTTGCCGAGGTGAACTGGTAGTCCGCACCGATCTGGTTGCCCGAGAAATCAGTGTCCTGCGTCCGTGTCGTCTTGAAATCAGCGTAACCGGTGATCGACTTGAATGTTAGTGGCCCTAAATCATAGGCGAAGTTTGCGGTGCCGCTGTAATTCTTCAGGTTCAACGTGCCGCGATAATCATTGTCGATCCGGTAAGGATTACCAGCCGCAAACAGCGGTACGCCATTGTCGATCGTCAGCGGTGCGTCGATCACACCATCGCGGTTGCCGCCACGGGTATTTAGGATGACCGGCGTCGCGTTGAACAACTGGGCGTTGGTCGGCACGTAAAAATAGCTCCCGACCAGCTTATAACCGAACGCCGAGCCACCCGCCCCACCGCGTGCCGAATAATCGAACTTGAATGTCGCAGTCATCCGGTCATCGGGCTCGAACATGATAGCCGCGCGCAGATAGGTGTTATCATCGTCAAACAGGTTGCCGCCCGTCGGATTGACGTTTTTCACCCAACCGTTCGACTTTTCATAACCACCCGCAAGTCGAATAGCGATAGTATCGCTGAGCGGTACGTTGACGAATCCGGTCGAGCGAACTTGGTTGTTCGAGCCCACCGTGACATCCGCGCCGCCCATGAAGTCTTTCGTCGAGGGCTGTGCTGTGACGATCGAGATGTTGCCGCCAAAGGTGTTACGGCCATACAGTGTGCCCTGCGGTCCGCGCTGAACCTCGACGCGCTCGAGATCGACAAAGCCGAGTGTCGCCTGCGATGAGCGCGATTGATAAATGCCATCAATAAAAAAACCGATGGTCGTGTCGGCGTTGACATCGACACTTTCGGTGCGGACGCCGCGGATGGCGGGACGCGCATCGACGCCTGAACGGCCGAACGTGAAACCGGGTACCAGCCCTTCGAGCCGCGATACGTCCGTCAGCCCTTTCTCCGCGATCTGTCTCGCGCCGAACGCCGAAACCGAGATCGGCACATTCTGAAGGTTTTCCTCGCGCCGTTGCGCTGTGACAACGATTTCGTCGATACCGCTATCGGCTTCGACTGCGGGATCGGCAGCTTGGGCGAGCGCTGCGCCCGGCATGATCGCGACGGCAAGTGCGGCAAGCGACACCCGTACAAAACGGCGCGATGTGAAACGATCAGCGGTCATCTGGTCAGCCCCCTTTATAATGGCTTTGAACGATGTAGTTACGCTTGAATTACGCTCTCCAAATTCGTTTTGCAATCGCAGTCAAAATAATCGGCAAACTGTGGCTAATTTGTCGACATATCTGCAATGTGATGCGTCGT
>JAYWFN010000151.1:0-10200 GCA_043778785.1 Sphingomonas sp. | reverse complement strand
TGGCTCAACGCGAAGTTCAAGAAAACGCCCCTGCTGGCCGAAGCGAATATCGCGGCGCTGAATGCGGGTCATGCTTATGGCGAGACGGCCGAATTGGGGGCATCTGTCAGGCAACATGCCGTGGCGGCCGCGCCTGCTGAGCCGGGGTTGTATCGCACGGTGACGGGAGCGGAAGCGCTGTCGCTGGGGCTGGTTGCGGGCGCGAAGCTCGCCAATCTGAAGATGTTTTTCGGCGGCTATCCGATCACGCCGGCGTCGGCGATTTTGCATCATCTGGCGCGGTTGAAGGAATTCGGCGTTACGACCTTTCAGGCGGAGGACGAGATTGCCGCAATCGGGGCCGCCATCGGCGCGTCCTATGCAGGGCAATTGGGCGTGACGTCGTCATCGGGGCCAGGGATTGCGCTGAAAGGCGAGTTCATGGGGCTGGCCATCATGACCGAGCTGCCATTGGTCATTGTCAATTCGCAGCGTGGCGGGCCATCGACGGGGTTGCCGACCAAGACGGAGCAATCGGACCTTTATCAGGCGATTTACGGGCGCAACGGAGATGCGCCAATGCCAATTATTGCCGCACGTTCGCCCGCTGATTGTTTCGATTGCGCCATCGAAGCGGTGCGAATTGCGGTGCAGTTCATGACGCCAGTGATGCTGCTGACCGACGGCTATATCGCCAACGCCGCCGAACCGTGGAAAGTGCCGCATCGCGACGAATTCGGCGCGTTTCCCGTCGAGTTCATGGAAGAAGCGCCAGCGGACGGGTTCAAGCCCTATGCCCGCGATGCCAAGGGCGCTCGGCCGTGGGTCAAGCCGGGAACGCCGGGTCTGCTCCACCGCATCGGCGGCATCGAAAAGCAAGTGGATACCGGCCACATCAATTATGAAGCAGCCAACCATCAGGCGATGACTGACCTGCGCAAGGCCAAGGTTGACGGGGTCGCGGATCATATCCCCGATCAGGCGGTCGAGCTGGGCACGACGACGGGCAGACTGGTCGTGGTCGGCTGGGGATCGACGTTTGGCCCCATCCTGCAAGCCGTGCGCCGCGTGCGGAACAAGGGGCTCGACGTCTCGCATGTCCATATCCGCCATATCTGGCCGTTGCCGAAAAACCTCGGCGATCTGCTGCGCGGCTATGACAAGATTCTGGTGCCCGAAATGAATACGGGGCAGTTGAAGACGGTGCTGCGCGATCAGTATCTGGTCGATGCCAAGCCTTTGAATAAGGTGAGCGGGCAGCCGTTCCGGATTGCCGAGATTGAGGCGGCGATTGAGGGGGAACTTTCGTGATCCTCCCCGAAACGGGGAGGTGGCAGCCCGCTTGGGCTGACGGAGGGGCAGTTCCGCAAACCGAACGCTGCGCTTTTGAAAACTGCCCCTCCACCACTCTTCGGTGGTCCCCCTCCCCGTTCCGGGGAGGAATTGAGATGGAACGTAATCAATGAACGACATGACCCCCATTCGCCTGACGACACCCAAGGATTGGGAGACTGATCAGGAAGTGCGCTGGTGCCCCGGCTGTGGCGATTATGCGATCCTGAAAGCGGTGCAGCGGACAATGCCCGAGCTGGGTGCGCGGCCCGAAAACACGGTGTTTGTTAGCGGGATCGGCTGCTCGTCGCGCTTCCCATATTATATGGAAACTTACGGGTTTCACACGATCCACGGGCGTGCGCCCGCCGTTGCGACGGGGGTGAAGCTCGCCAATCCCGAGCTTGACGTGTGGATCATCACCGGTGACGGGGATGCGCTGTCGATTGGCGGCAATCACACGATGCATTTGCTGCGCCGCAATCTGAATTGCCAGTTCCTGCTGTTCAACAACGAGATTTACGGCCTGACCAAGGGGCAATATTCGCCGACGAGCCGCGAAGGCACCAAGTCGCCCTCGACACCGTTCGGATCGGTGGATCGTCCCGCGCGGCCCTGTGCTTTTGCGCTGGGCGCGGGTGCGCGGTTCGTGGCGCGGAGTATCGATATTCACAAGAAACTGCCCGAGGTGTTGAAAGCGGCATACCGCCACAATGGCGCGGCGTTTGTCGAGATTTTCCAGAATTGCATTGTGTATAATGCGGATGTGTTTGGCGAGTTTACCGACAAGGCGAACGCGGACGACCAGCAGCTGTGGCTCGAAGACGGCAAGCCGATGCTGTTTTCAAAGGGGCTGAAGGGGATTGCACTTAATACCACGACGCTGAACCTGACGGTCGTTGATGTGGTTGACGACGACTGGGCAGCGGCGGGGGTGATCGTTCATGACGTCACCAACCGTGCGGTGGCGCATATGCTGGTCGAGATGATCCTCGGGCCGTTTCCGATGGCGCTCGGTGTGCTTTATGACGATCCGCGCCCGACGTTTGACCAGACTTTGCTGGCCGCCGACGAAGCGACAGCGGACGGGAAATCAGCTGACTTGCAAGCACTGATGGAGCGCGCGCAGACATGGCATGTTGATAAGGATCATCATGTGATCTAGCCGAGGGCCATGTCATCGCCTTCGATCCTCTGGTTTCGCCAGGACCTTCGCCTTTCCGACAATGCTGCGCTGAATGCGGCGGTTGCCGAGGGGCCGGTCATTGCGGTTTATGTGTTCGATGAGCATGCGGGCGCGGCGCAGCACTGGTGGTTGCATCATAGTCTGACAGCGCTGTCCAACAGCCTTCGCGAGCGCGGGGTACCGCTCATCTTGCGGCGGGGCGATGCAGTCACAGAACTGAAATCGCTGATGGCCGAGACCGGTGCAACGCATATCCATGCGATGCGGGCGTATGAACCATGGTGGAAAGCGGCGGACACGGCGCTCGGCGATGCGCTCACGCTGCATCACGGCAATTACCTCGTGCATCCGCCGACCGTGCTGACCGGAAGCGGCGGGCGCTACAAGATTTTCACGCCCTATTGGCGCGCGATCCTGGGCCGGATGCCGCCGCCGTTGCCGTTGAAAGCGCCCGAGACGATCGAGGGTGTCGCGGCGAAGAGCGACAGACTGGCGGACTGGGACCTGCTGCCGACCAAGCCCGAGTGGTCAACGGGGTTCGATGTCTGGACGCCGGGTGAGGCGGGAGCGAAGGCGGCGCTGAAAACATGGCTTGATCATGTGGACGACTATGATCGGGCACGGAATATGCCGTCCGAAGTGGGCACGTCACGCCTGTCGCCGCATCTGCATTTCGGCGAGATTTCGCCCGCGACCGTCTGGCATCATGTGGCCAAGCGTGTGGGCGAAAAAGGCGAGCCGTATCTGCGCGAGATTGGCTGGCGCGATTATGCGGCGAATACCATTGACCAGTTTTCCGATTACGGAACGGCGAATGCGCGGGCAGATTTTGACCGTTTGCCGTGGCGCGATGCCGAGGCGGATTATGTCGCGTGGACCAAGGGGCAGACCGGATACCCCATCGTCGACGCCGGGATGCGCGAGCTGTGGGCGACAGGATGGATGCACAACCGGGTGCGGATGATCACGGCGTCGTTTCTGATCAAGCACCTGCTGATCGACTGGCGGCGTGGCGAGCAGTGGTTCAAGGAGACGCTGCTCGATTATGATGCCGCATCGAATGCGGTAAACTGGCAATGGACGGCGGGGACGGGGGTCGATTCGAATATGTTTGTGCGGATCATGGCGCCGTTGTCGCAGTCGGAGAAGTTCGATGCGGGTGCGTATATCCGCAAATGGGTGCTCGAATTGGCGACCGTGCCCGAGCCGTGGGTCCATGATCCGCATAGTGCGGGGCAGGCACCCGACGATTATGCCAAGCCATTGACCGGACACCGCGAAGGGCGTGAGCGCGCGCTGACCGCTTATGCAGCGATGAAGGGCTGATCGTGGACGCAGTTGCATCCGTGGCGACTCAGCAGGCACACTCGGCGCGCTGGTCTGACGAGATATTGGCCAAGCTCTATCACCGGATATTGGACCGGATTGATGCCGGGCTGACTGTGGGATCGATGGAAATCGTGCCGCCCGATGGCCGGGTGCGGACGCTCGGCGGGCGGGCACCCGGCCCGTCGTGCAGCATCATCATCCGCGACTGGCGCGCGCTGTCGCGACTGGCGTGGTCCGGTTCGAACGGCTTGTATGAAGGCTGGGCGGCAGGCGAATGGTTCAGCGCCGACCCTGTGCCATTTTTTGAACTCGTGATGCGCAACCGTCAATCGATTGGCACTGTGGGGCGGGCGAAGGGCTGGCAGCGCATCGTGAAGCGGATGGCCCACCGCCAGAACCGCAACACCAAGCCGAACGCCCAGCGGAACATCATGGCGCATTATGATCTGGGTAATGACTTTTACGCGGCGTGGCTTGATCCGACGATGAGCTATTCAAGCGCGATCTTTGCCAATGGCGATGATCTGGAAGCTGCGCAGCGGCGCAAGCAGGCAGCAGTCCTTGATCGCCTGAAGCTCGCACCGGGGGCCTCGATGCTGGAGATTGGTTGTGGCTGGGGGAGTCTGGCGGCGGCGGCGCGGGCGCGGGGCGCATCGGTTACGGCGATCAGCCTTTCGCCAAGTCAGCTCGAGTATGCCCGAGCGCATCATGACTCTGCGATTGATTTTGAACTGTGCGATTATCGCGATGTCGTCGGGACGTTCGATGCGATTGCCAGCGTCGAGATGGTCGAAGCGGTTGGGGAGCACTATTGGCCTGCTTATCTCGATATTCTATCACGCTGCCTAAAGCCTGGCGGGCGAGCGGCCATCCAGTATATCAGTATCGCGGATGATGTTTTTGAAGCTTACCGCGACAATGCCGACTTTATTCAGACGTATATCTTCCCCGGCGGAATGCTGCTTTCCGAAAGCCGGTTCCGCACACTCGCCGAGGCGCGGGGGCTGGCATGGACTGACAAGCACAGCTTCGCTCCCGACTATGCCGATACGCTGAAAATCTGGCATGAGCGATTTAATCTGGCGATGCTGCCTCACGCGTTTGACAAAAGGTTCAAGGACTTGTGGAACTTTTACCTGCAATATTGCGAAGGCGGCTTTCGCGGCGGTGGCATTGATGTGGCGCACGTAACGTTGGTGAAGCAACGATGAAGCGGGCTTTGATTGCGGTTGCGCTGATCGTGTTTGCGGGTTGTGACGCGGTCAAACTCTACACCAATTTGCCAAAGGACGAGAATGTGCTGTTTTGGACGCAAGACCAGCGCGACACCGCGTTCCGCCAGATGGAAAAGCTGGCGCCGACCAATGCCATCGAGGCGGGGAATGATGTCCACGCATTCGGCAAAGGGGCACCGCTGAACATCGGCTTGGACGTGGATGCGTATATGGCGCGGCAGCGGACGGCCGGGATCATTATCATTCAGGATAACAAGGTCCGGTTCGAACGTTACGGCCTTGGCTATGACGGCGCGGGGCGGTGGACGAGCTTTTCAGTGGCCAAGTCGTTTACGTCGACGCTGGTCGGGGCAGCAGTTCGCGATGGTTATATCAAAAGTCTCGATGACAAGGTCACGGTCTATATTCCCGATCTGAAAGGATCGGCTTATGACGATGTCACCGTGCGGCAATTGCTGACGATGACATCGGGGGTGAAATGGACCGAGGATTATGCCGATCCGAAATCGGACGTTGCCTTGTTCAGCAAACACAAGGCCGAACCGGGCGTCGATGTGACCGTAAGCTATATGCGCACATTGCCTCGCGAGGCAGCAGCGGGGACGAAGTGGGCGTATAAAACAGGCGAGACCAATCTGATCGGTGTGCTTGTTTCGAGTGCCACGAAGAAGACGCTGTCGGCCTATCTGTCCGAAAAAATCTGGAAACCCTATGGCATGGCGCAGGATGCCGTGTGGATTACCGGCTCTACGGGGCATGAGATCAGCGGATGTTGCGTTTCAGCATCGTTGCAGGATTATGCGCGCTTTGGGCAATTCATTCTTGATGGCGGGGTGGTGGACGGGAAGCGTGTGGTTCCCGACGACTGGATTGCGGCGGCCACGACGAAGCAAGCCAACATTGCCCAGCCCGGGCGCGGCTATGGCTATCAATGGTGGACGAATGACGACGGTAGTTTCGCCGCCCAAGGAATTTTTGGCCAAGGAATTTTTATCGATCCCAAACGCCGCCTCGTCATCGCGACAAATGGCAACTGGAAAGTCGCCAATGACGATGCGAGCGTCGGGGCTGATCGTGAACGCTTTTACAAGGCGGTTCAGGCCGCAGCCGATCAGCTGTAGCGTTCGACGATTTTTTCGAACACCGCAGGGTTGATCAGGTTGGCGAAAGCACAGCCGACCATGCCGCCGTGGTTCCAGATCACTTCTGCCTGAAGCGCTGTCAGTCCGGGCAAGGTCAGCCAGCAGAGTGCCCCCGAACGCATCTTCGACAGCGCTTCGCATGAAAAACCGCCAAGCGAGAGATCGTGCACAGTCGTCGCAAAACCCTTGTCGCCCGACGGACGCAGCGATGCTGGAATTTTCAAGCGCGTGCGCGGTGCGCAGCGGTCTTCCTGGGCAGCTATAGCGTAACGGTCGTAATCAGTTGTCGAGATCATTTCGGTCGCCTTCGATGTTAAACATCCGAACGGTGGTGTCCCCCGAAACTGATATAGTGTCATTGGGTTAACAACGTCTCGCCGACTTTAGTTAACACGTTCGCGATGACCGGTTTCGTAGCTGTCGACGGCGAGCGCGAGAAGGCGCGCCGCAACGGTTTCGGGTGCCTTGACGGTAGCCGGATCCTCGCCGGGATAGGCGCGGGCACGCATCGACGTTCGCGTCGCACCGGGATCGAGGATGGCGACTTTGACGCGACCGATATTGCGCGTTTCTTCGGCATAGCTGCCCAGCAACGTTTCGAAGCCTGCTTTGGACGCGCCATAAGCGCCCCAATAGGCACGCGGGTTGGCACCGACACTTGAGGTGATCCCGATCACGCGGGCGCTGGCGGCGGCGCGGAGCATCCCGTCAAATGCGCCGATGATCGCAGCTTGTGATGTCAGGTTCAGCCCGATAACCCGGGCGAATTCCTTGGCATCGATATGCGGCACAGGTGTCAGCGTGCCCAGCGTTGCAGCGTTGAGAACAAGAATGTCGAGCGCTTTCCAGCGACCCGAGATCGCTTCGGCAAGGCGCGAGATGCCGTCGGCGTCACTCAGGTCGAGCGGCGCGATGGTCGCACTGCCCCCGGCGTCATGGATGCGCTCTTCGACCTGTTCGAGCCCCGCAACCGTGCGCGCGGTGAGAACAACATGCGCACCGGCCGCAGCAAGCGCTTCGGCTGTAGCAGCCCCGATGCCGCGCGACGCGCCGGTAACAAGGGCAAGCTGGTTTTCGAGGGGTTTGGTCAAGTGTTACTCCGTAGTCCTGGGCTTGTCGAAGGGCGGTTCGCGTTAACCGTGCTTCGACAGGCTCAGCACTGCGGTGGAATAAAATGCTGCATGCGTCAAACCACACGCTCCGCCAGCATCTCGAACTGATCCTCGACGGCGGTTTCATCCTGATCAGTCAGCCGCGTCGGATAATCACCGGTAAAACAGGCATCGCAATATTGCGGCCGAATGTCAGCACGGCGCGCTTCGCCAAGCGCTTTGTACAGCCCGTCGATGCTGACGAAAGCCAGGCTGTCGGCGTGCATGAAATCCTGCATCCCGCCGATGTCGAGCTTGTGCGCGAGGAGCTTGCTGCGTTCGGGGGTGTCGACGCCATAGAAGCAACTGTGCCGCGTCGGCGGGCTGGCGATGCGCATATGAACTTCGGTCGCCCCGGCGTCGCGCATCATCTGGACAATCTTCAGGCTCGTCGTTCCGCGCACGACACTGTCGTCAACGAGGATGATGCGTTTGCCTGCAATCAGCGCGCGGTTGGCGTTATGTTTCAGTTTGACGCCGAGGTGGCGAACCTGATCGCCGGGCTGGATGAATGTGCGGCCGACATAGTGCGAGCGGATGATGCCGAGTTCGAACGGAATGCCTGATTCCTGCGCATAGCCGATCGCCGCCGGCGTGCCTGAATCGGGGACAGGGATGATATAATCCGCATCGACCGGACTTTCGATGGCAAGCTGCGCGCCGATGGCTTTGCGGACCGAATAGATGCTCGAGCCGTCGACGATTGAATCGGGGCGGCTGAAATAGACATGCTCGAAAATGCACGGGCGCGGGGCGACAGCGCCGAACGGATTGAGCGAACGGATGCCGCTTTCGGTGACGATGATGATCTCGCCGGGTTCGACAGAGCGTTCATAGGTCGCGCCGACAACATCAAGTGCGACAGTTTCCGACGCGAAGATGGTGGCGTCTCCGAGCTTGCCCATGACCAGCGGACGGATGCCGAGCGGGTCGCGGCAGGCAATCATGCCCTCGGGCGTCATGCAGATGAGCGAATAAGCCCCTTCGACTTGCTTCAGCGCATCGATGAACTTGTCGAGCAGGGTGCGGTATGTGCTGGTGGCGACAAGGTGAATGATGACTTCGGTGTCGCTCGTCGACTGAAAGATCGACCCGCGACGGACGAGCTCGCGCTTGACTGCCATTGCGTTCGAAATATTGCCATTGTGCGCGACGGCAAAACCGCCCGAAGCGAGATCGGCGTAGAGCGGCTGGACATTGCGCAGCGCCGTCTCGCCGGTGGTGGAGTAACGGACGTGACCGCAGGCGACCGAACCGGGCAGGCCGCGAATGATTTCATCGCGGTCGAAATTGCCGGCGACATGACCCATTGCGCGGTGCGAATGGAAATGCGTGCCATCCCAGCTTGTGATCCCGGCCGCTTCCTGTCCGCGATGTTGCAGCGCATGAAGGCCGAGCGCAACGATGGCCGAGGCGGTATCGGCACCCCAGATGCCAAAGACGCCGCATTCCTCGCGGAGCTTGTCGTCGTCAAACGGATGTGTTGTCAGCATGATTCGGGCGATCTGCGTTGCGCGGATGCTGCCCTATAGGCAGAGTGAAATCGATTGTCTTTACTTTGTAACGGAAATTCGATGGATGACAGAGAAACCGGCTTGGCGCTTGATCCCAAATGGGATGCGAACGGGCTGATCACGGGCGTTGTCACCGATGCAGCGTCGGGTGAATTGCTGATGGTGGCGCATCTGAATGCGGAGGCGCTGGCGCTGACGCAGGCGACGGGCGATGCGCATTTCTGGTCGCGGAGCCGGGGCCGGATATGGCGCAAGGGGGAAGCGTCGGGAAATATACTCCGTGTTGTCGAATTGCGGGTCGATTGCGATCAGGACGCGCTGTGGATCAAAGCCGAGGCGGCAGGGCCTGCATGCCATACCGGTGCGCGGAGTTGCTTTTACCGACGTGTCGAGGACCAAACCCTTATTGCCGACTGATTTGGCGCATGTCATAACAGGCGGCGCCCACTTGCCCTTTACGTGAACGTCAACTAGTTATGCGACATGGCAGACCTTGGCGCGCACGCGACACTCGACACCCCCGATTTTCGGGACCGGCATCAGTTCAGCATTTCCGATTTATCGGAAGAGTTTGGCGTGACTGCGCGAGCGCTGCGTTTCTACGAGGATGAAGGGCTGATCGCGCCCGTTCGTCGCGGAACGACGCGGATATATACCAAGCGCGATCGCGCGCGGCTGGCGTGGATATTGCGCGCCAAGCGGGTGGGGTTCAGCCTTGCCGATATTCGCGAAATGATCGACCTTTATGATGTTGGCGATGACCGCGCGACGCAGCGTCATGTCACGGTCGAGAAATGCCTTGCGCGTATCGATCTTTTGAAAGCGCAGCGTGCCGACATTGACGCGCATGTCGATGAACTGGCGCGTTTCGTCAAAATGGTTCAAGCTGCCGAAGGGGGCAGCCACTAGGTTTTTATCCGGAGTTTATCATGCCCCAATATACGCCACCGATCCGCGATACGCGTTTCGTTATCGATGCCGTGATCGGTCTTGATCGATACTCAAATCTGCCCGGCTTCGAAAATGCGACACCCGACATGATCGAGGCAGTGCTGACCGAGGGTGGCAAGTTTGTCGCCGAAGTCCTGTTTCCGCTCAACCAGTCGGGCGACCTGGAGGGCTGCACGCGCCATCCCGACGGCTCAGTGACGACGCCCAAAGGGTTCAAGGAAGCGTATAAGGCGTTTATCGAGGCGGGCTGGACAACGCTTGGCATGCCGATTGAATATGGTGGGCAGGGATTGCCGCATGTCATTTCGACCGCATTCGAGGAATTTCTGATCAGTTCGAACATGGCGTTCGGCATGTATCAGGGGCTGACGATGGGCGCGG
>JAYWFN010000150.1:0-4355 GCA_043778785.1 Sphingomonas sp. | reverse complement strand
CGTCGTCGGTTAGCCGGTCAAAAGTGTCGCTCATCAGACCCGAGATTGGATTGCCCACGCTGAAGCCAAAACTGTTGGTAATGACATCAGCACCGCGCGCGAGTTGAGCCGGAAACCCGGCTGTCGTGCTGTTCGGATCAAAACCGCCCGCCCAAAGATACATTTCGGCATAGCCCGCCTCGGTGCCCGGTCGGCGAATGCCGATCAGACGGCAATTGCCCGCAACGCCGGCCATGCCTTCGTTGACACCCGCGACGGCCGACGCGTTATTGATGTTGGCGACAGCGGCGCTTGCGCACGCCGTGCCATGATCACTGCCAAGATTTTGCATGTTGCCGGCCATATTTACAAAGTCGAAAAGCGCGACTTGTTTGGCACTCCCGTTCGAAACAGTGCCGGAAAGCTCGGGATGAGTGTCATCAATGCCCGAATCGACAACCGCGATGACAATGTCCGGATCGCCGAATGTCCGTGCCGCATCCATGTCGCGCAGCGCTTGCCAGGCGTCCGGCGTGTCGATCAAAGGGTGATCCCACTGCTCGGGAAACAGGAAATCAGTCGGAATGACAGCGTCCTCCTCGCTGGTCGCGGCGAGATTGGGTTCGGCATAGATGACGTCAGGCTCTTCGGCGAGCGCATTGGCAGCGTCGAGCAGTGCATAGGTTGGCGGCCCGGAAAAGCGCAGGCGATAAACGTTACCGAGCGGGAACATCCGACCTTCCGGCGTCAAGCCGTGTCGTTCGCTGATGGTCGCGACCATACCGTCGTCCACCCAATCCTCGAAGCGTGCAATGACCAGATTGGTCAGGAACGAGGCGTGATCTTCAGTCAAGCGGACAACTGCGCCGGCCGCCTCGATTCCCGGATCGTCCTCCAGCTGACGCAGCTTGCGATCAAGTGAGTCGTTATCATCCCCATCGATCCTGACGATTGATACGCTGCTGTGGGCAAAATTGCCCTCAGACCGGAGCACGCTGCCCCCTAGTCGTTCAGCATTGTCGGGTGCTGCAGCCTGCGGTTTTCCACCTTTTTTCTCGGAGGGTGCGATCGGCTTGGAGAGGACACCGATAATGCCGGGAAGCGGCTCGAACGGCACCTTCACTTTGCCGCGATAATAATAAGGCATGCCAGGGCGACCAAGCGTGAAGAGTTGGATGCGCTCGCGCTCCTTGTAGTCGAGCACGCGTGACTGCGCTTCAAAGCCGCGGGCTTCGACTGTAATCGCCAAACCGTCGTCAGCGATGCGCACGCGCCCCTTAGCGTCGGTATAACGAAGCGAGCCCTGACCAGCGACAACCGCCGCCCCTTCGATCGGGCGATTGGCATGATCGGTAACATGAATGTCGAGCACGGACGTAACCATGGCAAGATCCCTCTCACTAAAATCTCATCGTTGAATTGCAGAGCGCACCCGCTGCTCTTTATCCGCCAATTTCGAATATGGCGTTCGCCCGACCGATGACCGATCCATTACAATTAACCATAAATAGCAGAATTTTCATATAATAAATTGGACAAATACGACGTTCAAGCGTTTAGTTGGCTCGCTGAAGTCACCAAGTAATATGCCGAACGCACCACTGTCGCAGAGCTGATGTGTCTCGAATAGGACATGATCACTTTTGCTTTGGTTTTAAGCCTTTTGATAAAGATTTGCAACGTTATGTCTCTTAGCATCGCATCCATGCGATAAAGGATCCCTGCGGCTGCTGGAACACGGTCGAGGGGCACCCCGACTTTGAAGCCCAGCCCTAAATTTTACGTGATCCCCGCACGCCGCACGCAGCCGGCGCTGTCGAGTTCTTCGGACGGACCGTCGCTCAAGATCGGCCTCGTCGCCCGAACGCAGGACGCCGCGTGCCCGAACCTCGCCGCGTGCAAGCATCGGACCTATGTCGCGCGTTCCCCAATTGTCGAAATAGCTGCGCTCGGTAAAAGTCGTCACCGAAGGGATCGAGGAACAACCGTGTCTCGACTTTCTTCGCCTGCGGACTGTGGCCCGCATAAGGCGATCTACAACCGCTTCATCCCATGGAGTCGGCTGGGGGTGTTCAACAAGATCTTTGCGGCACTGGCGGCCAAGGGCGGCAAGCCGGATCAACTGATGATCGACGCGACGCATCTGAAGGCGCATCGGACGGCGGCCAGCCTCTTAAAAAAGGGGCTGTTCCCCGACGTATCGGGCGCACCAAAGGTGGCCTGAACTCCAGGCTGCACGCGGTCTGCGACGGACATTCTCTGGGCTACCCCCACCGATACTTCCATTTGGCGCTGGCTGGAGGTGGATCGTGCCGGACGATGCTGGACAAAAACCCTAGTATTTCTGCGGTTTTATAGCTGATTTTGGATGCCGGGGGAAGCCGCCGGATAAGAAATTGGTGGACAGGGCTGGATTCGAACCAGCGTACACTTGCGTGAGCAGATTTACAGTCTGCCGCCTTTAACCACTCGGCCACCTGTCCAGGCGCTTCCAGCGAAGGGCGGGCTAATGACGAACGCAGGGCTGCCTGTCAACGCGCGGGGTTGTTTGAAAACGCGATGCGCGCGAAAGGGGCGGGATGAGACGAGGACACAGACCATCGCAAGCCTTGGGCGGGCGCATCCGCTTTTGGGGGCGCCACGCCGTTATCGCCGCATTGGCCAACCCGGAACGGCAAGTCCGCAAGCTGTGGGGCACGCGCGAGGCGGTGACCCCGCTGAACCTGCCGCCGGTATTGCCTGTCGTTTTTGCCGATGTGGCCGATCTTGGCCGCATGGTGCCCAGCGACGCACCGCACCAGGGGCTCGTCATTGAAGTCGATCCATTGGAAGACATGTGGCTCGGCGATCTTCTGGCGCACGGGGCTGATGACCGCCGCCCGCTGATCGTGCTCGATCAGGTGACCGATCCGCACAATGTTGGCGCTGTGCTTCGTTCCGCCGCAGCGTTTAACGCACTCGGCATTGTGACACAGGATCGTCATGCGCCCCCCGAATCAGGGGCGCTGGCGCGCGCGGCATCGGGCGCGCTCGAGCTGGTGCCGTGGGTCCGCGTGGTCAATCTGGCGCGCGCGCTTGAGGAAGTTGCCGAAGCGGGCTTCTGGCGGATTGGCTTGGCCGGTGAAGCAAAAATGGCACTGTCGGATTCTTTCAACGAAGCAAAGAACGCGCTGGTTCTGGGCGCCGAGGGCGAAGGCATGCGCCCCAATGTCGCTGCGCATTGCGACGTGCTCGCGCGCCTGCCGATCAGCCCGAAAGTCGAAAGCCTGAATATCTCGAATGCAGCGGCAATCGCACTTTATGCCGATGCGACGCGCCAGTCTTAGTCTTAGTCCTAGTCTTCCGCCGCAATCGTGATCTTCAGTCCGTCCAGATCAGCCGTAAACGGAATCTGGCATGACAGCCGCGACATATCAGTGCGGTGGTCCGACGAATCGAGCAGGTCATTTTCGTCCTCGCCCATCGGCGTAATCTTACCGGCAAAGTCGGCGTCGACATAAACATGGCATGTCGCGCACGAGCAGCAGCCGCCGCACAGCGCGAGCAGTTCATCCACACCACCGTCGCGGATGATTTCCATCACTGACAGGCCCACATCGCCGTTCAATTCCTGCACGGCGCCATCGCGCGTGGTGACGATTAACTTGGGCATTTATACTCGCTCCCTGATTGGAATTTGCGCTATGTCGCGCAGGCAAGACGAAATCAAGGAATCCCATGGGCCTCTCCGCTGAACAGCTTCGCGAGCATCTTGATGCGCTGGGCAAGATCGAACCGGCGTTCGCGCGTGCTGTTGCTAACGCCGGCTATCCCGAACCGCGCATCCGCGACCGGGGCTATGTCACATTGCTGCGCACGATCGTCGGGCAGCAGATCAGTTTCAAAGCGGCGGATTCGGTATGGCTCAAACTCGCCGCCGCTGTGGCGCCGGTCGAGGATCCCGCCATCATGGTCGCGACCAGCGACGAAACCCTGCGTGCAGCAGGCCTGTCGCGCCAGAAAATCGGCTATTGCCGCAGCCTCGCCGAACTCGTCGCAGGCGGCACAATCGACCTCCACGATCTGCCCGCTGACGACGAAGAAGCGATCGCCGCGCTGACCATGATCAAAGGCATCGGTCGCTGGTCCGCCGAAATCTATCTGCTGTTTGCCGAGGGGCGACAGGACATCTGGCCCGCCGGTGATCTTGCGGTCCAGGAAGATGTCGGGCGATTGCTTGGTCACGACGTTCGTCCCGGAGAGAAGCTGGTCCGTGACCTGGCCGAGGGGTGGCGGCCTTATCGAGGCGCCGCAGCGATTTTCGCGTGGCACCATTACAAGATACCAGTGATCTGACCGCAGTCCTGAGCCTGTCGAAGGACGGTTCGCGTCAACCG
>JAYWFN010000149.1:0-25537 GCA_043778785.1 Sphingomonas sp. | reverse complement strand
ACATAGGGTCCGACGCCGGCATCGACGAGCCGCGACAATGTCTTTTGAACCGGAATGTCGGGTGCGGTATAAACGGCCATGCTGTGGCTGACATTCACGCGCTGGATGCCAAGCGCTAGGACGACCGCGCAAACACAAAGTGCAATCGAGATTACAGGCACAGATCCTGTCAACGCGAACGCGCCAATGCGGCGCAAGCCCGACTGCCACCAGCGGCTAAGATCGCCATATCCGGGACGCATCGTCGGGCGCTTGAGAAGAACCCGTATCGCCGGGACCAGCGACAGTTCCAGAAAGAGCGCGCAAATGATGCCCGTTCCCGCCAAAAGGCCAAAACGCGCGAGCGCCGCCACATCAAGCAACAATAAAGCGAAAAGACAGGCTGCAGCACCGAACACGGCAATCGTCAGCACAGGTCCCATGGCAGTCATCGTCGCGAGAATGGCGGCGTTGTTCTGCTTGAGCGTCGCTTGCTCGCCCATCGGTGTCCGCAACCGGACTTCCTCCATATACCGCTTGAGTAACTGGACTGAATGTCCCGCGCCGACGGCAAGGATCAAGACAGGGGCCAACACTGTGTAGGTGTCCAGCGGCTCGCCCAGCCAACTGTAGACGCCCAAACCAAGAAGTGTTGCGTAGAGCCCTGTAAAAATCGGGACAACAACGGCTTGAACCGAGCGCAGCGCTTCCCAATGAAGCAGCAGCACCAAAGCCATGATGAGCGGAAAAAAGAGGGCGATGCGTTTCGAGAATTTGTCATTCTGGGCCAAAAATGCAGGCTGCCCCGAATAGTCTATGCGAACTCCGGAAATCGTTGATTTGACAACCAGAGCATCGACTTGACCCAACAGTTTTTCGAAATTTCCACTGCTCCCCGAAAGATCGGCTGTGATGATGAGATCGCCATTAGGCGCAATCATGAGCGCCTTTTGCGGTCCGAGGCCGTCAAGAATCTCCGGTGTCAGTCCTTGCGGGGTGTCACACACTTGCGACAGCCCGGTTACGGCAAGGTCGTCGCCGCTGCTTTCGACATATTTCAACGTGTTGGCGCCGACGCCGTACACACGATCCGGCACGATGCCCGACATCGACTGCAAACCATTTGAAAGTGCACAAGCGCTCTTTAGCTTTGACTGCGGCGAGCCATTCGCCACCAGAAATGCAATGCTGTTTTTTCCGCCGAAACGCTTTTGATTTTCGAGTATTTGTTTGGTTAGCGGGCTGCGATTGGGCAGCGTCGAATCAAAGTCGCTGACGAACCGGATATTATACAGACCGCCAAGGAGAATCATCGAAAGCGCGACGACAATCATGATCGTCCGCCGTGGATAGGCGATAATCCAATTTCCCAATCGAGCGTACATTATCTGTTTCCTTAAAACCCGGCGCGAAGGCCGATCATGACAAGATTGTTGCCACGCAAGCGGCCGAGATAGCTTTCTGATGGTCCGGCATAGCGTTCCGCCAGCGCCGTGATCCGGATACCGTCGCGAAGCGCGTAACTGCCCTTGATCTGGCCAAGGGCGCCCCCGCCGGTGAAACTCGCACCAACAACTTCGACACTTCCCCGGTCGCCCGAAAACCCTTTGCGGACACGGGCGAAACTGCCGAAGATCACATCATTCCACGCACCGTGAATCGTCGCATTGCGTGCGGCGAACGCACCCGTTTCCCCGGTGCGCCTGCTCAGACGGAGTGCAGCTTGAACGATGACGGACCATTGCCCCGGAAAACTTCGGTCCATGCCCAGCGTTGCGGCGAAACGCGGCACGCGCGTTATGGCTGTGGCCAATCCTGTGCGATCATAATCATAACCGGCAACTTCGAACCGCAAGCCATAGCTGCCGATTGTTGTCGCCAGATCACCGCCAAGCATTTTCAGCCAAGGGTAGCGAAGCCCGAGGACAGGGCCCGATGCTGCTCGGCTTAAACTGAAAATGGGCAGCCTGCCGGGGGCCGACGCATATGTGACCGACCAATCGACCTTCTGACCAAAGCGTTCGTAGCGGGCCGCAAAGCTACGTTCGCTATGCTGCGGACGGACTTCGGAAAAGGCCAAACCCGGCTGCGACAGCGTCTGTGGCAGGATGGTCGGCCGAAATTCGGGGAGCCAGTGTAACCCGAATGTGCCTCCAGCCAGGGGCAGGCTCAGGCTAACACTCGCAAGACCGCGCCTGTTGTCCTCGTCTTCATCGACCAGCCGACGCAGGTCCCGTGAACTGATAACGTCGGTTGGATTGATCCGGTCGGCACGTCCCCATGCAAACATTTGCCGTCCGGCAGTAAGCCGAACATCGCCGGCTTTTACGTCGATAACAGCTTCCCGGATGTCGCCGCCGGGGTCGCCTGTGCCCGATGGGTTCAAGCCGGCCCAACCCTCAAGTCGCAACGACACAGTCTCGGAGATTTCAGCGTTGGCACGGACCCAAAGATCGAGCGACGGGATAGCACTTGCATCTTGATTAAGCCTGTCGCTGCTCCACATTGACAGACGAACCGACGGTTCAACGGAGACGTTGGCGTGAACCGGCCCTGCTGTGGTTAGCACAATCAAAGCGGCGACACATTTCATGCCGCAAGCGCGCCGGGCGCAAGCTCTTTATCGGCAACGGCAGCGTTCGCCTTAAAGCTGCTGAAAGCCATTGTCGTGACACTGCCGGACCGCATGTTACGCATGGTCACACGCATTGGCTGAACTTTGCGCCGCGCCTGATCGAGAAGGCGCAGATCATCAGCTTGGTGGTTTTTCAGCAACGTGCCCGCCAAATCGTAGAAATTGCAACGAACCAGCGCGGCATCAGCCTTGCGTATCCACGATATGCGACGCGAATAACCTGTGTCGGTTGCCGTTGCCCGCGTTGCCGGCAGGCTTTCGATCCGCCAGCAATCCGCGGTCCCCAGAACTTCGGCACCTGCCAAGCTATGCCGCCAATCGCCGGGCTTGTGACCCGTTACATCGCCCAACGAGAAATCCGAGCCAACCCACGGGTCGGCGCGATTGGCCGAAACGAGCCGACGCACACGCCGGAACGCAGGCAGGTAAAGCCATAAGTCGTCGCCCTTTTCCCGGCGTTCGACTGTCAGTGTTGCGACGCCGCGCATATCGCTTGGATTCGAAAAGCGGAGGAGGCGCGCCGATGAGACGCCGCCGTCGACGAGTTTTGTCATACCCGCGAGTTCGCGTTTCTGGGTTGCACCACCGCGCGACTGAATAATGAGTGTTGCTGCAAAACGCGCACTGGCAAAGCGCGTTGCCTCATGGCTTGCAGTCATCAATGCCGCAGCCGAAGGCGTTTCAGCCCACGCGCGATCCGCCAGCATGAGACTCAGTGCACCAATCCCAAATTGACGTCGGTCAATGCTGGACAGGCCATCACTTCGTTCCATGAAACTCTCCGATCAATGCTGTTTGACGAAGCACTGATCTGGCCTATTCACGGTATGGCGGCTGTGAAGTGTTTCACGCATTCAACTGCGCAGTCGCTGAAACGACAAAAATCTTGGCGTCACGGGGATTAATCAGTGGATAATGCCCCCATGGCCGCAAAACTAGCGCTTAAGTTCCTCATCGATAATGCTGCGGCTGGTGGGTCAAACGGCGTGGTCCGGCGGCTGGTGCGACGCGGCCAGATCCTGATGCACGAAGGCGACGATAGCCTATCTGCTTGGTACGTCGCAGACGGGCGCCTACGGGTATTTCGCGTATCGGCTGACGGTGCGATGGTTGCCCTTGCCGAGCGAGGCAGCGGCGATGTGATCGGTGAACTCAGTCTTATCGATGGAGAAACACGCTGTGCGTCTGTCATTGCGTTGGAAGACAGCGAGGTTGTTTCGGTTCCGAAAGCCCTGTTCCATATATGGTTGAGAACGGAGGCCAGATTTGCCGCTGCGCTTGTCTATCAACTCGCGCGTCAGTTGCGCGAGTCTTCGGAAAAGACCTTTGCTGTCGCGGCAGCACCCATCGCCGCGCGGCTGGCATCCGAGCTATTCCGATTGGCCAGTCGCAATTCGGATGACTTGCTGCATATCGTGGTAATGCCGTCGGTTACCGAGCTTGCTGTCTGCATTCATGCCACACGCGAGTCGGTCTCAAAAACATTGAGCCGTTGGCGGGATGCAAAGTGGGTTGAGAGGGATGCGCGGTCATTGATCATCGCCGACGCGGCGGCTTTGAGTGAATTATTGGTTTAGCGAAGGTCGATCATTGTGGAACAGAGCCCCTGCGATAGCCGACGAAGCTGAAGTTGGACGATCGGATCGGCCGTATCCAAGTTCTGAAACGCCCCTAGAGAATTTGACGGATCAGACCCAATTGCTCTTAATGCAGTTGCTGTGACTACGTCCTGTTTGCGGTCGCGTGTTAGCGTGAAGTACGAAAGTGGCTCCCGCACGCCACGCAGCCAAACCGATCCACACCAACGCCAACCGTCAGGCTTACCCGCAGCAACATATATCGCTTCGCTGATACAAGCTTGTGTTCCCAGCAACGTGTTCGCTGCTTCCAATCGTGAGGTGATGTTCATGGTCGACCCGTGGGCGGTATAGTCCAGGCGAAGACTTCCCCCGAAGTTGCCAACGAGCGCGGGACCGAAATGAGCACCGACTCGTGTTATGCCTAATGCGAGGTCGGAGCGGGCATTACGGAAATCCTCGGTGACGCGCACAATCTCCTGTGCGCAGCCAAGCGCTCGTTCGGCGGCATCAACCTGCGCAATCGGCACGCCAAACAGCGCATGAACGCTATCGCCCACGATTTTATCAATCGTGCCCCCACCGGCAACGATCACATTTGTGACCTGATCAAGATACGCATTCAGAAATGGCTCGATCGCTTCGGGCGCAAGCCGCTCGATCAGCGCTGTGAATCCTGCCAGGTCCGTAAACAGGGCCGCGATCTCGGTTCGCTTCGCAGCAGCAGTAACAAGACCGGGATCGCGCTCCAGCATCCGGACATAATCAGGGGCAAGAAAGGTGCCGAACGCCTTGCGCACGGATTGCATCTGGGCGCGGCGATGTTGTCCCTCCAAAGCAAAGCCCGCTAACGTCGCAAGGATAAGCGCGATTCCCATTGCGACGAGATTAACCATGACTTGAGCCACAGCAAACAGGGCGACACCAGACAACCCAAGTGCCCCAAAACTAACGAGCAACATCACGTTCTGCCATACTGGTGGGAACACGGATCTGCCCAACGTAAAACCGATGACGGCAGCCAAAACGGTAAGAAGAATCGACCATAAAGGCGAACTTGGGCGATGCGTCTGATTGAGAAGCTGGCGCAGTTGAAATGCGTGAACGATCACGCCGGGAAGCCTGTCTGGCGATCCTTCCACGAAACGAAGGGGGGTCAAGTGACGATCGCTGTCATTGAAGATGCCGCCGATAAGGATATGTTGCCCCGTTAGCGTTGCTTGCAATGAAGGATTGGCCAAAAGAAGATGTGCGGGAATAATTCGAAACGGTAGTTCGCCAGATGGTGTCAGCGCGTAACGGATCTCGAACGCTGGTTTCATGACCTTGCGACCTGAAATTTTCGCCATCGACGCAGCGAGTACGAACGACCCCGCACGATCTCGCTCTGTGAAATCCCTCACGACGCCATCATTGCCATCAGCGTTAAGCGCCGGACTCGCCACTTGTCGCCCGGCAAGGATCGCCTTTTCGAATGCGGCTGGCACTTCAGTCCCGATCATCACCAGCGGCGCGCGCAATGAACCAAGCGTTTCGCGAAAGGCTTTATCGTTCTCAGGCAGAGACGGACGGTCGAACAAAATATCGAGGCCGATAGAGTCAGGTGCTGCGGCATCGACTGCCGTTATCAGTCGCGCCAGAAAGCGCCGGTCAATCGGCGACAGCGCTTGATCATCTTTGAGCGACTCTTCCGTTATCGCAACAACGACAACGCTGGCATCGATCGCGTCTGATCTTGCCAGCCGCGATGTCCGAACATCGGCGAGCATTGCTTCCAGCGGCGCAAAAGGTGCGTGATTGCCGAGGACGAAACTCGATGCTATAACTATCGACAATAAAACAAAAATGATGACGGGTTGCATGAGCTTGAGCAGACTATTTCGTCTGGCTCTTGTTGGTGTCGGTGAAAGATCCTCATGCATTCAAAAATTTTGCGCGTGACGCCCCTGATGTCGGTTCTATTGGTCGCCGCCACGCTCGTGATGTCAACCCCGGCGCTTGCCGATGCCATCATCCTTCGTTCAGCCGTGACAAGTCTTCCGGCCGGAACGATTGTTCGAAATGGCCAAATGTTGCGATTGCCCGATGGGGTCTCGGTCATGCTTCTTCTCCCTAATGGACAGACCCGGCAATTAACGGGGCCTTTGCGCGAACGCTATGCCGCCATAATTCCACCTGCGCCGTCGATCACGGGCGCATTCGTCGCAATGTTCAAAGCGCGGGCGTCGAACGAGCGGCTCGGGGGGGTGCGTAACGGTGACTCGCGATGTGCGCCAAACGGGGCGCAAGATTGGAGTACAATCGCCGCCGAATGGAACTCGGGTTGCCGTCAAGAAGCCTTGGCACAGCTTGATGCACGTTTGAAGTAGCGGATGGCTGAAAAGCAATTCTGATAAAATCTGCCACGAAATTACGTGTCTTAGGGAGTGTGCACAGCATGGCTCGGTCTGAAAAAATGGTAATCAAAACCATTGCAGCAATTCTAGTATTGGCGCTTCAGTTTCAAAGCGTGGCTTCGCGAGCTGGCACAAAACCGCTGCCCCTGAACCAGCTTCGCATCCAGCTCGCCGATGTCGACAAGCTAGAGCCTTCCAAGCATGTGGACCTTGCACGCGAACAATTACGTCTGTGCATCATAAAATGGGGTGCGACGCACTTCGAGACGACGGCATGTCGGATTGATCTGGGCGAAGCGCAGCTTGCAGAAATGTTTTTTGCCGATGCCGAAGAAACATTGCGAGCGGCCGTCACGGCACTCGATCAAACCGCCGGCGGGCGTGAAAAGCCGATCCTTTTAGCGCGTGGACAATCCTTGTTGGGCGCCGTTCTCGTCCAGCAGGGCAAATATGAAGAGGCGCGAGTGCTTCTTGAAAAGGCACTCGCGCTCCAACCGACTGCATCCATCGAACGCTTTCGCACGCAGGCTCGATTGGCGGCGCTGTTTGGGAAAATTCTGTTGAAAGACGAATTGGCCAGAATGGTTGCCCTCACATCCACAACAGCGGCGCAGATGCCCAAGATGTCCGTGACCGACAAGGCCTTGCTGGCCGCGACCGACGCCCGATTGGCCTGCGTCATACAACGCGGTGCCACGTGTGTCAGTCAGTGGGAAAAGGTGTTGGCATTGATGGAGACGGCTTATGCCAAGAATGACAGCCGCCTGACCCTTGCGCTCGAGCCTCTGGTCGATGCCTATAATATCTCGAGAGATCGTCAACGTGGCGAGGCCGTCAGCGAACAAATACTGCAGATCGAACGATCCCGTCCGCGTCAGAATGATCGCCGTTTGGGTTCGGCGCTTGGTGATTTGGGGAGTTTATACAACAAAACGAACCGAGTTTCCCTTGCCGAACAGGTTCAGAGGCAAGCCGTCGCGCTTGCAGAAAGCGACCCTTCAGCCAAATTACCACTGGCAATACGGCTCTCCAATCTCGGCGATACGCTGGCCCAGCAGCACAAGTATCAAGAAGCGGAGCCAGTGTTGCGTCGATCAGTTGATCTTACAGTTTCAATTTTCGGCAGCGATAATCCAAACTCCACCTTTCCCCGGCGGGCGTTGGCCGAAATACTTGGCGCCACTAACAGGCAGCCGGAAGCGATTGCGCTCAACGCCGAAAACATAAGAATCTTGACGGTCGCGCTGGGCCCAAATCACGTTCGCACACTTTATGCGATGCACTTCCAAGGCAGCTTTTTGCTGGGGAACAAGCAGCCGATCGAAGCCAAAGAAATGCTGGCTACCGCGCTGAATAGCGCACGAATCGCCTTTGGACCGACGGCAGAGGACACGCTGAATATTCAAACGACCTATGTTCAGGCGCTTCAGGAGTCAGGCGACACATCAGTTGCACTTCGAGAAGCGCGAGCCGTTCTGGCCGAAATCCGTGCCGCTGCAACCGACGGTACCACGCGCATTCAGACGAAAGCCGGTGCGGCAGACCGCTATGCTATCACGATTAATGCTGCCAGGCGGCTTCGCCACGTCCTGTTCCAAATTGCCCTCAAAAACAGCGATGCAATCCCAGACGTATTGCTGGCCCAGCAGTTTGTGGAGCGCAACCTCGATGGCAGCGCAGCATGGCAGACCGGTGCACGCCTTGCCGCAGAGGATCCTGCGCTCCGTCGTCTCGCAGACGAACAGCAAATCGCCATTGCGTCCGTCGGTAAGTTGCGGGCCCAACTCGGGACTGCTTATCGCGAAAGAAATGATGGCGACATTGCCCGCCTGAGTGCCGATCTCGACCGCGATCGTGAAGCGGCATCGAAGATCATGGCCAGCATTGACGCACGATATCCTGCCTTTGCAAATCTTGCCGGGGGGCGTGACCTTTTGCTTGATGAATTGACGTCTCCAAGCTCGAGGTTGCTGAAGCCGAACGAAGCTGCGCTGTTCCTCATTCAAGAGCCGGAAGACCATTACGCGCTGCTCGTAAAGCGTGGTTACAGCAAACTTGTTGCGGCACCGATTGGCACGAAGAAAATGTCTGCATTGGTCGCCGAATTACGCACTGGCCTTGCGATAGCCGGTGCCGTGACCGGATCTGACCTTCCCGCGTTTGATCTCAAGGCGTCAGCAGCGCTGTATCAAAGCCTTGTCGCACCATTTGAAGGCGATCTTCGCGGCGTGCGGACGCTGTATTCCAGCGTGGATGGGCCGCTCGCAAGTCTACCGCTGTCAGTGCTTGTTACGAAAATGCCGACCAGATCGAACAATATTTTTGCGGCGTATCGTCAAGCGCACTGGTTCGGCGATAAATATAATATTGTCACGCTACCGGCCATTAACGCGTTGCGGGCCCTAAAGCTCGTGGCGCCGCCATCAAAAGCGGATCGTCCGCTTCTTGCTATAGCCGATCCAGCGCTGGCCGGAAACAAGCTGAGCGCCGCGACAAATTCCTTTGCGTCGCTCCGTAGTGCTCAAACCGCCGGGAACTTTCCTGTGCGCACGGCGTCTGCCGTTTGTGCGCTGAGACCGCTGCCCGATACGCGCCGCGAAGCCGAAGCCATGGCAAAGGCAATGGGCGCATCTGCCAACTCTATGATCTTTGGAAATGTCGCATCCGAAGCCACGTTGGCAACGCTTAGCCAGTCAGGCGAATTGCGACGCTACCGGGCATTGCTATTTGCAACGCACGGTTTAGCCGCTGGATCAACACCGAGCGAGGAACCGGCCATCATCCTCACCCCCGGCGGTGGATGTGATGAACATGTTGCCGCGACGACCAAAGACACCGACGATGGCTTGCTGACAGCAAGCGAAATCACGATGTTGTCGCTTGATGCCGACGTGGTCGTTCTCTCAGGCTGCAACACCGCCTCTGGCGATGCCAATGGCGCATCCCGTCCGCTGAGTGGGCTTGCCCGCGCTTTTTTATACGCAGGGGCACGACAAATCATCGTGTCACACTGGAGCGTCGATAGCGCAGCGACCGCAGAGCTGATGACATTTATGGCTCATAAGCGTGCTGATGGTGCATCCTACGCATCAGCGTTGAGGAGCGCGATGCGTTCGCTGCGCAACGACCGAAACGGGCCAACATATCGGTCGCACCCCGCATTCTGGGCCGCTTTTTCGACGGTTGGAGAGAGCCGGTAAGTTGCCTGTTGGGACTGTCGAGAACACCGTCTGATATCGCGGCATCGACATCCTGCCGTTCTCCGCCCTCTCCTGTCGGGCGGCAACCGATATAAGCTCAAAGTCTCCCTACGGGCCACTTCACTTGCTCATTGTGGCGTATTGGACAAGTCCGGCAAGACCGCTGAACCATATGCCGCAAACGTCGCAATAGGGTGCCACAGAGGCTTTCGACTCGCGTTGAAAATGCCATTAGAGTGACCGCCAGTAAGGTTATTTTCCCCAAGCACACAAAAATTCTACGCCACGCCTACACAAATAAAAATGACAGTAATCATGCAGCAAAACCATCAAATTAACAAAGTGCGCCTTCTCGTAAGGAGAAGGGGGATATGATCATCGGCCTCGGATCCGACCTGTGCAACATCGAGCGCATCCAGGCGTCGCTCGACCGCTTTGGCGAGCGTTTCGAGGCGCGCGTCTTCACCGATGTCGAACGCGCCAAGGCCACGCGCCGCCCGTTCACCCGCGCCGGCACCTATGCCAAGCGCTTTGCCGCCAAAGAGGCGTTCTCCAAAGCCGTCGGCACTGGCTTCAAGCGCGGCGTGTTCATGAAGGACATTGGTGTCGTGAATGCTCCGAGCGGCGCCCCCACACTGGCGCTGACCGGGGGGGCAAAGGCGCGGCTCGACGCGATCACGCCCGATGGCTATGACGTGCATATTCACCTGACGCTCACCGACGATCATCCATGGGCACAGGCGTTCGTCATTATCGAAGCGCTGCCGAAAGACCCCATGTGACCGCCGAAACCGCGATTCTCGAAACCCCCGCCGTGACCAAGCCCAAAACCAACTGGCTGCACGAGGCGCACAGCATTTTCTGGCTGATCGCCGCCGTGCTTGGCTTTCACAGCTTCATCGCCAAACCTTTCTATATCCCCAGCGAATCGATGGTCCCCGGCTTGCGCGTCGGCGACCGGCTGGTGGTCAGCAAATTCGCTTATGGCTGGTCGTTCGTCTCGCCCACCGTTCCCAATCCCGCAGCGATTTTCAGAAGCCTCGTTCTGCGCCAGTCGGTGCCGAGTTGGAGCGTGCAGTTCACCCCCAGCAAAGGCCGCTTGTTTGGCAGCTTGCCCGAGCGCGGCGATGTCGTGATTGTAACCCCGCCGGGCAAATCCGAAGACTACATCAAACGCGTCATCGGCTTGCCCGGTGATCGCCTCGAAGTGCGCGCGGGGGTTGTCATCCTCAACGACAAACCCGTGAAGCGCGTCAACAAGGGTTATCTGCGAATTCCCGTCGATGCCAACCAGCCGTGCGCCGACAGCGAATATCCGGGTGCGCTGACCCGTGACAGCATGGGCAACGGCTGGTGCCAATTGCCCGTCTTCCGCGAAACGCTGCCGGGTGGCCGCAGCTATGACACCATCGACCTCGGCTATGACTGGCGCGTCGATGATTTCGCACCGATCACGATTCCGGCGAACCATGTTTTCCTGATGGGCGATAACCGCGATCGTTCGGCGGACAGTCGCGTGCCGCTCGAAAACCGTGGCCTTGGTGGCGCGATTCCCTATGAAAATCTTGGCGGGCGCGCCGAATTCATCACCTTCTCGTTCGACGGGAACTGGGGCCTGCGCAGCGCACGCACAGGGACCAGTCTGCACGCACCCGTCGGCCCCTGACCCATGCACAGCTTGCCGCTCTTTGTCCGGCTGACAGGACGCAATGTCATCCTGATTGGCGATGGCGATGCGGCGGATGCCAAGCGGCGGTTGCTGGATCGTGCGGGCGCCGTGGTTGTCGGTGAAGAAGGCGTGGCCGCGCTCGCGATTGTCGCTGTCCAGGATGATACGGAAGCCGAAGCCGCTGTCGCGCGGCTGAGAGCGCGCGGTATCCTCGTCAATGCGGTCGACCGGGTGGCGCTGTGCGATTTCACTTTGCCTGCGATTGTCGACCGTGATCCGGTCCTGATCGCCATCGGCACCGGCGGGGCATCGGCAGGGCTGGCGAAAGCCTTGCGTCAACGGCTCGAAGCTTTGTTGCCGCAATCGCTCGGCACACTGGCGACCGATTTATTTGCCGCACGCGACGCACTCCGCAAGAAATTTCCCGATGGCACCACACGTCGACAGGCCATTGACGCGGCCCTCAGCGAAGGCGAAGTGCTTGATCCTTTTGCTGGTGGCCATGATGTCTCAGCATGGCTCGCAATGAAGACCGCGAACACGCCTGATCGCACCGAAACGCTCGTCCTGACCTCAACCGATCCTGACGACCTCACCTTGCGCCAGGCCCGTCAACTCGCATCTGCAACAACCATCTACCACGGCCCCGATGTCCCCGCCGCCATCCTCGACCGTGCGCGGGCCGATGCGACGCGGATTCAAGGGCTAGCACCCGACCAACCGGGCAATGGCCTTACCCTGATCGTGTCGATCTAGCCCGAATTCCTCAATGCCGTCGCAATCGCGTTGATCGAGAGCTGGATCCCCTCGGCGATGCGCGGATCGTCCTCGCCGCTGCGATGGCGCTTGAGGAGTTCGATCTGGAGCAGGTTCAGCGGCTCGATATAGGGCGTGCGCAGGCGGATCGACGCGTCGAGTGCGGGGTTTGCTTCAAGCAACTGGGATTGGCCGGTTACGAGCAAGAGTTGGTCATGCGACCGCTGCCAACTATCGCGAATCCGCCCGAACGTCGCGTCGCCCATCGCGCGATCCTCGACCAGTTCAGCGTAACGCGCGGCAATCCCCATGTCCGATTTCGCCAGCACCATTTCCATATTGCCGAGCACTGATTGCAGAAAAGGCCAACCTTCCGCCATTGCTTTCAGCAATCCCTTGTCGGCGAACCCGTCGAACGCCGCGCCGACGCCATACCAGCCGGGCAGCATCACGCGCGCCTGCGCCCAGCTGAACACCCAGGGGATGGCGCGCAAATCTTCGATGGCGTCCGATTTCGTCCGGCTGGCGGGGCGCGAGCCGATTTTCAGTGTCGCAATTTCGGCAATCGGCGTCATCTGGCGAAAAAAAGTGCGAAATCCCGGCGTGTCATAGACCAGCCCGCGATAGGCCTTGAACGCTGCGCCCGAGATTTCATCCATCGCATCGGCGAAGCGCTTGGTATCGGTGGCGCTGACGCCTTCGGGTTCCATGCTCGCGAGGATCGTTGCCGCCGCCATCGCTTCGAGGTTGATCGCGGCACTTTCGCGGCTGCCATATTTGGCGGCAATCACTTCGCCCTGTTCGGTGATGCGGATTCGCCCCTTGACCGTCCCCGGCGGCTGCGCCCGGATTGCTGCAAAGCTCGACCCCCCACCACGCCCGACCGCGCCGCCGCGGCCATGGAAAAGCTGCATCGCCGTTCCCGCTTTTTCGAACACGGGTGCCAGCGCGAGGCTTGCCTGATAGAGACTCCATGTCGATGTCAGGTAGCCGCCATCCTTATTCGAATCCGAATAGCCGACCATCACTTCCTGATGCCCCGCCGCGACCGCGAGCGCCGCCATTTCGGGGAGCGCGAAGAACGCGCTGATGATCGCGGGCGCCGCTTCCAAGTCGCCTATGGTTTCAAACAGCGGGACGACCTGGATGCTGGCGTTGCCCGGGCTGTAGAGGCCGGCTTCCTTGAGCAGGATATAAACTTCGAGCAGATCCGACACACTGTCGGCTTTGGAGATGATCGCACGGGCAATTGCGGCATTGCCATGGCGCGCCTTGGCGGCCGCAGCGGCAGCGAAGATTGCCATTTCCGATGTTGTTTCGTCACCATAAGTGAGGTTCGGTCCCGACAGCGGGCGCGGGCTGGCCAGTTCGCGGCGGAGCAGGGCGATGCGCGTCGCTTCGTCGAGCGCCTCATAATCCGCCTCGACACCCGCCACCTTGAGCAATTCGGCGACCACCCGCGCATGCACATCGCTGTTCTGGCGCAGGTCGAGCGTTGCGAGGTGAAAGCCGAACACATCGACCGCGCGGATCAGTCGCCCGAGGGCACCGCCGGTCGCGAGCGGTCCGGTGCTTAGCGCCTTGGCGAGCGCGCGGAGGTCCGCGCGGAAGCTGGCGGGATCGGGATAGGGTTCGCCGTTGAGCGCAGATGGTCGCGACGGTGCCTTGCCAACCGCTCCCTCAAACGTCGCCGCCAACCGCGCATAAATGCCCGATACCGCGCGGCGATAGGGCTCGTCAGCGCGGCTGAGCGCGGTATCGCCGCTGGCTTCGGCCAAAGCAATCACACTGGAATCGACCTCGGCCAGCTCGGTCGAAATCGACAGTTCAGCGCCCAGCGCATGAACCGCATCGAGGTAATAGCCGAACACTGTTTCCGCCGAACGACCGAGCGCCAGATGCAGCGAGTCCGCCACGACATTGGGATTGCCATCACGGTCGCCACCGATCCAGCTGCCGACCTGAAGGAATGACGCAGGACGATGCCCCAAGACCCGGTCCCACCGTGCATAAAGCGCGGGCAGTGTCGGCAAAAAAACATCGCGCAGCCACGCCAGCGCATTTTCGACTTCATCGGCGACATAGAGCCGCTCGCGCCGCAACGGTCGCGTCTGCCACAGCAGCGCAATCTGGCGCGCAATTGCGGCTTCGACCGCATCGCCATCCTCGGTTTCGGTCGTGCCCGCGTCACGCAATTCCATCAGCGCAGCGATCCGGTTGCGGTGATCGATCATTGACTTGCGCCGCACTTCGGTCGGGTGCGCGGTCAGCACGGGCATTACAAGCGCATGGTCGAGCATGGCACAGACGGCGGCGCCATCCATGCCATGTTCGGCGAGTCCTGCGGCAACATGTGCGACGTCGGCACCGGTTTCGACTGCCACCCCCTGCCGGTCCTCGGCGAGATTGGCGAGCATCGAAAACAACATGAATCCGCGCACGAAATCGAGCGTCTCGTCAAGCGTCAGCGCATCGAGCCCGCGGTCCACGGTATCCGCACCTGCCACGCCGCGATGCCGGTCGACCGATGTCGAGCGGATATATTCGGTCCGCCGATACAGCGCTTCGCCACCCAGTGTCCGGATGACATCGCCCAAGATGCGACCGAGAAAACGGATGTCGGGATTTTGAGCAATCGAGGCCATAAGCGCGTGCTGCACTGCAGCAGCCGTAGCGTCAATTGCCAAGTGCGTATTCACAAGGCACGAAGGGACAAACAGGAGGCATATCCATGATCACCGTCCACCATCTTAATGAATCGCGCTCGCAGCGCATCCTCTGGCTACTCGAGGAAATCGGCACGCCCTATGACATTAAATTTTATCAGCGCGATGCGACAACGCGGCTTGCGCCGCCCGAGCTGATGGCGGTGCATCCGCTCGGCAAGTCGCCGGTGATCAGCGACGAGCATGGCACGATCATCGAATCGGGCGCGATCATCGACCATCTGATCCGCAAGCATGGCGGCGGTGCGCTGGCGCCACAGGCCGACAGCGCGGATTATGAAGTGTACAACCAGTGGCTGCATTATGCCGAAGGATCGGCGATGCTGCCGCTGATGCTCAAACTCTACAGTGGCATGCTCGGCGACGCAGCAGCCCCGCTCAAGCCGCGCATCGACAGCGAGATCGCCAATCACCTAGGCTATGTCGAAGCGTCGCTCGCGGGCAAGGACTGGCTCGTCGGCGGTGCGCTGTCAGGGGCAGATATCCAGATGAGCTTTGTCGGCGAAATCGCGTGCCGCTATGGGCTGCACGCCACGCACCCCAATATCGGGTCCTGGGTAAAACGCTTTCAGGCGCGCGATGCGTATAAGCGGGCGCTTGAGCGCGGCGGGCCTTATTCGATGGCAGGTTGATGTTTGATGCGTGATGCGTCATATCTTGATCATGGAGATGTCACGGACCACATTATCGATCGAAGCTGATCTGTTGCGCGAGGCCAAAAAGCTCGCGCGGCAGGACGGCCGGACACTGGGTGCTGTCGTGAATGACCTCATGCGCAAATCACTCCGGCCCGAACCCGTGCCAAAGATGCGCAACGGGGTTCGGCTGCTGCCGGTTTACAATCCCAATGCTGTTGTCACCCTTGAGCATGTCAATGCGCTTCGCGACGAAATGTCTTGAATCATCTGCTCGACGTCAATGTTCTCATTGCGCTTCTGGATACGCTGCATCGATTTCATGATACGGCGTGGACATGGTTCAACGACCATCGTGCTGAAGGGTGGTCGACGTGTCCGATCAGTCAAAATGGAGTCATGCGTATTTTGAGCAACCCGCACTACGCAAACAGCGGTGCAAGCACAGAAGAAATCGCGTCGCTTCTTGCTGACTTCACGACCGTCTCCGATCATCGTTTCCTGCCCGACGATGTCAGCTTGCTTGATACCACGCTGATCGAACGAAATGCGTTGCGCCGTCACCACGCGGTGACCGACCAGTATCTGCTCGTGCTGGCAATCCATCATGGCAGCCGACTGGCCACGCTCGACCGCAGGATCAGGGACGACGGTATCACACGGGATGTAGACGCATTGACGGTGATCGTTCCCGCCTAAGCCAGCAATTCAATGTCCCAATAGAGCCAGTCGCGCCAGCTATCGTGGAGGAAATTGGGCGGAAAGCCGCGGCCGTGGTCTTGCAACTGCCAGCTTGTCGGGCGGATCGGCGCGATGTGGAGGCCCATTTTTGCTTCGCGCGGCGTCCGCCCGCCTTTCTTCAAATTGCATGGCGCGCACGCGGTCGTCACATTTTCCCATGTCGTGCGCCCGCCGTAGGCACGCGGGACGACATGATCGAAAGTCAGGTCATTGCCGACGCCGCAATATTGGCATTGAAACCGGTCGCGCAGAAAGACGTTGAACCGCGTAAACGCCGGATGCTGCGACGGCTTTACATAGGATTTGAGCGCAATGACCGACGGCAATTTCATGGTATGCGTCGGCGAATGCACTTCGCGCTGATAATGATCGACAATGTCGACCCGGTCGAGAAACACGGCTTTTACCGCCGTTTGCCATGGCCACACGCTCAACGGATAATAGCTGAGCGGGGTATAGTCAGCGTTGAGCACAAGCGCAGGGCATCCGTCTGGATGGCGGATAAGGTCGGGGTGATACATGCGGTATCCAAATCCCTTTCGTGTCCTCGTCGCCCATCGGACCGATTGGTGACGGGCGTATGACAGCACAGGCAATGACTCGCGGTCAACCGCAGATTTCACGATTTGCACCGTCTCCAACCGGTTTGTTGCATCTCGGCCACGCCTATTCGGCGGTCATGGCACATGATCTGGCACGCGCTGGCGGGGGCCGGTTTCTCGTCCGGATCGAAGATATCGATGGCGGACGGTGTCGGCCCGAATTTGTCGCGGGCGTCTTTGACGATCTGCGCTGGCTCGGACTGACGTGGGATGCGGTCAGCGTGCAATCGGAACATGGCCCTCGCTATGCAACCGCACTGGATCAACTGCGCGACGCAGGCTTGATCTACCCCTGCATTTGCACGCGCGCCGAAATCGCCGCGAGCGCAAGCGCGCCGCAAGGCGATTTGCCGCCGGTTTATCCCGGCACGTGCAAAGGGCGCGAGGTCTCGGGGCCAGCGGCATGGCGGCTCGACATGGCAAAGGCAGCGGATGCAGGCGATCCTGCCCACAACTGGGGTGACGTCGTTATTGCCCGCAAGGATGCGCTCGCCAGCTATCACCTCGCTGTCACCGTCGATGATGCCGCCGAAGCGATCACCGATGTCGTCCGCGGTCGTGATCTTGAAAGCGCGACCGACGTCCACTGCGTTTTGCAACGGCTGCTTGGGTTGCCGACCCCGCGCTACCACCACCACGCGCTGATCTGCGGCCCCGACGACAAGCGCCTTGCCAAGCGCGCCGGGTCTGCCAGCCTTGCCGAGATGCGCACGGTGGGGATGGACGGCGCATCGCTCACAAATGATCTGCGCGCCGGTCGCCTGCCCATTGGCTTTACGTTTGACAGCCCCTAAATAGCAGGAATGTCCACGCTTCTCATCATCCTCATCGTTCTTGCCATGGGCGGAACTCTTTTTGCCCTCATCAAAGGGATCGTCGCCTTCCTGCAAACCACCGAGGCCGATCTGAAATCGCCCGATGGCGGCGTCAGCCGTTCGGCCGAGCGCCAGAACAAAGCGATGTTCATGCGCGTCGGTTTTCAGGCGGGCGCGGTGGTCCTCGTGATGCTGCTTCTGCTGCTTTCGCGGCAGGGATAATGGTCAAACTCAACAAGATTTATACCAAGACCGGTGACGACGGCACGACGGGGCTGGTCGATGGCAGTCGCGTGGCAAAGTCATCGGCGCTGATGGCGGCGATCGGCGATGTCGATGAAGCGAACAGCCTGATCGGCGTCGCTGCGGTCCATGCCGATGGCGACATGCTCAAGACGCTCCGCACGATCCAGAACGACATGTTCGATCTCGGTGCAGACATCGCAACGCCCGACGGCGATTTCGGCTGGGAGCCGCTGCGCATCATGCCGGTCCAGGTCGAACGGCTGGAAAGCGAGATCGATGCGATGAATATCGGGCTTGCCCCGCTGCGCAGTTTCATCCTCCCGGGCGGATCAGCTTTGGCGGCGCATCTTCATGTCGCCCGTGCTGCTGTGCGCCGCGCCGAGCGCAGTGCGGTCGCTGTAACAGGGCTGAACCGCCCGGCGCTGGCCTATCTCAATCGCCTGTCGGATCATCTTTTCACAATGGCGCGCGTTGCCAATGGCAATGGCGCCGACGACGTTCTCTGGGTGCCGGGCGCATCGCGGTAGAATGCCGCTGATCCAAGGTTAGCCGTGTCCCTGAGCCTGTCGAAGGGTTGTCCTTTCTTTGTCGAGCGTGAAGTATAAGGACAGCCCTTCGACAGGCTCAGGGAAGTGGATGGAGCGAAGGCATGGCGACACAAAGAAATGCCAACGACTCTCTAATTGAGCAGTTCTTGACGACCCGAGCGCGGACGCTGGCGCTTGCCGAACCGCTGTCGGATGCCGACGCCACGGTCCAGTCGATGCCCGATGCATCGCCCGCCAAATGGCATCTGGCGCACACGACATGGTTTTTCGAAACCTTCATCCTGCGCGACCATGTCCCCGGTTATAGCGTGTTTGATCCCGCGTATCATTTCCTCTTCAACAGCTATTATGACGGCGAAGGCGACCGCCATGCGCGGCCCAATCGCGGACTGCTGACCCGGCCCTCGCTCGACGATATCCGCGCCTATCGCGTGCATGTCGATGCCGCACTGCTTGCGGCATTTCCAGACGCTGCCCGCGACTTGATCGAACTCGGCTGCGAACATGAAGCACAGCATCAGGAGCTGCTGCTTACCGACATCTTGCATCTGTTTGCGCAGAACCCGCTCGCGCCCGCCTATCGATTAGCGACTGCCGAACCACGGGCGCTTCCAGACGCAATCCGATGGATCGACGGACCAACCGGAATCGTCGAGATCGGCGACAGCGGCACCGGCTTTGCCTTCGATTGCGAGGGGCCCCGCCACAAAAGCTACCTCGCGCCGCATGCAATTGCTGACCGGCTGGTCACCAATGCCGAATGGCAGGCATTCATCGACGATGACGGCTATGCACGGCCCGAACTCTGGTTGTCCGAAGGCTGGGCCTGGGCGAAACGCGACGGCATCACCGCGCCGCTCTACTGGCGCGATCACAGCGCGTTTGGCCTCGACGGGCTGCACCCGCGCAATCCGGCTGCGCCGGTCACGCACATCAGCCATTATGAAGCCGATGCCTATGCACGCTGGGCGGAAGCGCGGCTGCCGACCGAATTCGAATGGGAAGCGTCGGCGTCGCGATTGAGTGATGCTTTCGGCCACGTCTGGCAGTGGACAGGCTCAGCCTATCTCCCCTATCCCGGCTATCAGCCCGCTCCCGGCGCGGTCGGCGAATATAATGGCAAGTTCATGAGCGGGCAGATGGTCCTGCGCGGATCGAGCCACGCAACACCGCCCGGCACAGCGCGCCCGACCACGCGCAATTTCTTTCCGCCGACGGCGCGCTGGCAATTCAGCGGACTGCGACTGGCGAGAGACCGCTGATGTTGCTTCACGACGCGCCCGACATTGCGGTCGATCCCGCTTTCCGCGCTGATGTCCTTGCCGGATTGCGTGGCCATCCGCGCGCCATCCCGGCCCGCTGGTTCTATGATCGCGCCGGTTCGGAATTGTTCGAAGCGATCACCGAGCTCCCCGAATATTACCCGACCCGCGTCGAGACGGCGCTGCTTGCAACGCATTGCGGCGATGTCGCCACGTTAGCCGGCCGAAATCGTGCGGTCGTCGAATTCGGGTCGGGATCATCAACCAAAACCCCGCATCTTCTGCGCGCCGTCGCTCCCTCGGCCTATGTCCCCATCGACATCTCGGGTGATTTCCTCCGCGCATCGGCCACCGATCTTGCCCGCGAATTTCCCGCGCTTGCGATCCATCCTGTCGAAGCCGATTTCATGCACGCGGTCACGCTGCCCGATGCCGTCACTGCTCTGCCCAAGCTCGGTTTTTTTCCAGGATCGACCATCGGCAACCTCATCGCACGCACGTCGGTCGATCTACTCCGCCGGATGCGCGACACGCTGGGCACCGGCGCGATGCTGCTGATCGGGATGGACCGGGTGAAAGATGTCGAGACGCTGGTCCGCGCCTATGACGATGCCGCAGGCGTGACCGCGCGGTTCAATCTCAATCTGCTGGTGCGCATCAATCGCGAGCTTGGCGGCAGTATTCCGCTCGATGCTTTTGCGCATGTCGCGCGCTGGAACGACAGTTACGCCCGCATCGAAATGCATCTCGAAGCGATGCGCGATGTGACGTTCACCGTTGAAAGCGAGACGTTTGCGATGGTCGCCGGTGACACCATTCACACCGAAAACAGCCATAAATACGGGCCCCGCGACGCTCGCTTGTTGCTCCGCGCGGGAGGCTGGACGCCGCTTGCCGAATGGACCGATGCTGCCGACCAGTTCGCGCTGATCCTCGCCGAAGCAAGGCCGCACAAAAGCGCGCCCTAGAGCTTGATGACATCCGGTTTATCCATATCTCTCGTCATTCCCGCGAAGGCGGGAATCCAACGCCCACTATCGAGCCTCGGGCGTTGGACCCCCGCCTTCGCGGGGGTGACGGCACTTTGAAAGTCAACCTGATGTCATCAAACTCTAGCCTGTCTGAATGACTTCGGTTGCCGTCACTTTTGGCCCCGTAAAATAGGGAATGGTCAGCGCATAAATGGCAAGGCCGACCAATGTCAGCATCGTCACCAATATGCCAATCCCGCGCAGTTTGCTCTGCCCCTCGACCATATCCATGCCAATGCCATGCGCCACGCGCGCCAACAGATAGAGGCCAACCACCAGCCACAGCCATGTCGATGTTCCCGTCGCCATTTCAATGAGCGCGACGAGGATGAGGAAATAAGGCGTATATTCAGTGAAATTGGCATGCGCCCGCATCCGCGCGATCAGTGGCGGATGGCCGCCGTCACCAATCGAAACCTTGCCCGCGATGCGCTTTTGCCCGACCCGTATGGCAAGCCAAAGATTGATGAGCGCAGCGGCCCCCGCAGCTGTCAATGTAATCGGCAATATCATCAAACGCCCCCTATGGTTTCCAGTCGCAGCCTGCCACGCAGTGCTTCACCTTGCAACCGGCGCCAGAATCGGTATAGCGCGCGCTCGCAGTCGGGCGTTGCCGCTCGCTTATTCCTATTGTTTGAAGTGAGACAGGTGCCGAAATGGCCGTTCCAAAAAGAAAAACCACCCCGTCGAAGCGCAACATGCGCCGTTCGCACGATTCGCTGACCGTTGCGTCGTTTCAGGAATGCCCCAATTGCGGCGAACTGAAGCGTCCGCACAACCTGTGCAGTGCATGCGGCCATTATAACGGACGTGAGATCCTCGCGGTCGCAGGCTAATCCAGCGACAATCGGGGAGGCCGCGCGCGTGACTGAAAGCCCACGGCTCGCCATCGACGCGATGGGTGGTGACGAAGGGCTGACAGCAATGCTTGCAGGCGTCGCCGATGCGCGGCGTCAATGGCCGGGGCTCACATTTCTTCTGGTCGGCGATGAGCCTGCAATCCGTGCAGGCTTGCAAAACCATCCCAATTTGTCGGCAGCGTCCAAAATTATCCATGCTCCCGACGTGATCAACGGCAGCGAAAAGCCGTCGCAAGCGATCCGCCGCGCCAAGACGACGTCGATGGGCCTCGCGATCAACGCTGTGAAAACCGGGCAAGCCGGTGCCGCAATTTCATCGGGCAATACCGGCGCGTTGATGGCCATGTCGAAAATTGCGCTGCGCACGATGCCGGGGATTGACCGCCCTGCGCTCGCCGCACTCCTGCCCAGTCTTGGCGACAATGACTTTGTCATGCTCGATCTTGGCGCGAATACCGAGTGCGATACCCGCAACCTCATTGAATTTGCCGTCATGGGCGCGGCCTATTCACGCACCGCGCTCGGCATTGCCCGCCCGCGCGTCTCGCTGCTCAATATCGGTTCCGAAGAGCAAAAGGGGACAGACGAAATCCGCGATGCCGCCGCCCAGCTGCGCGCCGCACCCGAACTTCACATGAGCTTCCAGGGCTTTATCGAAGGCGACAAGATCTCGCGCGGGCTCACCGACGTTGTGGTTTGCGACGGCTTCACGGGCAATATCTCGCTGAAAACGATGGAGGGCACCGCGCGCTTCGTGACCGACCTGCTCCGCCGTGCTTTTACCAGCTCGATCCGCTCGAAATTCGGCTTTCTTGTTTCGCGGCCCGCAACCGAGCTGATGCGCCACCATCTCGACCCGAACAATCATAATGGCGCGGTCTTCCTCGGCCTAAACGGCGTCGTCGTAAAAAGCCACGGCTCGGCCAATGCAAAGGGCATTGCCAATGCCATCGGCGTTGCAGCAAAACTCGTCGCCAACGACATCACCCGCCGCATCACCGAAGACCTCGAGCAATTCGCCGGGCACCGATCCTTGAGCGCGGCCACCGCGAAATGAAGCGAGCGGCCATTCTCGGCACCGGATCGGCGCTTCCCGCCCGCCGCGTCTCGAATGCCGAACTTGCCGAAACCGTCGACACGTCGGACGAATGGATTGTCGAGCGCACCGGGATTCGCGCGCGTTATATTGCTGGCGACGGCGAAACGACCGCAACGCTTGCTGCTGATGCCGCGCGCAACGCACTTGATGCTGCTGGTCTCGACGCCGCGTCCATTGATCTCATCGTCCTTGCGACAGCGACGCCCGACCAGACCTTCCCGTCCAGCGCGACCAAAGTTCAGGCGATGCTCGGCATCAATGATTGCGTTGCGTTCGACGTGGCGGCGGTCTGCTCGGGCTTCCTCTATGCACTTTCGGTCGCCGAAAGCATGATCCGCGCGGGTTCGGCGAACACGGCGCTGGTTATCGGCTCGGAAACATTCAGCCGTATCCTCGACTGGGAAGATCGCGGCACGTGCGTGCTTTTTGGCGATGGCGCAGGCGCGATTGTCCTGAGCGGCGTCGAAGACGGACGCGGTATCCTTGCGGCAAGGCTCCATGCCGATGGCCGCCACAACCAGCTGCTGTATGTCGACGGCGGTCCCTCGACCACCGGCACGGTTGGCAAAGTCCGCATGGAAGGCCCGGCGGTCTTCAAGCACGCGGTCACCAATCTCGCCAGCGTTCTCACCGAAACACTCGATGCAGCAGGGCTGACGGCGGCTGACGTCGACTGGGTTGTCCCGCATCAGGCGAATGCCCGAATCCTCGACGCCACCGCGCGCAAGCTCGGCCTCGATCCCGCCAAAGTCGTCGTCACGGTCGATCAGCACGCCAATACGTCGGCGGCATCGGTGCCGCTCGCGCTTGACGTCGCAGTGCGCGATGGCCGCATCAAACCGGGCGATCTTGTCGTTCTGGAAGCGATGGGCGGTGGCTTTACGTGGGGCGCTGCCGCGATCCGCTGGTAACCATCGATTGATTTACCCGTCGGTTGCGATAAGATATGTCCCTAGAATGACTTACGGGGAATAGCTCATGGCCGATACCGGCACACTAACCCGCGCGGATCTTACCGAAAAGCTGCACCGCCAGATTGGCCTGTCGCGCGCCGATTCTTCGGGGCTTGTCGAAGACATCCTTGATTCAATGTCGGTGGCGCTGTCGAAGGGCGAAAACGTCAAGGTCTCGGGCTTTGGCAGCTTTGTCCTGCGCGACAAGAGCGGGCGGATCGGGCGCAATCCCAAAACCGGTGTCGAAGTGCCCATCGCGCCGCGCCGCGTGCTGACCTTCCGCGCGAGCCAGACCATGCGCGAACGCATCGTCAAGGGCCGCTAGAGAGCGCGTCGATTGACTGAACCCAAAAGCGCAGGCGCCTTCCGCACCATCGGCGAGCTTTCCGCCGAACTCGGCCTGCCGCAGCATATCCTGCGCTATTGGGAAACACGTTTTCCGCAACTCCGCCCGCTGACCCGCGCGGGCAACCGCCGTTATTACCGACCCGACGACGTCGCGCTGGTGCGGCGCATTGATCAGGCGCTGAACCGCGACGGCTACACGATCAAGGGCGTGCAGGGATTGTTGAAAAGCGGCGGCGCTGCACCGGCCGCCGTTCCCGCACCTCGACCATCGCCCGATATTGTGCCCGCATTGATCCGGATCCGCGATGACTTGAAGGCAGCGTTGGCGGATTGACCCGTAGTCCTGAACCTGTCGAAGGACGGTTCACATTAACCGTGCTTCGACAAGCTCAGCACTGCGGTCCATCACAAATTCTTCGCCATCACCTTATCCGAAAACTCGACCGGAAATTCGGCAAACATGGCCTCGCCGATCACCCCGAAACCCTGCTTTTCATAAAAGCGGATTGCGCGGGCGTTGCGGGTGTAGACGCTCAACACCAGCCGCCCCGCCCCCCGCACGCGTGCTTCGGCTTCGGCAACGTCAAACAGATCGCGCCCGATCCCCGTCCCGTGCCAGCGCGACAGGACATAGATGCGCTTTAGCTCGGCATCGTCGGGCGTCGTCCCCGGCAATGACCCTGCACTGAGCACCGCATAGCCGACCGGACAGCCCGCCGCTTCCTCGACAATCCATACCGCGCTGTCCGCTTTCGCCAGCGTCGCTGCCCACGCACTTTCCGAATGATAGTCGCGAATGAACGCCACCACCCCATCGCCCGGATGGTCGTTGGCAAATGTCTCGAGGAAGGACGCGGCACCGATCAGCGCCAGCTTGCCCGAATCAGCCGCCGTCGCACGCCGCAGACTGGTCATGCGGCGTCCGGCCCCAGACTGATGTCGAGATCGCGTGGCCGTACGAACCGCCTCAGCCGCGCGCCATTTGTCGCAACGTCGGCCCAGTGATCAACGTCGAACTGCATCTCGGCCACGCTGGCGGTCGGGAATTTTTCTTCGATCTCGTCGCGCAGCCGGTCATCACTGTTATCGGGCACCAGCATCAGGATCAGATCCTCCAGTCCCGGATTATGCCCGCACATCAGCACGCGGTCGGTCGCATCATCCTGATCATGGACAACATCGAGCAAGGTCGCACCCGATGCGAGGTAAATCCGCCGGTCCCAATGCGGATGCAGGATGCGGCCATAGCCTTCCCACAAGCCGTCAAGCGTATCGACACAGCGCACCGCCGGCGACGAAACCACCGCATCGAACACGAGCCCGAGATTGCGCATATGCACGCCGACCGTCTTTGCGCCCTTCATGCCACGCGGATTGAGCGCCCGGTCAAAATCACGGGCAACGGGATCATCCCAGCCGGATTTGGCATGGCGGAGCAGCGTCAGTGTCTTCACGTCGC
>JAYWFN010000148.1:0-4406 GCA_043778785.1 Sphingomonas sp. | reverse complement strand
ATGACGCAATGATCGGCGGTCAACACCCGCTTTCCAAAAGCGAGGGGCAACCGATGCTTGAACCGGTTGACCTCGTCTTTGTCGGCATCGAATGCGATCTTCACGACGACGTTATATGTGAATCACACATAACGGACAAGTCCACTTTTCGCTTTCCTACAGCCACAGCATTGGGTTAGCTTGTGGAATGAACAGAAAACCATTTTACCACAGATACTTAATGACCAAATCTCACGCAACTTTCAGAAATTTCCCGTAGCGCCCATAGTGTAACCTTTGTAACCTTCGGACTCCAAGTCATGCCCTTCACACTCGACCGTTTCGATCTCGACACCTTCATCCGCAGCACCCTTGCGGAAGACCTCGGCGATCACGGCGACATCACCGCTGCGGCCGTCATTCCCGCCGATGCGCGGTTCGACGGGGTGATGGACAGCCGCGACGCGATCACCGTCGCGGGGTTGCCGCTCGCCGAAGCGTTCTTCCGCGCGCTGGACCCGACCGTCGAAATCCACACTCTCGTCAAAGAGGGGCAACAAGTCCCCGCTGGCACCGATCTCATGCGCTTGTCGGGCAACGCCCGCGCGCTGCTCACCGCCGAACGGTCGGCGCTCAATACCGTCCAGCATCTCTCGGGCATTGCCACGATGACGCGCGCCTATGTCGATGCCATATCGGACACGGGCTGCACGCTGCTCGACACGCGCAAGACGATTCCCGGCCTGCGCGTGCTCGAGAAATATGCGACGCGCATGGGCGGGGCGACCAATCACCGGATGCGCCTCGACGATGCGGCGATGATCAAGGACAATCATGTCGCGGTGGCGGGATCGGTCGGCGAAGCGACGCGGCGCGCGGTTGCGGCGGGGATTGCAAAGGTCATCGTCGAAGTCGACCGCATCGACCAGATCGGGGAAGCCTTGGACGCAGGCGCAACGCATATCCTGCTCGACAATATGGCCCCGCCGATGCTCCGCGAGGCTGTTGCCCTGATCGGCAACCGCGCCGTCACCGAAGCCTCGGGCGGTGTCCGCCTCGACACGATCCGCGCCATTGCCGAAACAGGAGTCACTTATGTCAGCGTCGGCCGCCTTACGCAAAGTGCTCCTGCGGCAGATATCGGGCTGGATTTTGCTCTGGCTTAATGTGCTGCCTGGCGTGGCACTGGCACAAACCAATCAATGCCGCTTGCCCGCGCGGCTCGATGTGCCCGACATCCGCCAGCCCGATAAAGAACCGTCGCGCACGGTGCCGGTCGCGGGCTACACATTGGCGCTCAGCTGGTCACCGCAGTTCTGCCGCAGCCACCCCGACGATGGCCAGTGCGATCCAGCCAATGGCCGTTTCGGCTTCATCCTCCACGGTCTTTGGCCCGAAGGCGCGGGGAGCAATTATCCGCAATGGTGCGTCGCATCGCCCGCGCCGATTCCCGATGCCGTCGCGCGCATGCAGTTCTGCACACAACCCAGCACAAAGCTGATGGCGCATGAATGGGCGAAACACGGCACCTGCGCGACGCGGGACCCTGCCGACTATTTCGCGGCATCGCGCAAATTGTTCGCCAGCGTCCGCTTTCCCGATATGGTCGCACTATCCCGACGGCCGATTGATGTCGGCGGGTTCAAACGCCTGATGTCGGCAGCGAACCCACGCTTGATGCCGTCAGCGATCACCGTCTCGACTGATCGAAACGGCGACTGGCTGCGCGAAGTCCGCATTTGTTTGACGAGGGCAATGCGGCCCGAACCCTGCCCGCGCGGTCGCGGTCGCGGTGGCGGTGCGCCCGACGGGGCACCACTCCGCATCTGGCGCGGCGAACGCTAGCCGTTGATAATCGCCGTGCCCGGATGATGCTTGTCGAGATGTTTCTTGATGATTTTCAGGTTGCGCGTGTTCGACCGGAAGAAAAAGTCGGGGATGGCGCCGACGAAAGGGATGGCGCCGAGCAGCGCGTCCACGCCGATATTGCCTGCCATGCGGACATAGACTTGTTTTGGCATGCCCAAATTGCGTGCTTCCCAGGCGAGCCAACTGCCCATGATCGCTGCGATCACGCTGCCACCGACGGGAATGATGTCGAAAATCACGTCAAGGCCAAAGCGCCGGTTGGTGCCCGGCAGAACGAACAGCCCTTCGAGGAGTTTCTCCATCGCTTCGATCCGCCGCCGGACCGATGCGGGATCGCTGCCGCCGAGCCCGACCTTGCGGGTAAGAGCGTCGAAATCAACGGGTTTGGACGTCGGCATACGGATCTCCTGTGGCAATGATATGGGAAGCCGCCGCGCCCACGCAACGCCTGCTGCAAAAAATGCGATTGTCGCAAAGGATTATGTGCGCTCGTTCGTTTAGGGTGGAAGGGTATAAGGAGTTCGGCTTGGCCAGTACCGCAATTGCCGATGTCGTGAATGAAGGCGTGAGCGACGACGCGGTAATGGCGCGCGTCCTGCGTCGCGACGCCACGGCTTTTCGTCTTGTGGTCGATGGCCATGCACGCACGCTGCACCGGATTGCCTACCGGATGACCGGCGATCCGGTCGAAGCGGAGGATCTGGCACAGGAAGCACTGACGCGGCTTTGGCAACATGCCGGGCGTTGGAGGGCCGGAGAATCGGGGCAGCCGGGTGGATCGGGGATCGTGGCCTGGCTGACGCGGGTGACGATGAACCTTTGTCTCGACCGGCTACGGCGGCGGCGCTTTGCCAGTGATGACGCGGTGCCCGAGCGCGCCGACGACGCACCGCTCGCGCCGGCGATGATCGAAGCCGAACAGCAGCGGCAACGGGTCGTCGGCGCGATCGCAGCGCTGCCCGACAACCAGCGGGCAGCGATTGTGCTGACTTATTATGAGGACCAATCCAATGCGGCGGCTGCCGAAACGATGGACATGAATATCAAGGCATTTGAATCGCTGTTGCTGCGTGCGCGCGGCGCATTGAAACGCGCGCTGAGCAGCGATGACGCAGGGGACCAGTCATGAGCCGGAATGATTTCGCATCCGATCTCCGCACTGCACTGGATCGTTTTGATGTGCCCGCGCCGCGCGATGGCTTTGCCGACCGGATCATGGCCAGTGCGACCACGCCGGTCTCGCGACCGGTCTTGCGTGACCGGCGTGGTGGCTGGAAACGGGCGCGCCGTGCGCTCATCGGCACAGTTGCAGCAGGCATGGTCAGCGCGGCGGCGGTTGCGTCGGGCTTGCTGGGTGCGGCAGGTATCCGTGTGCCGGTGCTGACGGCAATGCTTGCGCCCGAACCCGCGCCGAAACCGGTCGCCAAACCAAAGCCCAAGCCAGTCAAGCGGACCGCCACGGTGTCGAAGCCTGCCGTTGTCCCAACTGCACCTGCGGATCCCGGTCTTGTCGATCCCGGCAGCATTGCCAATCCCCGCGCCGTGCCACCACGCTTTGCCGAGGCTATGGCCAAGCGCGCTGAACGGCGCGCCGATCGTCGCCAGTTCATCCGCCAGAATCCCGAACTCGTGCCGGTGATCAAGCAGGCGATGCAGCAAGAAAAAGTATTTGTTCAGGCCAATCACGACGTGCGCGAACTGCGCCGCCTGCTGCCCACCGAGCGCCAAGCCTTTCTGGCCGAGCGACCCGAGCTTCAGGCAGCAATCCGTGCGCGCCAGGCCGAACGGCGCGCGTTTCGTGCGGCCAATCCGCACGCCGAAGCCGTCATCCGCGCCCGTATCCAGCAACGGCTCCAGCAACGGCGCGCGGCAATGAAACCGGCACCGGTCGATCCGCCAATCGAAGTCGAAGCGAATTCGGAACTGCCGCGTTGAACTTTCGGATGCCATTCAAGGAGCATCGATTGCTCAACACGGCGCGTTTCACGGTCGGACGGAAATGTCACACGGTCTGTCGATGTCACCCGTGCAAAAGGGTTTTCCAAGCGGCAAACGTCCGAATGCGGGATCAGAGGCGCGCGTCGCTGCTGATCCTGCATGTGCCTGCGCAAGCGATCCGGTGGAGAAGGCCTCTGGCGAACTCACCCCAAAGGGTCGTTTTCACTGAAACCCGCTTGCGCAGGCACATAAAATCTAATCGCAATCGCCCGCGAGGCAGGCCTTGTGAAGCTTCCATGCCAGCCACGCCGAAATGATACACATCGCCGCGGTCATTAGCAGTTGATTGACCGATGAAACGCCGATTGCGCTGAGCCCCAGTGCCAGTGCCGATCCTGCGACCATGCAACCCGCATTGACGATATTATTGGCCGCCACTGTCCGCGCCGTTTCGCTTATGGGAACAGTGGTCGTCAGAAACGCATAGAGCGGCACGACAAACATGCCGCCCGCAATCGCGATGCCGAGCAGCGACAAGGTGAGTGGCACCGCGCCGGGGTGGCCCATGAATTCAAAAATATTGTAAAGCTGCCCGCTGTTATCCTGGACCCAGTTTTTGG
>JAYWFN010000147.1:0-10411 GCA_043778785.1 Sphingomonas sp. | reverse complement strand
AATGGCACCGTTTTCGGATGTCGACATCGCGTTTCTGACGCCGTGGAAACAGACGGCCTGGTCCGAACAAGTCATCGAATCAATGCTCTACACGCTTTGGGATCTGGGCCTGAAAGTCGGGCATTCTTCGCGCTCGCTCGATGAAATGATCCGCATGGCCAAGAGCGACTTGACGATCCGCACTGCCCTCCTCGAGTCGAGTTATGTCTGGGGTGACCAGTCGCTTTATGATGAAGCTGCCGCTCGCTTTCAGGCGGAAGTCGTTGCCAACACAGCAAGGGTTTTCGTCACCGAAAAACTCGCTGAGCGCGACGCGCGGCACAAGCGGATGGGGGACAGCCGCTATGTCGTCGAACCCAATCTGAAAGAAGGCAAGGGCGGCCTGCGCGATCTGCACACACTGTTCTGGATCGGCAAATATGTCCACCGCGTGCAGACAGTGGCCGAGCTGGTCGACAAGGGGCTTCTGACAGAGCCCGAGCTGAGCCAGTTCCAGAAGGCCGAGAATTTCCTCTGGGCGGTGCGTTGCCACTTGCACAATGTGACGAACCGCCCCGAAGATCGCCTGACCTTCGATGTCCAGCCCGAAATTGCCCGGCGGATGCGCTATGCCGACCGTCCCGGACGTTCGGCGGTCGAGCGGTTCATGCAACATTATTTTTTGATGGCGAAGCATGTCGGTGATTTGACCGGCGTGTTCCTCGCGCATCTTGACGATAGCATGGCCGCAAAGGGACGGCGCTTTACGCTGGCTGGCTTCATGCGAACCCCGCGCAAGCTATCGGGGTTTGTGCTCGATCGCGGGCGGCTCGCGCTGCCGTCGGACGACTGGTTTCAGGCTGATCCCGTCCGGCTCGTCGAAATCTTTGCGCTCGCCGATGAGCACGGCCTTGAAATCCATCCGCAAGCGATGCGTGCCGCCAGCCGCGATGCCAGGCTGATCGATGCGCGCATTCGGAATGATGCGCGCGCCAATGCGCTGTTCATGCAAGTGCTGACATCGCCGCGTGACCCGGAAACCGTGCTGCGCTGGATGAACGAAGCCACCGTGTTCGGCCGTTTCGTGCCTGATTTCGGTCGTGTCGTCGCGCAGATGCAGTTCGACATGTATCATCATTATACGGTCGATGAACACAGCATCCGCGCTATCGGCCTGCTCGCGCGCATCGAAAAGGGCGATCTGAAAGCCGACCATCCGCTGGCCACTGCGATCGTCAATCAGCTCGTCTCGCGCCGCGTGCTTTATATGTCGGTGCTGCTGCACGACATTGCCAAGGGACGCGGCGGCGACCATTCGGTGCTCGGCGCAGATGTTGCGATGAAACTGTGCCCGCGCTTCGGCTTCTCGCCTGCCGAGACCGAGACTGTCGCGTGGCTGGTGCGCTGGCATCTTTTCATGTCCGCCACTGCGTTCAAGCGCGACTTGTCCGACTATAAGACAATCATGGATTTCGTCGAAGCCGTGCAATCACCCGAACGCCTTCGATTGCTCCTCGCGCTGACAGTCGTCGATATCCGCGCCGTCGGCCCCGGTGTGTGGAACGGGTGGAAGCGCCAGTTGCTCGGCGACCTGTATGAATCGGCCGAAGAAGTTCTGCGTCTCGGCCACAAGCAATCGGGTCGCCGCGAAAAAATCGATGCCAAGCATGAAGCGCTGGCAACCGCGCTTGACTGGGATGCCGCGCGGTTCAACGCCTATCTGAAGCGCTTTCCCGAAAGCTACTGGATCGCCGAGCCCGACGACATTCTCATTCGCAATGCCCACCACATATCGGAGGCCGGTGACAAGCCGCTGGCGGTTAGCGCCGAAGTCTATCCGGCGCGCGGCGCAACGCTGGTGACGGTGCACACCGCTGACCACGCCGGATTATTCTACCGGCTCGCCGGCGCCATCCATCTGGCGGGGGCAAGTATTATCGACGCGCGCATCCACACGACGCGCGACGGGATGGCGCTCGACAATTTCCTTGTGCAGGATCCGTTCGGACGGCCGTTTGACGAACCGGCACGGTTGAAGCGATTGGCGCAGGGGATCGAAGACGGCCTTGCCAACCGCGCACATCTCGACGAGCGCTTGATCGCAAGGCCCTTGGCACGAACACGGGCCGATGCGTTTGCCATCCAGCCCAATGTCCTGATCGATAGCAAGGCGTCGAATCGCTACACCGTTATCGAAGTCAACGCGCGCGACCGTCCCGCGCTGCTCGCCGCGCTCGCCTATGCGCTGTTCCAGTCCAAAGCGACGATCCACAGCGCGCATATTGCCACCTATGGCGAACGCGCCGTCGACGTGTTTTACGTGACTGACCTGATCGGCGGGAAAGTCGAGGGGACAACCCGGCTCAAGGCGCTCGAAAAGCGCTTGCTTGAAGCCGCGACGGGTGTGGTGGCGGCGACCGAAAAGGCGGCGGCTTAGCGACCGCAGTCCTGAGCCTGTCGAAGGACGGTTAACGTGAACCGCGCTTCGACAAGCTCAGCACTGCGGCGGCAAGATCAGAACTTGAACCGCGCCGTCACGCCATAAGTGCGTGGCTCAGCGAGAAATGCCCCGTAAAGCTGAGTGCTCGTCGTGCCTGCCAACGCCGTCTGCCGCGTGGTGCCGCTACCCTGCAGCGGAGCATCAAACGTCACCTGCTGATAATTCACGTTGAAGATGTTCTGCGCCCACAATTCCAGCGCCCATTTCTGTTCGGCGCCGCGAAGACCGATACGGGCATTGGTGACCGCAAACGCATCCTGAATCTTTTCGCGGTCAAGGTCCGAACCGGTGTTGGTGTCGCTTTGCAGACGTGTATCGACATAGACGAGACCCGAAAGCCCGCTGTCACCGATTGGCGGTGTCCAGCTGAACGACCCGGTCGCGACATATTCCGAACTGTTCGACAAGCGACGGCCGGGGAGCTGGAAGAGCGCAGCGGGCAACGGCGTACCGCCCGCGCCGACCAGATCATTGGCGTAGCTTGTGTTCGTGTAGGTCAGCCCAAGGTTGACCGCAACATGCTTGACAGGCCGCAGGAAGGCTTCGATTTCAAGCCCCTTCGACGAGACACCCGACGTCGTGCCGCTGGTGCAGGCACCCGTGGCCGAGCTCAGATCGCTGTCGGCACCGTTCAGGCTCGTCTTACACTTGGCAATATTGACGACTACGAAGTTCAACCCGTTGAACGTGTTCAGCTGGAAGCCGGCGAACTTCTGATAGAAGGCCGCGATGTTCAGGTCAAAACCGGGCTTGTTGAGCTTGTAGCCAAATTCAAACGCATTGACGATTTCGGGTTCGAAGGTCAGTGCCTGCGTATCGGCAGCCGCGATGATCCCGCCCACGACGGTCGGGGTAAGCTGCGCACGCGCAAGGCCCGAGCGGTCAAGGTTAAAGCCGCCAGCCTTGTAGCCACGCGAGAAGCTCGCATAAATAAGCAAATCATCAACAGGCTTGAAACTCAGCACCGCTGTGCCCGTTAGCCGCTCTTCGGCTTTGACGCGACCGTTCTGCGTTAGCGAGCCCGTGGGCGTGCTCGGAATGACGCAAGGCAGCGTTGCGAGGCCGAGCAGTGCACGACGCGGATCGCCGACGGGCAATGCCCCAAAGGATGTCAACGTCCGGCAATAAGCATTGTTGTCGGTAAACGTCGCATCAAGCGTCTTGCGCTCGTTCGTATAGCGCGCGCCGAGCGTTAGGCTCATCCAGTCAGTAAACTTGATGACGTTGTGCGTGAAAAACGCATAATTGCGGCTCTTCTGGCGGTATTTGTCATCGAGCTTGATGCCATTCAATGTGGTAATGCCACCGCCCGCAAGGAAGTTCTGATAACCAGCGAACGCCGAAAGCGGCAGTGTCGAACACGTCGGCAGCGCCGGATTGACCGTCGTTGGCGCCGCACCGGCGACTGCAAGGCAGTTGGCATAACGCGTATAATCTGCGCCATATTCAAGATTGTCACGCAACGTCAGCGTTTCGTTGGCGTAATAACCGCCGACCAACCAGTCGAGCTTGTCATCAAGCGCCGAACCCTGCAGGCGAAGTTCCTGCGTAAAGGTCTTGAACGCCTGACGCTGGCCGCCGCCCGCATCGTTCGACAAGCGCTTCAGGATGTCGAGATTGTTGTAGTCGGCGTCCTGACCGCGTTGCAGCTGCCAGTCACGATAGGATGTGATCGACGTCAGGTTGATGTCGCCAATCTTGTAGTTGATTTCCCCGGAAATACCCCAGTCTTTGACATTACCCTTATAATCGACACCCGGCGTAAGCGCCGTCGTGCGCGCAAAGGTGTTGTCGCTGATAATGCCGCCGAGCGCGCGCTCGAGTCCGGCAATCGAATTGGCGCTGAATACCAAGCTGCCGCCGACGTTCCTAACATTCTGGCCGGGCAGATAGGTCGCGCCGCAGCACTCTTCCTTACGGTCGGCATAATCGCCGATGATGCGGACCGAGAGGTCATCGCTGGGTTGGAACAGCAATTGCCCGCGCACCAGCCAGCGATCGCGGTTGTTGATGCGGCGGCCCGAGACGACATCTTTCAGGAAGCCGTCGCGCTTGAAATAAATGCCGTCGACGCGCGCAGCGATGGTTTCGCTAAGCGGACCCGTAACCCCGCCACCGACGCGGATCGTTTCAAAATTGCCGTACGTCGCTTCGCCGGTCGCACCAAAGTTGAACGACGGCTTGGCGGTGATGACCGAGATCAAACCCGCTGACGCGTTGCGACCGAACAGCGTGCCTTGTGGCCCGCGCAGCACTTCGATGCGGTCGATCGCGCCGAGTTCGGACAGGCCGACACCCGCGCGGTTGCGATAAACACCGTCGACAAAGGTTGCGACCGAGCTTTCGAGGCCGGGATTGTCACCGACAGTGCCGATACCGCGGATACGCGCACCACCGGCTGCCGCTTCGGACGACGTGGACGACACGAGCAGCGATGGCGACAACTGGTTGAGCGCGCGGATGTCGCTGGCGCCCGAATTGGCGAGGCTCTGCGCTGTCACGGCCGACACAGCGAGCGGAATGTCCGACAGGGCTTCCGAACGGCGCGTCGCAGTCACAATGATGTCGCCGGCCGCGCCTTCGTCGGCAGTTTGCGCTTCCTGTGGCGCAGGGGTTTCCTGAGCAAATACTGGCGCAGCAAAGGTGCAAGCCAGAATCACGGGCGTAGCCGACAGCATCAAGCGAAATTTGGGCATCATTCTCTCCTCGAAGGGTTGGACTATTATTGTCCGTTGACTTTGGATTACCGCGATTGACGCAGCACTGCTAGCCGAACGCCCGAAAACGAACGGTTTTCAGGGGCGTCGCGGCTTTTTTGCAACAGTGTGGCAAGACTTCCGTTACGGAAGCGGTTTATTTCGGTGACAGCACCATCAGCATCTGGCGGCCTTCCATGCGCGGATAGGCTTCGACCTTCGCGGTTTCGACCGTATCAGCCTGCACGCGCTGGAGCAAAACCATGCCGAGCTGGCCATGCGCCAATTCGCGGCCACGAAAGCGCAACGTGACTTTGACTTTGTCGCCATCGCCGATGAATTCGAAAATCTTTTTCATTTTCGTGTTATAGTCATGATCGTCGATGTTCGGACGCATCTTGATCTCTTTGATCTCTTGCGTCTTTTGCGATTTGCGGGCGATGTTCGCTTTTTTCTGGGCTTCGTATTTGAATTTGCCGACGTCCAGATATTTGGCGACCGGCGGGTCCGCGTTCGGCGAGACTTCGACCAGGTCAAGGCCAAGCTCGCGCGCCTGTTCCATTGCTTCGCGTGTGAGCATCACGCCCAGATTTTCGCCATTTTCGTCAATCACCCGCACTTTGGGCGAGACGATGAATTCATTAAAACGCGGGCCATTATTCGGCATTGGCGCGCCCCCGAGCGGGCGGCGTATCATGGGCGGTGCTATAACTGAGACTCCTGTCGTTGTTGATCTAACATAGGTAATTTAGGACAGACGCCGCCCCTTTGAAAGCCCGCGCGGACGAATTAGCGCGCGCTGTGGCAAGAGGGTGTCACTTGAGGTCGGTCAGGCATATCGCGATATTCGCGAGCAACAACGGTTGCATGACGTCGTTGTCGGTCCATTCGGTTACGTCGAGATATCGGCCATCGACAGGATTACGGTGGACGCGCACTGTGCTGCGCATAGCATCGATCACCCAATAATCCCGGACACCGAAGGATGCGTAAAGTGGCGCTTTGACTCGCAGATCGAAGCCGATCGACGACGATGCAACTTCAACAACCAGCAAGAGGTCGACCCCGCGCGCTTTGTGCGTTTCAATCGAAGCATCGAACACGGCAACATCGGGTTCTAGATAGGTGTCGGCGGTAAAGGGAATCGAGGATTCGACGAAAACGCCGATTGTGTCAGGCAGTGTCCGATTGAGCAGGCGAACAAGACGGCTCTTGATCCGCTCATGCGCACTCGACTTCATCGCCGCCATCGGCACAACCTCCCCCTCGATCAGCTCGAAATTTTCCTGCTCGCCAATCACCCCCTCGTCCTGAAGGCGCAATATGTCGGCCACCGTCAGATGGGCGGGGATGCCGCTATGAGCGATTCGCTGTTGAAGCGTCATAAAGTTGCTATAGCATGTTTTTGATCTGGTGGCGTCCCTTCGTCGACAAGCATCCCGATGGCCTCGTCAAGCGACATGATCCGCTGTCCGTCCGCACCCAGCGTCCGCACCGCAACCGTGCCTTCATCGGCCTCGCGCTTGCCGATGACCAGCAGATGCGGCACTTTCGCCAGCGAATGTTCGCGCACCTTGTAATTGATCTTTTCATTGCGCAGGTCGGCCTCGACGCGAACACCTGCCGCGCGCAGCTTAGCAACCACATCCTCGGCATAACTATCGGCATCCGACACAATCGTCGCGACCACGGCCTGTACCGGTGCCAGCCAGACGGGGAAGCGCCCGGCGTGATGCTCGATCAGTATGCCGATAAACCGCTCGAACGTGCCGAGAATCGCACGGTGCAGCATGACCGGACGATGCTTTGCCCCATCCTCGCCGACATAACTCGCGTCGAGCCGTTCGGGCAGGACATAATCTAGTTGCAGCGTGCCGCATTGCCATGTTCGACCGATCGCGTCAGTCAGGTGAAATTCGAGCTTCGGTCCGTAGAAGGCGCCTTCGCCAGGCAGCATTTCAACCTCGCTCAGACCCTCGGCGTTGCCGCGAGCCAACGTCGTGGCGCGATGGAGTGTGCGCTCAGCCTTGTCCCAAAGCGCGTCATCGCCTGCCCGATTCTCCGGTCGCAGCGCTAATTTAACGGCATAGTCGGCGAACCCAAGGTCACGATAAATCTTATCAAGTAGCTCAATGAAGAGCACCGTTTCATTGAAAATCTGATCCTCGGTGCAAAAAATATGGGCGTCATCCTGCGTAAATTGCCGGACACGCATGATGCCATGCAGAGCGCCATGAGGCTCATTTCGATGACAACACCCAAACTCCGCCAGCCGTAGTGGCAGATCACGATAAGATTTTATTCCTTGGCGAAACACTTGGACATGCGCCGGGCAGTTCATCGGCTTTAACGCCATCAGATCGCCAGCACCAGTCAAGACCGGCTTGTCTGGATCCGTTCCCGGCACTTCGTCGGGCACCACGAACATATTCTCGCGAAACTTCCCCCAGTGACCTGAAAGTTCCCAAAGCCTCGCATCCATAAGCTGCGGCGTTTTGATCTCCGCATAACCTGCGTCGTCCAACCGCCGACGCATATAAGCCTCCAGCACCCGCCAAAGAATGTAGCCTTTGGGATGCCAGAACACCGAGCCCTGCGCTTCTTGTTGCAGGTGGAACAAGTCCATGTCCTGCGCAATCCGCCGGTGATCGCGCTTGGCGGCTTCCTCGAGCCGGACGAGATGCGCATCAAGCTGCTTCTTGTTCAGCCAGCCGGTCCCGTAAATCCGGCTGAGCACGGCGTTATTCTGGTCGCCGCGCCAGTAAGCGCCCGAAACGCGTGTCAGCTTGAATGCTTGAGGGTCGAGTTTTCCTGTCGAAGCAAGGTGTGGCCCACGGCACATATCCATCCAGTTGCCCGCGCGGTAGACGGTCAGCTCTTCACCTTCCGGCAGATCCGCCGCCCACTCGGCCTTGAACGTCTCGCCATCGGCCTGCCACTTCGCAATCAGGTCGGCACGGCGCCACACTTCGCGGATCAAGGGCTCGTCGCGGCCAATGATCGCACGCATTTCGGCTTCGATGGCGGGCAGGTCTTCCTCGGTGAATTGCCGCTCTTTCGGCGCGAAGTCATAATAGAAACCATCGTCGGTCGATGGCCCGAACGTGATCTGCGTGCCGGGGAACAGCGTCTGCACGGCTTCGGCAAGCACATGCGCAAAGTCGTGCCGCGCCAGCTCCAGCGCGTCAGCCTCATCACGCGATGTAATCAGTGCCAGCGTAGCATCGCTTTCCAGCGGGCGCATGATGTCGCGCAATTCGCCCCCATTGCCATAGTCGACCCGCGCGGCAATCGCCGCTTTGGCGAGCCCCGGGCCAATGCTTGCGGCAATCTCGGCCGGCGTAGTGCCAGCGGGGACTTCACGGACAGAGCCATCGGGCAAACTTATTTTTAGCATGATTGACATAGTCGGCGCATATGCCGCCCTCATTCAAAAGCGGCAAGGGCAGCGTCACCATTGAAACCCTTTGGGCGGAAACCGGTTGATCCCTGTGACTTTGCCGAAAGGGATTTACGATGGCATTTTTGAAAGCGATTATCTTTGGCTCGATTGGCACACTGACGGAAACGTCCGAAATGCAGCGACAATCGTTCAACCGCGCTTTTGCCAAGGCGGGGCATGACATTGTCTGGGATGAAACGACGTACCGCGATATGGTTTCAGGCCCGGACGCCGTCGTGGGCGGTCAAAGAAGAATTCGGATCGATGCGGCGTCGCGGGGCATCGACATCGATGATGTCGCCGTCACCACCCTGCACGCCGAAAAGAGCCAGTATTTTCAGGAAATCATGGCCCAGGACGGCCTGCCACTCAATCGCGGCGTCGAGGCGCTGATTGCCGATGCAAAGCACGCCGGTCTTTCGGTCGCGTTTGCGTCGACGACATCGCGGACAAACATCGATGCGATGCTTGCCGCGACGCGCCCCGCAATCCGCAATCAGTTCGATCTTATTCTTTCGGGTGGCGACGTCGAAGCCGTGAAGCCTTCGCCAGCGATTTATTTGGCGACGCTTGAAAAGCTAGGGCTGGATGCATCAGAAGTCATTGCCATCGAAGACAGTGCGCCGAGCATGGATGCAGCGCTTGCCGCCGGGATTGCGACTTTCTTGGTGCCCGGAAAATTATGGGTTGGCGGTGTGTTTCGTGGTGCATCCGCTGTCTTGCCCGACCTCGAGGGAGTTACGGTCGAAAAGCTCGGCGCATTATTGGGCCGTGAGCCGATCGCTGCCTAACCCCGATCGCTGTTTAACCAAACGACACAACCTTGTTGTCCACATCATGCCCGATGTCAGCACGCCCCAGATAAGGGATGCCCGACACGTTGCACCAATGCTTGGCAATCGCTTCTTCATCCATGCCGAAATCGGGGGTGTTGGGCGTGATCGGGGCACAGCGGCCAAGCATGATCCCCGCTGCTTTGCGGACAGCGGGGTTTGACGTGACCTGAAAGAAGCAGCGGTCGATCGCATACAGCGCTTCGTCGACTTCCTCGAGCATCAACGTCCGCCCCGTGAGATCAGGCTGAAGCGACGTCCCCAGCAACTGGCAGAACACCATCAGGTTGAATGCCGCATATTTGGCGCCGCCCGCATCATAGGGCAGGTCACCGGAATAATCACGCAGTCGCGGCTCGCCACGGACGACGAGCCATTCGAGCGTGCGCGCGACGGCATCGTCGCCGCCGGGCTTGTTGATGTCCATCGGCATCGGCGCGTGGACGGGTTTGCCAATCCCCTTCGCCAGCAAACCGGCAAGAATGAAGCCATTGTCGCTGTAGCCGATGAACGGCTTCTTTTTCGCTGCCGGACCCATCCGCGCGATGGCACGCTCGGCGATGCGGTTTGACCCGTATCCGCCGCGCGCGAACCAAACCGCGTCGACGTTGGGATCATTGGCGACTTCGAACAGTGCATCCTCGCGCGCTTGATCCGGCCCGGCGAAATGCCCCGCCGACAAAAAGCACTGCGGATGGAATGCGATTTCGGGCGCCTTGTCCCCGAACCGATCACGGGCAAGCGTGATGACTTTTTCCGGCACATCAAGCGGCAACATATTGGCTGGTGCGACCACGGCGATCTTCATCGGAAACCCCTTCAAATTTGCTCTAATCATTCAATTCGCCGGAAGTCGATACAAGTCCCCTCTCTCTGCGCCTCCGCGTCTCCGCGTGAGCCATCGCCAATGTTCACGCGGAGACGCGGAGGCGCAGAGAGCAATGCGACCGCCTCGACAGCA
>JAYWFN010000146.1:0-4442 GCA_043778785.1 Sphingomonas sp. | reverse complement strand
GAGAGCACGACAGCTACGCTGAACGGCCGCATGTGGGTCTTTGCGAGTCGGCGCATGGCTGAACGAAGGTCGGCTTCCACAGCTGCAGCTCCTGAGACCTGCCAATCCGCAAGCGGCCCAGTTCCCGACACAGCGCGCGCACTGCGGACGTGAATGAATGGCAGCTACCAGCTAGCCATTTGAGCTAGAGGAACGGCTGCAATGTTGGCGCAATCGATCATTGTATAGGCGATGACCAGTCAGCAGCCTTTCACAATCAACCCTCCAAAGATCGCCAGTTCGCTATCGGCCAAAGCTGCCGTTAGCTATTATTGAACGTTTAGATCGCGACGAAGAACGTCGCTGAATGCGGCAGCGAGAATTCCCGTTGGCATCGCAATCAGCCCGATTCCCATAACAGCCATGAATACCGAGAGCGCTTTGCCGACCGCCGTAATTGGGTTTACGTCGCCATATCCAATAGTCGTCAGCGTCACCGCTGCCCACCACATCGCCCTTGGAATGCTTCCAAACTTGTCGGGCTGCACGTCACCTTCAGCCCACCACATAAGGGTCGCACCCACAACCATGCCAACCAATGCGACAAGCGCGGTCAGTATTAGCTCGTAGCGACGTTCCGCCATCGCCGCCCCGAGCCGTCGCATGGCTGAAGACAGCCGCCCCAGCTTGGCGACGCGGACGAGCGCCGCAAGACGCAAGATGCGGAGAGGAAGCAAATTGGCGACAATGAAGGGGGCAAGCGTTGCGGCGATTGCAATGGCGTCGATGATCGAGCCGGGTTTAAGCGCAAATTGCAACCGTCCGAGCGGTCCGCGATAATGGGTATTTTCGACAATGGTCCGGGATCGCAAAACGTATTCGATCAGGAATATCGCCCCAAAGCAGAGATCGAGGATGTTAAAGATCGCTTCGTTGCCGGTCACGATATCAGGCTCGGTGCGCACGATCGCCACCAAAGTCGCCAAGACGATCATTGTCGCAAGAAACTTGTTGGCGAACGACAGGCTGGCAATTCGCGTCGCCGGGTCGAGCTGGTTGTGCAGGAATGCTCTCAGACTCCTTCGCTCTGCTGCGATCGTCACTGAACTTGGTTCGCTCACCGCGCAGTGATGCGCAAAGCGTCAAGCACTTCGGGCGTTACCGTGCCGGTGACGGTGAGTTTGAAGTCGGTTTGCATCCGGCGGATCGCGTCGCGTGTGCCCGACCCGACCGCGCCGTCGATCGTGCCGTTGTAATAGCCATAAGCAAGCAATCCGAGCTGAACACGCTTCACGATGGATGTGAAAAGTTCGGTCCGTCCGGACAGAGGCCGAGGCCCAGTGGCCTCGGTTGTATCAGTAACCGACTGGTCGAGCAGTGTTTGCGGTCGATACCGCGTTGGCGGCGGTGGTGGCGGCGGCGGTGGCGTATAAACCGGATAGGACGGCGTGTAGATGCTGGACCCGCCGCTGCTCGACCGGTGGCTGCTGTGTGATCGGTGACTGCTATGCGAGCGATGCCCAGCGAGAATGTAAGCATGGTCGAGCGAGAAACGCTGAAAAACCGCATTCTGCGGCTGAGCCTCATCGCCATCGCTCGTTCCCAAAGCGTCCTGCGCAAACGCCGCTCCGTCGCCGCCGAACCCGGCGGCGAGCAAGCTGCCGATTAGAAATTTCGTCTTTTTCATAACGGGGTTGCCCTCGCTTCCATCTCGTCGGTCGGGTGCCATTCAAAGAAGCCTGAGCAGGCTGATCGTTCGCGGCAGCCGGTGCAGACGGTCGCAAAGCGCTGTTTCCAATCGGAGATCGAGGCGACGGCATAGTCGCGGTAACCAACTGGAACGGTGCAGCGCGGGAAATTGAAGAGCTGCGCGGTGATGCCGTGGATTGCCGCAGTGTCGAGCGCAGATGCGATCGGCGCAAAATCAAGTGCGTGATCGAAGCGAAGCGAATTCCAGCGATTTTTCGCAAATCCGATATTCTCAAGCTGCATGATCGACCAGGTCGCAATGAACGGAAGTCGCCGCGCGACACGGATGGCCAATAACGGAAGCTCACTGGCGTTGGTTGTCAGCACAACCGTGCGCAACTCGATCGACGCGCCCGCACACGCCAGCGTGGCGAGCGAGTCTTCAAGGCGTGCGAAAGCGCCGCATTTCCCGACAATGGCATCGTGCGCGCTCGCGGTCGGCGCATAGAGCGGTATGCCCCACTGGACGCGGCGGTAAACCGGATGGGTCAGCCTCTCGACGTCGGTCCGCTCGAAATGCTGCCCGTTGGTCAGAACATGAAATGACATTCCTGGCCGTGCGGTAAGCACGCGTTCGATCAGTCCGAACACATCATCCTTGTAAAGAAGCGGTTCTCCACCGGTAATGCCGATGACGGCATCGTGCCGCGCCAGCAGGCAAGCCTGTTCGAACAACGCGAAACGATCGTCGTGGGTTTTCTTGGGCGGCTGCGAACACATCACGCAGAGCTGGTCGCAGCGTTCGGTCACGAGCAATGTGTTGTGCTGGCTTCCCGGGCGAACGAGGCGCTCGACGCGTCCCTTCGACGGCGTGACCAGCACAATGTCACCCTCCAGCGCATCGCAATCCGCACCTTCGATTGTGACAAGTCCGCGCCTGCCAGCATACGCCGCGCTTCCGTCTGCTTCCTCGACGAGCGAAAGCGTGACTGCGTCCTGACAAGCATTGCGCGACAGCCGCGCCACATACGCGTCGCCTGGTTCGGCGTGCGCTGGCAAAGCCAGCGGGATCATGCTGCAAGCCTTTCGACCGGCAAAGCCCCGGGAAGACTAAGCCAGCGCGCGACCGAATATCGGGTGGCATCGTCGTCCGAATCGAGAAGCTCGAACGCCAAATCGAACATGTGCATATGACGACGGCAGAATTCGGTTTCGTGGCGCGGCACGTCGATCGTGCCGTAGCGTGCAAGATCGTCGATAACGTCGCGCCCGCAAAACGGTTGATACGCGCACTTTTCGCACGCAGGATCGCCGTCGTTGGTTGATCGCGCGCTTAGGATGCGACGCTGGTCGGTATTCCAGCCGCCTCGGACATTCCCTATCGCCAGATCGATCACCCCCGAACGCGCAAGCATGCGCGCTTCGTCGGTGGGATAAACAACGCCATCGTGATCGATAACGACATAATCGACGCCCAATGGGTTGGGCTGTCGCAGATCGACGTGTCGTTCGCGGCCCGGCTGCATGATCCGGCGCAGGCATATCGACAGGTAGGTTTCCTCCATCGGCGCTGCGGGATTGGCCCAATTTCGGGCAATTAACTGCTCGACGAAGGCTCGATGATAGGCGCGCCACGCGGGTCCGGGGTCCTGCGACCCCGCATGTCTTTTGCGGGCAAACCCGTGATAGGTGACCGGGCGCAGGAAAATGCTGGTCAGGCCAAACTCGGCATACGCCTCGATCAAACTTTCGACGTCGGGCAAGCTTAGCGGGTCGATCGTCGGCAAAGCCGACACCTTTGCGGGGCCACAAAGTTCGACGACGCGGCGAAGATTTGTTCTAAAAGCGGTACTGCCAGTCCGATTGACAGAATGTGTAGCGTCGTCGCCGTCGAGCGAAGTGCTGACGTAGACATCGGGACGCACAAAGAGTTCCTCGATCTCGGCGTTCAGCCGTTCGAGATTTGTGCAAATGACAAAGGTGCAGTCCGTGAAGCGTGCGCACTGCGCGATAACGGCACGGATCAGATCGCAGCGCAGCGTCGGTTCACCACCTTGGAACTCGATCTTGATCGAGTGGCCCTCGATGCCATCGATCAGTTCAAGGACGTCAGCAAGTGTTTGATCGCTCCAGTCAAACCCAGCCTTGTCGATTGGAGCGCGGGATACTTGGCAATAGCTGCACGAAAGATTGCAGCGAAGCGTCGGGACCAGGATCAGATAGTCGAGGCGGTTCGGTGCGTGACGCCGCAGCGCCGTCCGCCAGGCCGATGCCGTCTGACCCAATCGGTCGCCCCGCTGAATTATGAGACTGTCTTCGACGAGCGTGCGCCATAACGCCTCGTCCAGTCTGTCGGACGACAGTTGCATTGCGGTAGTGGCATTTTCGATGCGGTATGAACCATCGCGCGCACAAACCACCGACCGGTGTGCGTTTGGCAGCGTTCGGACCCGCAAATCGGAGCCATTTAGCCCAAAGTGATCGGTTGTTGACACGCTCCCTTGCCCGCCTGTTACGCTAATGCCCATCAACATCTTACGACGACACCAAAGATCGGCAACCCTTTGTACCTGGATGTGCTGAGTTTTCTGTTGAACTTCGGTATCCAAAGGTTCGATAAGGCGGGGTCGGGAAAGATCGGGGCAACGGGGCTACGCTTTGAATGAGAACGAAAATAAACCAGACGGCACACAGCGGCCCTTCCCCTGGGGTTGGGCTGCCGTAATTGGCGTGATCGTTTTTGCAGTCGCCTCGCAGTCCGAGACGAAAACGAC
>JAYWFN010000145.1:0-4450 GCA_043778785.1 Sphingomonas sp. | reverse complement strand
CAAATCGACGCTGCTCAACATCATCGCAGGCCTCGACAGCATCGACGCAGGCAGCGTCACGGTCGATGGTCATCTGCTCGAAGGGCTCGACGACCGCGCGCTTACAGCGCTCCGTCGTGAACACATCGGCTTTGTGTTTCAAGCGTTTCATATCCTACCCTATCTGACGATTGCGCGTAACGTCGCGCTGCCGCTTGCACTCGGCACCGAAGGTGTGCGCTCGGCAATTTCGCGTGCAAATGCCATGCTCGAAGCTGTCGGACTCGGCGACCGCACAAACGCCTATGCCCGCGATCTGTCAGGCGGCGAATTGCAGCGGGTGGCGATCGCCCGTGCGCTCGTTCACGACCCGGCGCTGATTTTGGCGGACGAGCCAACCGGAAATCTCGATCCCGAAACCGCTGCGGTCATCATGGATTTATTTGCAACTGCGACACGCGAACGCGGTGCCGGTGGCATTCTTGTCACGCATTCGGCAACGGCGGCTGCGGTGGCCGACCGGATTCTCAAATTGACCCCGACCGGGCTTGTCGATGGCTAAGCGCATGGCGAGGACCGGCAATGTCATCGGCTGGCTCATCACCGGCGATTGGCGCCAACATCCGGCGCGCATCGTCACAGCAGTGATTGCGATCGCCACCGGTGTTGCGCTGGGATTCGCGGTGCATCTGGTCAACGCATCGGCGCTGGTAGCGTTCGGACAAGCGGTGCGAACCGTGAACGGAACCGCCGAATTGCAGGTCAAGGCGGCGGGACCGCTGGGCCTCGACGAGGCGCTTTATCCGAAAATTCTGCAAACGCCGGGCGTGGCCGATGCCAGTCCTGTGGTTGAACTGGACGCAGTTGCTGAGCGCGGCACGCGCGTCACGCTGCTCGGTCTCGACGTCATTCGGGCCGCCAATGTGACGCCGAGCCTGATCGGGCTGCCGAGGGGAAGCGGAGCGATCGGCCCCGATGATGTTTTCAACGATGACGCCTTGTTCGCCTCGCGTGCCGCGCTGGCCGCGCTACGGGTAAAAACGGGCGACACGCTCATGCTCACGGCGAACGGGCGGCAGGCGCTGTTCGTAGTTCGTGGCGAACTGCCCGGTGCTGGCGACGAGCAGCGTATTGCCGTGATCGACATTGCCAGTGCCCAATGGCGCTTCGCGCGACTGGGGCACATCGACCGCATCGATCTCGACATATCGGACGATGCGCGCCCCGGCGAGGTGCGTCGAACGCTTTCGGACATGCTTCCGGCATCGGCTCTGCTGACCGACAGTGCTGATACCGCCAGCCAGTCCGATGCCCTGTCGCGCGCTTATCGCGTCAATCTGCAAATGCTGGCGCTGGTCGCGCTGCTAACCGGAGCGTTTCTTGTCTACTCGACGCAAAGCCTGGCCGTCGCCCGGCGGCTACAGGGGTTTGCGCTCCTGCGAACACTGGGCATGCAACGGAGCGATGTCCGGGCGCTAGTCGCGGCCGAAGGCGTGCTCACAGGTATCTTCGGGGCAAGTATCGGCATTATAGGAGGCTATGTTTTGGCAGCAGGGGCGCTGCGCCTGATCGGCCCCGGCCTTGGCGGTGTCGCTTTCGGTGAAGCTGCGCCTCGGCTGGTCGCAGAGCCTGTCGCAGCGTTTGGCTTTTTTATGCTCGGCATCGCGGCTGCCGTCGGCGGAAGCATTGTCCCGGCAATGAACGGATCACGCGCGTCGCCCGCCGCCGCCCTGAAAAACGCAGGCGACCCCGCCGATCCGCGTGAAAAACCGGGCTGGCGAGTTCCCGTGCTATTACTCGCACTTGGCCTCGGGGCCGCTTTCCTGCCGGCGATCGCCCGGCTTCCACTGTTCGGCTATCTTGCAGTCGCGCTGCTTCTCGCCGGTGGCATTCTTGCCATGCCGGGCGTCGCGCGCGCGGCTCTTGCTCCGCTCGCGCGGCGATCGAGCGGGTTCGTGCCGCTCGATCTTGCCATCCAGCATCTTCATGGTGCACCGTACGTCGCTGCAACAGCGCTTTGCGGAATTGTCGCGAGCACCGCGCTCATGACCTCGATGATGATCATGGTGACAAGTTTTCGCGGCGCCGTGGACGAATGGCTCGGCGAGGTTCTGACCGGCGATCTCTATCTGCGCAGCGAACCGGGAAGCGGCGGATTCGATTCCGTTGCCCAGACACGACTGCGCGCCGTGCCCGGCGTGGCCTCCGTCGCCTTCAATCGCCAGATTTCCATCGTTCTTGCCGCAGACCGACCGCCCATGACCCTGATCGTGCGCAAGCCCAATGCCGTTCGCGAGCGCGCGATTACCATCGGAGAAGCGCGCCCGGCGCCGCCGAATAGCATCGCGGTTTCGCTGTCGGAGCCGGCTGCGCGCCTGCTGCAAGTGGACGTTGGTGACATGCTCACTCTCCCGATCGCTCCCGGGCGTCGTTTCGGCGTAACAAGCATCTGGCGTGATTATGCGCGGCAGCAGGGTGCGATTACGATCGACAGCGATACCTATGCGCAATTGACTGGCGATGCCGTCCGTGACGACGCCGCAATCATGCTGATGCCCGGGGCCGACCGTGCTGCGGTGCGACTCGCGTTGATTGCCGCGGCACCGCCTGCGCTGCGCACACGCCTCCAGATCGCCGAGCCAGCGACACTGCGCCGCTTCGCGCTCTCGCTGTTCGACCGCAGTTTTGCGATTACCTATGCTCTGGAGGGAATCGCCATCCTTGTTGGGCTTGCCGGTGTTGCCGCGACCATTTCGGCGCAGGCGATTGCCCGCACCCGTGAATTTGGAATGCTGCGCCATATCGGCCTTTCCCGGCGTCAGATCGTTACGATGCTCGGTGCCGAGGGCGCTTTGCTCGGGAGCGTCGGCGGGGTGGCTGGCGTGACACTTGGCATCGCGATCGGGCAAGTGCTGATTCATGTCGTAAACCCGCAATCATTCAACTGGACAATGACGACGCGGCTGCCGGTCGCAACGCTGATCGGCATCGTTTTTGCGCTGATGCTGGCGGCAACACTCACTGCGATGTTGGCAGCACGCCGCGCGGCATCCGTCGATGCGGTGCACTCTGTGCGGTCAGACTGGTGATGGTGCGCTTGGCCCGGCTGGTCTGCGCGCTGCTGCTGATGGCAGCGGCACCCGTCGCCAATCCTGTTGTCACGCCTGGGCGCAGCTTCGTCTTCCCCGCCGATCACGGTGCTCATCCCGATTACCGCACCGAATGGTGGTATGTCACCGGCACGGTGAAAGCTGAAGACGGACGCGACCTCGGCTTTCAGATTACTTTCTTTCGCGTCAAGCCGGGTGTCGATCCGGCAAATCCCAGTGCGTTCGCCGCGCATCAGATCATGTTTGCCCATGTCGCAGTGTCCGATGGACGCACCGGGCGTCTGTTGCACGATAGCCGCGCAGCGCGGGCCGGGTTCGGGATCGCAGGCGCGCGTTTGGGCGATGGCGATGTCACGATCCGCGACTGGCGGCTGGTCAGGCAGACCAACGGCGTGTGGCGGACCCGCATCGCCGCGCGCGGTTTCACACTTGACCTCACCCTTCAGCCAACACAACCGCCGCTCCTTCAGGGCGAAGGTGGTTACAGCCGCAAGGGGCCGAACCCCGCCGAAGCAAGCTATTATTATTCGGTGCCGCAAATGGTTGCACGCGGGCAGGTCAAAATCGGCGAAACCGCGCACCGCATTTCGGGGAAGGCCTGGATCGACCGCGAATGGTCGTCCAATTACCTCAATCCGCTGGCGGTCGGTTGGGACTGGACGGGGCTCAACTTCGACGATGGCGGCGCGCTGATGCTGTTCCGCATCCGTCGCGCCGATGGGACAAGTCTGTGGGCGGGCGGTAGCTACCGTGATCGCGGCGGGCGTGTCACGGTGATGACACCGCGCGATGTCGCGTTCCGGACGGTGCGCCACTGGCGGTCTGCGCGAACCGGTGCGCTCTATCCGGTCGCCCAAACGATCACGGTTCGATTACCGACCGGTATCCGCACTCTGTCGCTCACACCGCTGTTTGACGATCAGGAAATCGATGCGCGGCGAAGCGGCCTGCCCGTTTATTGGGAAGGCCGCGTCAAGGCACCGGGGGCGACAGGATATCTTGAACTCACAGGCTATGTCGCGCCGCTAAAAATGTGAGCAACGGATCAAATCAGCGCCTCTACCACAAAATCCTCGCCCATCCGCAGGCCAACGGGATCAATGGTGTGTCCAACCCCATTGGAGACATGCGCCGTTACATCAATATCCAAGTGCTCGAGTGCGCTTTTTGCCGCGTGAAGCGCCGCAACTGGCACGACGGGGTCCGCCGAACCGTGCACCAGCAAGACGGGTGGCTTTGTCATCGCAAGATGGGATAGCTCATGGGACCCGGTCAGCATGCCCGAGTAACCGACGATCGCTGCAACCTGATTCGTCCGGCGCAACCCGACATGCAGCGCCATCATCGTGCCCTGGCTAAAC
>JAYWFN010000144.1:0-4463 GCA_043778785.1 Sphingomonas sp. | reverse complement strand
AACCGGCGACCGCGACATCATCATCCATTGCAGCTCAGGCGACGGCTCGACTATCGAGCACCACTTGCTGTCTGCACTGTTACCCCACGCCTTCGGCCCCAAGGACCTGATATGACCATCCAATCCGACCGCTGGATCCGTGAGCAGGCGCTAAGCACCGGCATGATCGAACCGTTTACCGAGAGTCAGCGGCGCGATGGCTGCATTTCCTATGGCCTGTCCTCCTATGGTTACGACGCGCGCGTTGCCGACGAGTTCAAGATTTTCACCAACGTCGACTCGTCGATTGTTGACCCCAAGAATTTCGACCCGAACAGCTTTGTCGATCGCAAGACCGACATTTGCGTCATCCCGCCAAACAGTTTTGCACTGGCCCGAACCGTCGAATATTTCCGGGTGCCCCGCGACATACTCGTCATCTGCCTCGGCAAATCGACCTATGCGCGCTGTGGAATCATCGTAAACGTCACGCCGCTTGAGCCCGGTTGGGAAGGGCATGTCACGCTCGAGTTTTCAAACACGACCCCCTTGCCCGCCAAGATCTATGCGAACGAAGGTGCGTGCCAATTCCTGTTCCTGAAAGGGAACGAGCCATGCGAAGTCAGCTATGCCGACCGCGCCGGCAAATATATGGGCCAGCGCGGCGTCACGTTGCCCAAGCTTTAGATCAGCGCCCAAGCCTTAGATCAGCGCCCAAGTTTTAGGTCAACGCATCGCCACTTCGACAGTGCCGCCAAGTCCAGCGCGAGCGACATCATGTGACCAAACCGGATGACCATCGATCGCGGTCAGGCGAATGTTGCTGCGCGCGAGCACACGCCGGTAAGCGTTATGCGCTGCTGTCGTCCGGTTCGTATGCCGGTAAACGTGACCAAGATTGATCAGTGCGGGCTGATCCGACGGCGCCAATGCAAGGCGAGACATTAATTGTGTCTCAGCCACTGCATAATGTCCCGATGCAATCGCCTGATTCGCATAGTTATCCACAGGCTGCCCTGCCACCGCCAAAGTCGGACTAAGTGACAGTAAAATCACAGAAATCAGGGTTTTCATGGCAGTTTTCTCCTCTCTCGTTTTACGAGTTGAAGAAAAGCTATGCCTTTAAGTCACATTTGTGAAGTGCAAATGTAACAACTCTGTCATTTTCGTGATTGATGCCGGATATTGCCTGGGCGACCGCGCTTGTTTTGTGGACGATGCGGCAGCTTATTTCCGTCCCGGCGTTGCCGCTGGGGAGGCGCGTCAGGCAATTCAAACCGCAATGATCCGCTGATCGGATTTGCCTCGGCGAGGCGCAAGGGGAGTATCTGACCAATGGTATATCGCGTACCCGAAACATCGCCTTCGATACTCTTTGTTGCCTCGTCGAACCGGAAATAGTCGTTGCCCAGCGTCGAGATCGGGACCAGCCCGTCGCCGCCAATGCCATCGACAGTCGCAAAAAAGCCAAAACTCGCCACACCGGTGATGCGCGTTTCGAGCACTTCACCCACCTTGGTGGATAGATGAGCAGCGACGTAGCGGTCGACAGTTTCACGCTCGGCTTCCATCGCGCGGCGTTCGGCTTTGCTGATCGTCTCGCCGATGACAGCCATGCGCGCGCTTTCATCATCGGTGAGGCCGCCGTCGCCGAGGCCAAATGCCCGGACGAGGCCTCGATGGACCAGCAAATCCGCATAACGGCGGATCGGCGACGTAAAATGCGCATAGCTGCCAAGCGCCAGCCCGAAATGTCCGGCATTGGCAGGCGCGTAATAGGCTTGCGTCTGGGTGCGCAGGACCTGCTCCATGACCTGAGTCCGATGCTCGGCATCTTTGACCAGAGACAGCAACCGGTTGAACGTTGCCGGCGTAACAACTTGGCCCAGCGCAAATTTAACACCGAAAGTTTCAAGATACTCTTTCAGCGCGACCAGCTTTTCGCGGCTCGGCACTTCATGGACGCGGTACATCACCGGCGACTTCTTCGCCTCGAGCGCTTTGGCCGCAGCGACATTGGCCGCGATCATGAAATCCTCGATCAGACGATGCGCATCGAGTCGCTCGCGCACCGCGATGCTGGTGATCCGACCGGCCTCGTCGAGCTGCACCCGACGTTCGGGCAGGTCGAGATCGAGCGGTTCGCGCTTGTCACGGGCTTTCGAGAGCAACGCCCACGCGGACCAAAGATGGTTTAAATGTTCCGGCGCGTTGCTGGCATCTATGCTCGCTTGGGCTGCTTCATAAGCAATATTGGCCGTCACCCGGATCACGGCGCGCGTGAAGCGCCATGACGTCACTTTGCCATTCGCATCAATCACAAGGTGGCAGGCAAGTGCCGCGCGGTCCTGCCCTTCCTTCAGCGAACAAATGTCAGCCGACAATTCCTCGGGCAACATCGGCACAACGCGGTCCGGGAAATAAACGCTATTCCCGCGTTTCCTCGCCTCGCGGTCGAGTTCGGACCCCGGTCGCACATAAAAGGACACATCGGCAATCGCGACAATCGCGTCAAATCCACCGCCGTCGTTCGGCGATGCCCAGACCGCATCATCGTGATCGCGCGCGTCGGCAGGATCGATGGCGACGATCGGTAGATGCCTTAGATCTTCGCGCCCCTCTGTTCCAATGGCACCGAGCGGCGTCTTCGCTGCCTTATGTGCTTCGGCAATCGTCTCCGCATTGAACACATCGGGAATGCCATGCTTATGAATGGCAATGAGGCTGAACGCGCGCGGGGCAAACGGATCGCCAAGGATCTGCACGACCTTTGCCATGATTCGCGGTGGGCGGCCTGATTTTTCGGCCAGCACCAGATCGCCGTCCTGCGCGCCGTTCAGGTCCGAAATCGCGGTGTCGCGCCGCTCGCGCTTATCGACGGGTTTAAGCCAGAACTGACCCGACTCTTCGCGCCGAACGACGCCGAGCAATGTCTCCGGCGTCGCCGCGAGCTTCTTCATCGGGTGCGCAACATGCCCCACGCCCCGTTCCTCGGTTCGCGCGAGGATGCGGTCGCCAACCCCCAGCGCTGAGCGTTTCCCGCGCTCGATCACGCGCAAGCGCGGCACCGGCGCATCGGACTGCCAGTTATCAGGGACCGCAAACACGCTGTCGCCATCATGATCGACAATGCGCAGCACGGTTACTTTGGGCAGACCACCCATTTTATGAAAGGCCCGCCCCGGCGCAGAATCGATCAGCCCTTCGTCCGCCATGTCCTTCAGCAAGGATTTGAGCGCAATCTTGTCCGCACCATGCAAACCAAACGCCTTGGCGATCTCGCGCTTGCCGGCGGACGTTTCCGATGTGGTGATAAACTCGAGGATTTTCTCGCGGGTCGGCAGGCTATTGGCATGAGTTTTTGGCATAAGCCTCCATAGCGGTCTGTGAGAGCTTGTCGAAGCCCCGACCGTCTCGTAGCGAAAACAAGTGATTATCGATCTCCTCATTATCGGCGGCGGCATCAACGGGACGGCAATTGCGCGTGACGCAGCAATGGGCGGCGCATCAGTGCTGCTTGTCGAAAAGGATGATCTGGCTGCGCACACGTCGTCAGCATCGACCAAGCTGATCCACGGCGGCCTGCGCTATCTTGAATATTACGAGTTCAAACTCGTCCGCGAAGCATTGAAAGAGCGCGAACGGCTTCTGCGCGCAGCACCGCATCTGATTTACCCGATGCACTTTGTTCTGCCCCATGAAAATGCGGTGCGCCCGTGGTGGCTCGTGCGGCTCGGGCTGCTGCTCTATGATACTATCGGTGGCCGGATCACCCTGCCGCGTTCACGCTCGCTGCGGAAAAGCGATACCAACTATCTGAAGCCGCTTCAGCGACCGGGCAAAGGCTTCGTCTATTCGGACGCGTGGGTCGATGATGCGCGGCTGGTCGTCCTGAACGCCATCGATGCGGCGCGCCACGGAGCGGATATATGCACGCGAACGGCGCTCGTTTCGGCGCGGCGGGACGGGACCGTCTGGACGGCAACTTTATCTGACGGGCGAACGGTTACGGCGCGCAACCTCGTCAACGCTGCCGGCCCATGGGTTGCCGAAGCACTTGCGCTGACCGGCGCAAATGCGCGCAGCGGCGTTCGTCTCATCAAAGGCAGCCACATCGTCGTCCCTCGCCTGTTCGATCATGATCAGGCCTATATGCTGCAACAACCCGACCGCCGCATCGTCTTCGCCATTGCGTATGAAGGCGACAAGACACTGATCGGCACCACCGACGTGCCCGTCGAAAAGCCCGAAGACGCAACGATCACTGCGGACGAAATCGACTATCTCTGCGCCGCCACGAACCGCTATTTCGTAAAGCAGATCAGCCCATCAGACGTCGTGCGGACCTATTCAGGCGTGCGTCCGCTATACGATGACGGTGCGAGTGAGGCGAAAGCAGTGACGCGCGACTATGTGCTCGAACTTGACGACGCCAAGGTTTCCGGGGGCCCGCCTCTGCTGTCGGTGTTCGGCGGCAAGATCAC
>JAYWFN010000143.1:0-4484 GCA_043778785.1 Sphingomonas sp. | reverse complement strand
TCGGCGAGCGCGGGCTGCGCGATCTGGCGACGCTCAACCACAGCCTTGCCAGCCATGCGGTTGATCGGCTCGCGAAAGTGCCAGGGGTTGTGGTTATTAACGACGCTTTCTTCAACGAGTTCACGTTGAAGCTGTCAAAGGAAGCCCGCCCGATTGTGCGAACATTGGCCGACAGGGGCGTTCTGGGCGGTGTTTCGCTCGGTCGCTTGTTTCCGGGCGTTGCAGCGCTCGAAAACGGGCTGGTCGTGGCCGTTACCGAGACAACCACAGCGGAAGATATCGAAGCGCTGGCCACGGCGTTGACGGAGGTATTGGAATGAGTATGAACGCAAACGGATGGCGCCCTGAAATGGGAAGCAGCGAGAGCAATGCGGCGAAAACGACAACGGGCAACCGCGCTCTGATGCTTGAAGAAGCACTGATTTTCGAGATCGGGGACAGCGAAACAACGGGTGTCGATCTGGCTGAACCCGTTGCGGCGTCGTTGCGTCTCGGCAATCTGGCGCGCAATCGCCCGATCGGGCTGGCGGGGCTGTCGGAACCCGAAACCGTGCGGCATTATACACGCCTCAGCCGCCAGAATTACGGGATCGACCTTGGCTTCTTCCCACTGGGCAGCTGCACGATGAAGCATAACCCGCGCCTCAACGAAAAGATGGCGCGGCTGCCGGGCTTTGCCGACATTCATCCGCTTCAACCCATCGACACCGTGCAAGGTGCGCTCGAACTGATTGATCAGCTGGCACATTGGCTGAAGACGCTGACGGGGATGCCTGCCGTAGCAATGTCGCCCAAAGCGGGTGCGCATGGCGAGCTCTGTGGTATCCTTGCAATCCGGGCAGCGCTCGAAGCGCGCGGCGATGCACGGCAAGTTGTCCTTGTTCCTGAAAGCGCCCACGGGACCAATCCGGCAACGGCGGCCTTTGCGGGATACCGTGTCGAGGATATTCCCGCGCCAAGTGGCCGCATTGACACCGAGGCATTGAAAGCGCGCCTCGGTCCCGATGTTGCGGCGGTCATGATTACCAACCCCAACACGTGCGGACTATTTGAAAGTGACCTGAAGGATATTTCCGACGCGGTTCATGCGGCAGGCGCATTCATTTACTGCGATGGAGCCAATTTCAACGCGATTGTCGGGCGTGTCCGGCCCGGCGACCTCGGCGTCGATGCCATGCACATCAATCTACACAAGACGTTTTCGACCCCGCACGGCGGCGGTGGGCCAGGGTCGGGTCCGGTGGTGTTTTCCGAAGCGCTCGCGCCGTTCGCGCCCTTACCCGTTGTGCACCGGGATGATGATCATTTCATCCTTGTCGAGGAAGAAACGGCGGGCGAACATCATGCGTCATCGTTCGGGCGTATGGTCGCCTTTCACGGCCAGATGGGCATGTTTACCCGCGCGCTGAGCTATATCCTCAGTCACGGGGCTGATGGCCTTTATCAGGTGTCAGGCGATGCCGTGCTCAACGCGAACTACGTCCTGCGCAGTCTCGAAGATGTCCTTGATGCGCCCTTTGCTGGCGTCGGACCGTGCATGCACGAGGCACTGTTCAGCGACGATGGCATGGCCGAGGGGTTCACGACGCTCGACATTGCCAAGGGGCTGATCGACGAAGGCTTTCACCCGATGACGGTGTATTTTCCGCTCGTCGTCCACGGCGCGATGCTGGTCGAGCCGACCGAGACCGAATCGAAAGCCGCGCTGGATCAGTTCATCACCGCGCTGCGCTCGGTGGCGGAACGGGCAAAGGCGGGCGATCCTTCGCTCAAGTCTGCGCCGCATTTTGCGCCGCGTCGTCGCCTCGATGAGACTTTGGCGGCGCGAAAACCGGTGTTGGTCTGGAAAGAGCCCGACCTCGCGATTGCCGCCGAATAGTCAGAGCCAACGACGGACCCGCTTGCAATAGTCAATGTAAGGCGTGCCGAACGTCTTTGACATATACGCCTCTTCGCGGGCGATGACCTGGGTGCGGATGGCAAATATCGCGACGGGCAGCAACAGCAGTGCAGCGGCGCTATTGATGCCCAGCGCGAGGCCGGTGTAAATTCCCGCCATGCCCAGATACATTGGGTTCCGGGTGAAGCGGTAAACCCCGATTGTCACGAACGCCGTAACTTCGCGCCAAGGTTCAGCGGGTGTTCCTGCGGCACGAAAACCGAAAATCGCTAAAAGGATCAACGCGATTCCCGGACCTACCGTCGCAGCGACGAGCAGATATTGCAGCGGTAACGGGAGGCCAATGCCGGAAAATCCGACCATGCGGTCAACCACCAAGCCGATCAACAGAATACCCACATAGACGAGCGGCGGCGGAAAACCGACCTTGGCGCTGTTATCGTCGGTCTTCATAACGGCTCCTCCCGCAGCAGTTGATAGCAGGAAGTCTCGCTAATCGACAATCGTAGGTGTTACTGGCACATTGCGGCGGTGTTCGCGCCAGACGATGTAGAGGCCGCTCGCGACAATGATCGGCGCACCGATCCATGTCCACGCGCTTGGCACTTCGGCGAAAAGCCAGATGCCGAACAGCGTCGACCAGATCAGGCTGGCGTAATCCACTGGTGCAACGGTGGAGACGGGCGCATATTGCAGTGACAGCGTCAGTGCGACTTGGCCAAGCCCACCGACGATGCCCATCGCGATGAGCAGTATCCACACGACCAGCGGATGGCTTTGTGCGAACCAGGGCATGACGACAGCCAGTGGGATGGCTGACATGGTGAAAAACCAGAACACAGTCGTAAGCGCAGGTTCAGTGCGGCCCAGCTGTCGCAGCAGGATTGTTACGAATGCGGTCAGAAGAGCCGATGTCAGCCCGATCGTCGCGCCGACAAGGGGAAGGTGCCCGGTTTGCGGCTGAACGACGATCAGGACGCCAATAAAGCCCAACGCAACGGCGCTCCAGCGATGAACGCCAACGGTTTCACGCAATATGATCGCCGACAGGATCGTCGCGAAGAGCGGCGTCGTGAACCACAGCGCCTGTGTCTCGGCGAGCGGCAACAGGCTTATGGTGATGAAATTCAGGATCATACCTGTCGTCCCTACGGCGGTGCGCGATGCGTGCAACCACGGTCGCCGCGTCTTGAGCGACGCCAGACCGGCACTCGGAATGACCAGCGCTAGCACCGGCAATATCGCGATTGCCTGTCGGTAAAACACGATCTCGATGACATTGACGCCGTAGCCCTGCGCGACTTTTGCAATGGCGAACATCGTCGTAAACAACAGCGTCGCCACGACGCGAATGCCGATGGCGGCCAATGGGCGGTCGGGCTGACGGGCGCGAGGATGTTGCACTGCTTCCCCTTGCCGAGCGCGGACAGGTCCGTCAAAGCGTGCGCCCATGAAATATGCTCTTTCCGTCACCCGCGCGCAGGATTTTGCCGCCTGGTATCAAGATGTCATCAAGGAGGCCGACCTCGCCGAGGAATCGGGTGTGCGCGGCTGTATGGTCATCCGTCCGTGGGGATATGGGATGTGGGAACGCATCCAGACGCTGATGGACAAGCAGATCAAGCTGGCGGGTGTCGAGAATTGCTATTTTCCGCTCTTCATTCCGTTATCATTCTTTGAGAAAGAGGCCGACCATGTCGATGGTTTTGCTAAAGAAATGGCTGTCGTCACGCATCACCGCCTGATTGCGGACGGCAAAGGTGGTCTGATCCCCGATCCGACGGCCAAGCTGGAAGAGCCGCTCGTCGTGCGGCCCACGTCGGAAACGGTGATCGGGGCTGCGATGGCGCGGTGGATACAATCGTGGCGTGACCTGCCGCTGATGGTCAACCAGTGGGCGAACGTCGTCCGCTGGGAAATGCGGACGCGGATGTTCCTGCGCACCAGTGAGTTCCTGTGGCAGGAGGGGCACACCGCGCACGCCAACAAAGCGGATGCGATGGCGGAGACGTTGCGCGCGCTCGAAATGTATCGTGCGTTTGCGGTCGATGCCCTGTGCATGCCCGTAATCGCAGGCGAAAAGCCCGAGCACGAGCGTTTTCCCGGCGCCGAGGCCACCTATAGCATCGAAGCCATGATGCAGGACGGCAAGGCACTTCAGGCAGGCACCTCGCACTATCTCGGCACCAGTTTCGCCGAAGCGGCGGGCATCCGTTATCAGGACAAGGACGGTGGCCATGCCCTAGTGCATACCACCAGCTGGGGCGTGTCGACACGGCTGATCGGCGGGGTGATCATGACGCATGGTGACGATGACGGGCTGAAGTGTCCGCCGCAGATCGCGCCGCACCAGATTGTGATCGTGCCGATGCTCCGTGACAATGACGAGGACGAAGCAATCCTTGGTTATTGCCGGTCACTGGTGGCCGAATTGCGCGCTCTGTCTGCATTCGGCGAGCCGGTGCGCGTGCTGCTCGATACCAAGGCGATCAAGGCGCAGACCAAGCGCTGGGGCTGGGTCAAGAAAGGCGCGCCGCTGATCGTCGAAGTTGGTCCGCGTGATGTTGCGGGCGCAAACGTCTCG
>JAYWFN010000142.1:0-10653 GCA_043778785.1 Sphingomonas sp. | reverse complement strand
CTTACGGCAATATCTCGAAGCAAAGCGTTGGCACGATCCAGCGGTCGCTTTTGCAGTTGCGCAGCCAAGGCGGTGAACATTTCTTTGGCGAGCCTGCGCTCGACATGATGGATTTGATCAAGCTTGACGACAGCGGGCGCGGGGTGGTCAATATCCTTGCCGCCGACAAGCTGATGTCCAGCCCCAAGCTGTATTCGACGTTCCTGCTCTGGCTGCTCAGCGAACTTTTCGAAAATCTTCCCGAAATCGGCGATCCCGAAAAGCCCATCCTCTGCTTCTTCTTCGATGAAGCGCATCTGCTGTTTAATGATGCCCCCAAGGCGCTCATCGAAAAGGTCGAGCAGGTGGTTCGCCTGATCCGGTCGAAAGGCGTGGGTATTTATTTTATCACACAGAACCCCATCGACATTCCCGATACCGTCGCGGGTCAGCTTAACAACCGCGTTCAGCATAAACTCAATGCTTTCACGCCGCGCGATCAGGCCGCGGTCAAGGCAGCAGCGGAAACCTTCCGTGCCAATCCCGGCGTCGACGTTGCCACTGTGATCACTGAACTGAAGATCGGCGAAGCGCTGGTGTCGACGTTGCAAGCTGACGGCGCGCCAACGCCGGTCGAACGCACGCTGGTCAAGCCGCCCGCATCGCGTGTCGGGCCGCTGGACGCGAAAGAACGCGGCGTGATGATCGCAACCGATGCCATCGGCGACAAATATGATGTTCTGATTGACCGCGAGTCGGCCGAGGAAATTCTCGCGGCGAAATCGGGCGAAGCGTCGGCTGCAGCGGCAGAAGCCAAAGCCGAAGGCGATGCCGCCAAGGCAGCGGCGGTGCAGGCCAAGCTAGATGCGCAAACTGCCAAGGTGACAGCACAAACCAATGCCATCGCCGCACGCGAAGCCGCCCGTGTTCAGGCCGCAGCGGACAAAGCAGCTGCCGCGGCGGCGCGCGAAGCAGCCAAGCCGACACTGGCGGACAAAATGATGCGCACGGCGGCTAGCTCGGTTGCATCGTCGGTCGGTCGTCAGGTTGCGGGGCAGTTGGGTGGCCAGCTGCTGCGCGGCCTTCTCGGCGGGTTGTTCAAGGGGCGTTAGTCGCTCTTTGCCGGCCCGAAAAAATGCTCGGCGATATCCTTGGCGATTCGCGCGGGGCGCAGCGTCTCGGCATCGATGCAACACCAGCTTGACTGGACCTCGGCGAGCACATCCTCGCCACGCTTGATCAGCGTCTGGTAAAAGGCACGTGCGCCCTGCACTTTTTCAAGGATGACCGTGGCAATCACTTCATCGTTGAGAAACGCCGGTTTGCGATAGGTAATCTCGTGCTTCAGCGCGACCCACAGATGCGCGGCGACCGCTGACGGCGGCGCGAGTTTTTCCCAATGTGCGACCACTGCATCCTGAACCCAGTTCAGATAGCGGGCATTGTTGACATGCCCCATGAAGTCGATGTCGTCGGGAACAATGCCAATGGCGTGATAATGCGGAATCGCGGTCATGGGCGTTCTTACCGTAATGTCGATTAACTTTCCATGGCTGGGGATGTTCGCTGTTTTGACGCGCCAACGTCATCATAATGACGCGAAGCCGTCATCGCCGTGCAACAGCAACATCGCAACGTCCTCAATGAAACGTTAACGGGGACAAACAAATGATGAGATTTAGCCAGGCCGTCGCGACGGTCGCACTGCTGGTGGGGACAACGCCTGTATTCGCAGCAGTGACATTTACCGGCAGCCATTCGGTGGCGGGCGCCGCAACCGACTTGTCTGGCATCGCACCAGCATTCGGCGGCAACCGGCTGAGCTTCGGCTCTGATCTGGTCTATGATCGCGCAACCGATCTATTTTACGGCATCACGGATCGCGGCCCCGGCGGCGGGCTCGTCGATTATGCGCCCCGCGTCAACGCGTTCCGCCTGACGTTCGACAGCGCTACCAACGCGGTCACTGGTTTCAATTTGCAACAGACGATTGTTTTTACCAAAGCCGACGGCAGCGTGTTCAGCGGGCTCAACCCGCGGCTGCGTTCAGGCAATGTCATGACGCTCGGCGATTCGTTCGATCCCGAGGGATTTGTCCGCCTGCCCAATGGCAATATGCTTGTGGCAGATGAATATGGCCCGTCGATTTACGAATTCGACGCAACCGGACGGCAAATCCGCGCCTATACGACACCTGAAAACCTCAAGCCTAAGACAACAGCTGGCGGCATCGATTATGTCAACGGACGCCCGACCATAACAACCGGTCGGCAGGACAATCGCGGTTTCGAAGGGCTGACCGTGGGTGCCAATGGCAAGGTCTATGCGATCATGCAGGATCCGCTGGTCAACGAGGGCGCATCGAATGACGGTCGCCGCAGCCGCAACCTGCGCATTGTCGAATTTGATGCCGCGACCGGCACGGCGACAAAACAATTTGTCTATCAGCTCGAAGATATTGCCACCATCAATGGCCGCATCCCGGGCACGGCAAGCGATTTTGGCGCGACCAATCAGGGACGCTCGATCGGCGTTTCGTCGATCACGGCCATGCCCGACGGCACTTTTCTGGTGATCGAGCGTGACAATCGCGGGTTGGGTGTCGACGATCCGACGGGGGCAAATCCCATCGGGACGAAGCGCGTTTATCGCATCGATCTGACCGGCGCGACCGATGTCTCGGCGACATCGCTGGCCGGTTCGAACAGCTTGCCCGCAGGTGTCGTGCCCGTGACCAAGGCGCTTTATCTCGACGTGCAAGCGGCGCTTCGTGCGGCGGGTGAGAACACATATGAAAAGCTCGAAGGCTTGGCTTTCGGTCCCGCGCTTCCGGGCGGTATCGGTTTCAACTTGATCCTCGTGACCGACAATGATTTTTCGGTGACGCAGTCGGGCGCGGGCACGCAATTCGATGTCTGCACCAACGGTCCCGGTGGCACGACGACACAGGTCGCGCTGGGCGCAGACTGCCCGACCGGAACGGCGCTGATCCCGAGCAAGATCTACAGCTTTATCGCCACGGGCAAGGATGCGCCGGTGCCTGAACCAACGACATGGGCGATGATGATCGCAGGCTTTGGCATTGTGGGCGCGGCGATGCGCCGACGTGCCCGCGCGCTGCTGGTCTAACCGCGACCACGATAACCGGGGACGTCCTGCGGGGGGAGCCACAGCCCCGCAGGCGGCGCGCCCGATTGCCAGAACACATCGATGGGAATGCCGCCGCGCGGATACCAATACCCCCCGATACGCAACCAGTGCGGGTCCATTTCGGCAAACAGACGCTCGGCAATGCCCACGGTGCAATCCTCGTGGAATGCGGCGTGATTGCGGAAACTGCCAAGAAAAAGTTTCAGCGACTTCGATTCCACGATCGTTTCGTTCGGCGCGTAGTCGATAACCAAATGCGCGAAATCGGGCTGCGCGGTCACCGGGCACAGCGAGGTAAATTCGGGCGCGGTGAAGCGCACGAGATAGGGCCGCCCGGGTCGCGGGTTCGGCACGTAATCGAGCGTTGCAGCTTCGGGTGATGCGGGGAGGTTGCTGGTCTGGCCAAGAAATTTCGGTGTCATATTTTTGTTCATAATGGCAATGGACGCAGATGACGACTCTGATCCCGGTCCTTGGTGACCAATTGTCGTTCGACCTGTCATCGCTTGCCGGCGCAGACCTTGCGGACTCCATAATCCTGATGATGGAAGTGGCCGACGAGACCACCTACGTCCGCCATCACAAGCGCAAGATCGCGTTCATCCTGTCGGCGATGCGGCATCATGCCGAAGCGTTGCGTCAAGCGGGGTGGACAGTCGATTATGTCAAGCTCGATAATCCTGACAATACGGGCAGCTTTACCGGCGAAATCGCGCGTGCGGTCGAGCGGCATGCGCCCGACCGGATCATTGTTACCGAAAGCGGCGAGTGGCGCGTGCAGGCAATGCTCGACGCATGGGAGACGATGTTCGGTATTACCGTCGACATCCGCAGCGACACGCGATTTATCGCAACGCACCGCGAGTTTGACGACTGGGCCGAGGGGCGCAAATCATTCCGCATGGAATTTTTCTATCGTGACATGCGGCGAAAAACCGGGTTGTTGATGGATGACGACAAGCCTGCGGGCGGCGACTGGAATTTCGACAAGGAAAACCGCAAACCGGCGGGCAATAATCTGTTCGTGCCCGCCGCGCCGCACTATCCGCCTAATGCAGTGACGCAGGACGTGATCGATATGGTCGCGACGCGGTTTGCGGATCATATCGGCAGTCTTGAAAATTTTGGACTGGCAGTCACGCGCGCCGATGCTCGGCACGCACTTAACCGGTTCATTGATGTCGCGCTGGCCCAGTTTGGTGATTTTCAGGATGCAATGGTCACCGATCAGCCGTTGCTGTGGCATGCGCTGATCTCGCCCTATCTCAACAACGGACTGCTGGACCCGCTCGAAGTCTGCCGTGCGGTTGAAGCGGAATATCGCGCAGGCAAGGTGCCGATCAACGCGGCGGAGGGCTTCATCCGCCAGATCATCGGGTGGCGTGAATATATCCGCGGCATTTATTGGCGCGAGGGGCCGGAGTATGGCGAGCGCAATTTCCTGAATGCGCACCGCCCGCTGCCGGACTTTTACTGGACGGGCAAAACCGACATGAAATGCCTGAACCAGGCCATCGGTCAGACGATCGATCTGGCTTATGCGCATCATATCCAGCGGCTGATGATCACCGGCAATTTCGCGATGCTGATCGGGGCCGACCCGAAAGCGGTCACGCGCTGGTATCTCGAAGTCTATGCCGATGCTTATGAATGGGTCGAGCTGCCCAATGTGCTTGGCATGAGCCAGTTTGGCGATGGCGGGCTGCTGGGATCGAAACCCTATGCTTCGTCGGGCGCGTATATCGACCGGATGTCGGATTATTGCGGGAGCTGCCGTTATGACGTCAAGCAGCGCACCGGCCCCGATGCCTGCCCGTTCAATGCGCTTTATTGGGATTTTCTTGCGCGCAACGAAGACAAGCTCGGCAAGAATGTCCGTCTGGCCATGCCCTATCGCAATTGGGCCAAGATGGCGGACGGCACCAAAGCGGCGCTGAGAAAGTCTGCCGCAGAATTTCTAGATGGTCTCGACGCGGGCGAGCGCCGCGATTAGAGGCGGTATCAAGATTAAGGGAGATGCAAATGGACTCGCTGGTTTCCACCGAATGGCTGGCCAAGGAACTGGGGGCGTCTGACCTTCGCATTGTCGATGCAAGCTGGCATCTTGATGCGCGCGATGCGGCAGCCGAATATGAAGCCGCACATATTCCCGGCGCGGTGTTCATGGATCTCGGTGGGCTTTCCGACACCGCGACCGACCTGCCGATGATGCTGCCCGCTGCCGAAAAGTTTGCAAGCCGGATGCAGTCGCTCGGCCTCGGCGATGGCAGCCGAATTGTCCTCTATGATGATTCGGACGTGAAGACCGCAGCGCGCGCCTGGTGGATGCTTCGCTTGTTCGGCGCGCACCAGATTGCGATCCTCGATGGTGGTCTTGCCACATGGAAAGCCGAAGGGCGCGAAACGAAGACGGGTAAGGAAGTGCTGCGCCACCGTCACTTCACTGTGTGGAAAGACGCCAGCCACATCCGCACCAAGGATCAGATGCTCGGTCTGCTCGACAGCAAGGCCGAACAGATTGTCGATGCGCGTGGTGCTGCGCGGTTTGAGGGGCGCGAAGCCGAGCCACGGCTGGGCGTCAATCCAGGGCATATTCCGGGGAGCAAGAACCTGCCGATGAGTGGCCTATTCGACGCCGACGGCACTTGGAAAACGGGCGATGCGTTGCGCTCGGCGTTCAAGGATGCGGGCGTTGATGTCGACGCGCCGATTGCCGCAACCTGCGGGTCGGGCGTGACGGCGACGGCAATTGCCTTTGGCGCGCATCTGCTCGGCAATGACAAGGTTGCCGTTTACGACGGATCGTGGAGCGAATGGGGTGCCGACAAGGACACGCCCAAGGAAATCGGCGCGGCGTGAGCGAAAGCCGACGCCCCGCAACCACGATCGTTCAGGGCGGGCGTCGCAACCAATGGACCGGCGACGGCAAAGTGGTCAATCCGCCCGTCTGGCGCGCCTCGACCATCCTGTATGACGACACTGCCGCGCTGAAGGACGGCGTTAAGTCGAACGCCGACGGCAACTGGTTTTACGGGCGACGCGGGACGCCGACGCAATGGGCGCTGGCCGAGGCGCTGACGGCGCTGGACCCGAGTGCCGCGGGGACGATGCTTTATCCCTCCGGCGTGGCGGCTGTTGCAGGGGCACTACTGAGCGTTCTCAAGCCCGGTGATCATCTGCTGATGGTCGACAGCACCTATGATCCGACAAGCGGCCTGTGTAACAAGTTTCTGGCCCGGCACGGTATCACGACAACCTATTATGATCCGCTGATCGGCGCGGGGATCGAGGCGCTAATCACCCCGACCACACGCGCGATTTTCATGGAATCGCCCGGCAGCCTGACCTTCGAAGTGCAGGACATGCCCGCTATCGTTGCCGTGGCCAAAAAGCACGGTCTGGTGACGCTCATCGACAATACCTGGGCGACGCCGCTGTTTCTGCCAACCGCAGCGATGGGTATTGACCTGTCGATCATTGCCTGCACCAAATATGTCGTCGGTCATTCTGATGTCATGATCGGATCGGTCACGGCCTCGGCGGCGACATGGGACGATTTACGCGCGACGGCGCAAGTGCTCGGCCAATATGTCAGCCCCGATGATGCTTATCTTGCGTTGCGTGGCCTCAGGACGCTTGAGGTGCGCTTGCGCCAGCATCAGGCGGCCGCGCTCGAGATCGCCCATTGGCTGCGCACGCGGCCCGAAGTGGCGCAAGTGCTGCATCCCGCGCTCCCCGAATGCCCCGGGCATGCGTTCTTCAAACGCGATTTCAGCGGATCAACCGGCCTGTTCAGTTTCACCTTGGCCCAAGGCGATCCGTACAAGCTGGTCGATGCGCTGGCGCATTTCGGGATCGGCTATAGCTGGGGCGGATTTGAGAGCCTTGCCGTGCCTGCCAATCCCGCGTTGTTCCGTTCATCGACGCGTTGGGAAGGCGGCACCGTGATCCGGCTTAGCATCGGGCTTGAAGACGTCCGTGACCTGATCGACGATCTCGGCCAAGCGATCGACAGAGCATAGCGATTCGCGCGTGATTGTTGCGATCATGCAACACTTTGCGCGCCCAGCGCGCAACCATGTCGTTTTTCTGTTGTGCAACGCAACATTTTTGGGCAGCTAGACGCAGTCAGTGCGATCGTAGCCCATTTAGAGGATATGAAGCGCGACGCAGGCGGAACGTAACGCATTCTTTCAAAGGGAATATTTATGCGCACGTTCCTAAGGGGCTTTGGCCTCGGCTGCTGTGCCAGCCTTACGGCCCTTATGGTCGCCACACCCGCTTTGGCCGATGAAGCTGATGCGCCACCCGCGATAACGATCAATGGCACGGCGACCGTTGTCAGCGACTATCGTTTCCGCGGCGTCTCACAAACAGACAAGAATTTTGCCGTGCAGGGTTCGCTGACCGTCAGTCATCAATCGGGCTTTTACGCTTCCGTCTGGGGTTCTTCGGTTGAGGAATATGTCACAGCGGCGGCGCAGGCCAGTCAGGAAATCGACTTGATACTGGGCTTCAAAAAGACATTCGGCAGCGCAACGATCGACGTTGGCGCCGTCTATTATGTCTATCCGAAAACCAAACTGGCGGGCGATATCTCGAGCTCCAACTATTTCGAGCCCTATCTGGCGGTTTCGGGCACGGCGGGTCCGGTTACAGCGAAAGCGACCGTCAACTGGGCGCCCAAGCAGAAGGCGCTGGCGCTTGACCAGGGCGCGACCGGGCTGCTGCCCAGTCAGGACAATGTCTACATCGCGGGTGATTTTTCGGCCGCGGTTCCGGGCACGCCACTGGGCCTGACCGCGCACATCGGTCATACGTTCGGGCCGAGCTGGCTCGCGATCGGCAATGAATATACCGATTGGGGCCTCGGCGCGACGCTGACCTACAAGGCGCTGACACTCGGCGTTCAATATGTCGATACCGACGGCGATTTCATCACGCCAAGCGGCAAGAATGCCAGCAAGGGCGGCGTTGTCGCGACCCTGGGCGTGAGTTTCTAAAACTTCGGGGGCGAACGAAGGGGCGGATGATTGCTGCCCCTTCAATCTTTACTTGGGCGTTGTCGCTCGCGCGTCCTGTCCGTCGCCTTCGGGCGCAGCGATGATGTCGCGCGTTACGGCGCCTTTGTCCGCGACATTGGTTTGCGGATCACCGACATTGGATCGGATGCCTGACGCAGCACGCGAAGCGCCTGCCTGATTGAGCGCACCCGTTTCAGCCGCACTGCGCGGCGCGGGGCCGCCGAACATCGCCTGAAGTGCGGCCTGCGACGAATCGGCTTCCTGCGCGCGCGCTGTGCCGGGAGCAGGCGGGGTCAGCGCGAAATCGGGGGGAACGACCAGTGGTGCTGCGCGCGTGACGGCGAACTCATTCGGTCGAGCGCGATTGAAAATCCCGCCCGAAGAGCCGCATCCCGCCAGCGTCAAGACCAGCACACTCGCGACAATAGCTTTACGCATCAGCATTCTCTTTCCTTGGCACTTTCGGTTTTTCGCGCACCAGCAGCGCGCGCAACAATAATATAACGACGCCGATGGTTATAGCTGCATCGGCGACATTGAACACCAGAAAGGGACGAATGTCGCCAAAATGCAGGTCGGCAAAGTCGACGACATGGCCAAAGCGCACCCGATCGACGATATTGCCGAGCGCGCCGCCGAGGATCAGCCCGAGCGCCAGCACATCCTGCCGGTTCTTCTCGCGCCATAGCCAGACGCCAACAGCGATGGAAATCGCGCCCGTGAGGCCGATGAGCAGCCATTGGCCGAGTTCGGTATCGGCGGTCAGGAAACCCATCGAAACGCCGTAATTTTCCACCCATGTCAGGTTGAAGAACGACAGCAATTCAATCTGCCCGCGCGCTTTCAGGTCGAACGGGACCATGACCATATATTTGGAAAACTGGTCGGCGAGGAAGACGAAGGCGGCGGCGATGAGGCCGGTGAGGCGGGTGTTCATATCTTAAATCCTCCCCGGCACGGGGAGGGGGACCACCGAAGAGTGGTGGAGGGGCAGTTCCCGCAAGTGCAGCGGTCGGGGTGCGTGACTGCCCCTCCGTCAGCCCAAGCGGGCTGCCACCTCCCCGTTCCGGGGTGGAATTGCAGAGTGTCAACCATTCACCACCCCCTCACACCGCCCGCACAGCGCGCCGTCTTCGCGCACCTCGGGCAGGTGACGCCAGCAGCGACCGCATTTGTGGTGGGTGGTTTTGGTGACCGTGAAACCCGACTGTTCCACGACGTCTCCATTCCAATGATGAAGGTTAAATGCGCCTGTTGGTGGACCTCCAACATTCCATTCAGCCGCAGACACGATAGCTAATTCCGCCAAGTCAATTGAATCAATCGCTCCGCCGTGATGTCTGTACACATTGACGACGACCTCCAAAGACGAACCGATTGTTTTTTCCCGCCTGAGAGGCTCGATTGCCTCATTGATGTCTCGACGCAAACGTCGGATATCATCCCACTTCGCCACCAATTCGTCACCCCGGACTTGATCCGGGGTTTGGCTTTTGTCTGTCGGCGAGGAGCCTAACCCCGTGTCAAGCACGGGGTGACGGAGGTTGGGGAGTTCGGGCCATTCGAGGAGGTGGACCGACCCAACATCCGGGAATCGCGTTGTCCATACTTCCTCGCTCGTGAACACGAGCACCGGCGCGGCGTAGCGGACGAGGGCGTGGAATAGCGTGTCCAAAACCGTGCGATATGCCCGCCGCTTGGGCGAGGTCGCAGCGTCGCAGTAGAGCGAGTCCTTGCGGATATCGAAGAAGAATGCGCTCAGGTCATTGTTCGCGAAGTCGGCGAGCAACCGGACATAGGTGTTGAAATCGAAATCATCGACCGCCTGCCGCAACTTACCATCCAAATCCGCGAGCAGGTGGAGCATGTAGCGCTCCAGCTCGGGCATCGAAAAAGTGTCAGACACTTTTTCGTCCTCGCTAAACCCCTCGAGCGCGCCGAGCAGATAGCGGAACGTATTGCGCAGCTTGCGATACTGGTCCGACACGCCCGACAATATCTCTTTGCCGATGCGGTGGTCTTCGGTGAAGTCGACCGACAGCGCCCATAGCCGCAGGATGTCCGCGCCGCTTTCCTTCATCAGGTCCAATGGATTGATCGTGTTACCGAGCGATTTGGACATTTTCATGCCCTTCGCATCCATCGTGAAGCCGTGCGTCAGGACGGCCTTGTACGGTGCGCGCCCGCGTGTTCCGCAGGATTCGAGGAGCGACGACTGGAACCAGCCGCGATGCTGGTCTGATCCTTCGAGATAGAGGTCAGCCGGTGCTTGCAGGTCGGGCCATTTGCCCGATTCGAGCACGAACGCATGCGTGCAGCCGCTGTCGAACCAGACGTCGAGAATATCGGTCTGGCGCTCGTAATCGGCGGCGTTGTAGGCGGTGCCGAGATAGTCCTGCGCGCGTTCGTCGGTCCACGCATCGACGCCGTGTTCGCGCACAGCGGCGATGATGCGCGCGTTGACGGCGGGGTCGCAGAGATATTGCCCGGACTTGCGGTC
>JAYWFN010000141.1:0-10682 GCA_043778785.1 Sphingomonas sp. | reverse complement strand
CGCGATACAGATCGCTGTCGGGATTGACCATTTCGGGTTCGAACCAGATGCCCATTTCCATGCCGAGGCCGGTAACATGATCGACGAGCGGCTTCAGGCCATCGGGGTACACCGCGTCCGACACAGTCCAGTCGCCCAGCCCTGCACAGTCATACCGCCGCGATCCGAACCAGCCGTCGTCAAGCACGAACCGCTCAACCCCAAGCGCGGCCGCGCGGCTGGCGAGATCTTTCAGCTTCTCGACATCATGCGCAAACCAAACGGCTTCCCAGGTATTGTAATGCACCGGGCGCGGCTTGGCGCGCGTTGCCGGGCGCAGGATGTTCGTCCGCACATGATGGTGGAAATGGCGGCTTAGCGCTGACAAGCCGTTCGTCGAGTAGCCGCAAACAATGTCGGGGCTTCGAAAGGCCTCACCCGGTACCAACCGGACTTCGCCGGGCAGGAGCAATGCCCCCATTGATGCAAATACCCGACCATCGTTCAGCGTATCGACGCGGATGCAGTGGTTGCCGCTCCATGCGAGATGGACGCCGAACGCTTCGCCGCTGTTCTCAGTGGTCGCCTGTCCGCACAGGATCACGGCCGGAAAACTATCATGCGACGTTCGCCCGCGCCGGTTTTCGCGGATGTAGCCACCCGAGAAACGGGCAATGCGTTCGCGGCGAAACTCGTCCGACCAGCGGCCCGAAAAGCCGATAATCGCGGTCATCCGCTGCGGGATCGGCAGGAACGCCGTTGCCATTTCGGTCAGGTCGAGTGCGGCACTGCCGTAATTTGTCAGCGCCGAGCCGATGGTCACGACGCCCGAATGCGGATCGACGCGGATGGTGTAGTCGAGCCCCAGCCGCGTCCGGACATCCGAACAGGTGATCGTCGCGCCATGCGTCCGTTCGGTCACCTTGACGACGTCGAACCGGCTGCTCCAGTCCTGCCCCGCACGATGCGCCGAAAAGCCCGATGGCCCGAGCAACCCAAGGCCGGGTTCCATGACGAGCGACGCGGTGATCGGCACATCTGCCATCCCCGGCCCGCCCTGCCGGGTGGCAAGCCGCTCGAGTTCGGCGACCACAACGCCGTCGCTGAGCCGCTTGCCCCAATGGATGATATGCGGCGGCGCGCCGATTGCGCAGCCAACAATCAAAGTCATTTCGCCGGCATCGACGCGTATATGAGTCATGTGGTTTTCCAGAAGAGAACCTGAGCGCGAATGGACAATATCGATTGCATGGGCAATGGCCGCTAATGCGAAAGTGCAGGCGTTAATACAATGAGCGACCATATTCTTGTGATTGATGAGGGGACGACGTCGACCCGCGCGATGCTGTTTGGCATTGACGGCGATTGTCTGGGCAGTTGCCAGAAACCGATCACGCAGCATTATCCCGCCCCCGGCCTTGTCGAACATGACGCAGCGGAAATCTGGACGCTGACGCTCGCCTGCGCGCAGGAAATGGTCAAAAAAGCGGGCGGTGCCCACCGGATCGCGGGCATCGGCATCACCAACCAGCGCGAGACAATCGTCTTCTGGGACCGGCGGACGGGCGAGCCACTCGCCCCGGCCATCGTCTGGCAGGACCGGCGGACGGCGGCGATTTGCGAAGCGCTGAAGGCCGACGGGCACGAATCCACCGTGCAGGCCAAGACCGGCTTGCTCCTCGATCCCTATTTCTCGGGATCAAAGATCGGTTGGGCGCTGGCGAACTGGCCGCAACTGAAAGACGCGGGCGACAATCTCGCGGTCGGCACCATCGAAAGTTACCTCGTCTTTCGCCTGACGGGCGGCGCGCATATCAGCGACGCAACCAATGCCTCGCGCACCGCGCTGATGGCGATTGGCAGTGCGGGCTGGGATGATGGCCTGCGCGATCTGTTCGGCGTGCCGCGCGCGATCTTGCCCGAGATTGTCGATAGCGCGGGTGACCTCGGTTCGACGCTCCCTGACTTGTTCGGTGGCGCGATTCCGATCTGCGGCATGGCGGGCGACCAGCAGGCAGCGCTGATCGGGCAGGGCTGTTTGGCTCCCGGCCAGACCAAAGCGACGTTCGGGACCGGCGCTTTCGTCCTGACGCAGACCGGGCGGACACTCCCCCAATCGCGTCACCGGTTGCTATCGACGATTGCGTGGCAACTCGGCGGCGAGCGGCATTATGCGCTCGAGGGATCGGTGTTCGTGGCGGGGAGCCTCATCCAATGGTTGCGCGATGATTTGAACCTGATCGCTCACGCCGCAGACACCGAGCCGCTCGCGCGCAGCGTTGCCGACAATGGCGGTGTTTATCTGGTGCCTGCGCTGTCGGGTCTCGGCGCGCCGCATTGGATGCCGAACGCGCGCGGCGCGATCAGCGGCTTGAGTTTTGCCGCAAAAAAAGCACACATCGCGCGCGCCGCGCTCGAAGCCATGGCGCATCAGACCAGCGACCTCAAAAACGCTTTTGCGGCGGATGGGGCCGATTGGGCTGAATTGCGCATCGACGGCGGGATGGTGGCGAACGACTGGATGGCGCAGGATTTGTCGGATATGCTCAACATCGATGTCGAGCGACCGGGTTTTATCGAAACGACGGCACTGGGGGCAGCAATGCTCGCGGGTGTGGGCGCAGGGCTTTATCCGTCGCTCAAGGATACTGCCGTGATGCGACGCGGCGTGACGCGGTTTCGCCCGCAGATGGATGCCGCGACGCGCGATACGCGCCTTGACGGCTGGGCCGATGCCCTGGCGCGTGTGTTATGACATTGCACGAAGATTTCCTCGACCGCCTGCACGCGATGCCCGTCGTTGCGATCCTGCGCGGCGTGACTCCCGACGAGGTCGAGGGCGTCGTCGAAGCGATCATCGCGGGCGGCGTGACGCTTATCGAAGTGCCGCTCAATTCGCCCGATCCGTTCACGTCGATCGCGCTCATGGCCAAACGCTTTGCCGGGCGCGCGATCATCGGCGCGGGGACAGTGCTATCAGTTGCCGATGTCCAGCGGTGCAAGGACTCGGACGCGCAACTCATCGTTTCCCCCAACATGCGGCCTGATGTGATCGCGGCCACCGTCGCGGGGGGCATGTTGTCAGCGCCCGGCTGTTTCACGCCCACCGAAGCCTTTGCGGCGCTCGATGCCGGGGCGCATGCGGTCAAGCTGTTCCCCGGCGAACTGGTCTCGCCGTCGGTGGTAAAGGCGATGCGTGCAGTTTTGCCCAAGGCAGCGACGGTCCTCGTGGTGGGCGGGGTCACGGTGGAAAATGCAGGCGCGTTTCGGGCGGCAGGGGCGGACGGCTTCGGCGTCGGCGGCGCGATCTATCGGGTCGGGACGAGCGCAGCAGAGGCCGGGCGCAATGCAGCGGCGTTTGCGGGGGTGTTGCAGCGTTGAGCTCGTGTCAAAAGAGTTCAATTAACGTGCCACATCAATTCTTGCATCTCGAATTTTTTGTGCTACATTAAATCTGCGGCGACACTGGGGTCAAAGCTGATTTTTGGAGATGGCCATGATTCACACTGGAAAAGTCAGCTTTGTCCGACGAGGTCACTCCAAATATGAAAATCGAGTATGACGCGGCTAAGAGGCAGCATACTTTAGAGACCCGAGGTCTCGACTTTGAAACCATCACCGATGTTTTTGATGAGTTCTATTTGGTCCGCACGGACGACAGAACGGACTATGGCGAGGTTCGTTACATCATGCTTGGCGCACTTGGTGACCGGCCTGTTGTCTGTGTCTGGACCCCAAGGGGTGACGCAGTTCGCGTCATTTCCATGAGGATTGCAGATGATGATGAACGCGAAATCTATTGGCGAGAGCTGGAGCGATCCAGATGATGCCCCCAAGCTGACGGATGCTTGGGTGAGGGAGGCCGACGCCTATGTTGGTAAAACCCTGGTGCGTCGTGGCCGGCCCAAACTCGAACAACCAAAGCGGCATGTTTCGCTTAGGCTTGATCATGATGTGATCGAAAGCTTCAAGGCAAGCGGGCCGGGATGGCAAGGCCGCGTCAATGAAGCACTGAGGCGTGCGGCGCGGCTATAACGTCACCCCGCCAAAATCGTCGCTGCGGTCTCTTCGATGGTGCCCGCCACCAGAATCGCGTCGCCGCCGACCATGCCGACTTTGGTCTGGCCGTTCTCGTCGGTGCGGAGGTAGGCAATGTTGGCCACGACGATCAGATAGTCGCCGCCGCGCGACTTGAGCAGAACGAATTTCATGTTGGTGTCTCCTGACACCCGATGCCCTAGGCGCGCAGCCTCTTTGTTTGATTAACGCCGGGTGCAAATCGTCTCGGGCAGGCCGCTGACATCGGTTTCATAGATAAACAGCGCTCCTGCCAGCGGCTGCGCTGCAAGTGCGTCGGCGGTCAGGCCGTCCCGCGCGGTGGTGACCATCAGCAGGTTCAAGTCGGCGCCACCAAAGGCCGGACAACTCGGCTGGCTGACAGGCAGGGCAATGCGGCGCTCGATGCTGCCGTCGGGGCGATAGCGGACGACTTCATCCGATCCCCATTGCGCATTCCACAGATGGTCTTCGGCATCGATGCAACTGCCGTCGGGATAGCGATTGCCGGTGGTCGTCGCAAAGACTTCGGGATCGCCGACCGGGCCATCGTTCGGGTCAAAAGCATAGCGCCAGATTGTCTGGCGTGGCGAATCGGCGAAATACATCTGCGTGCCGTCGCAGCTCCAGCACAGGCTGTTGGGAATTTTTATGTCGCCGAGGAACGGCGTTGCCTGCCCGCCGCCGTCGTATCGCCACAGGTTGCCGAGCGGGCTGCCCTTTGCTTCGGCCATGCTGCCGGCCCAGAAAGTGCCGCTGCGATCAACGCGACCGTCGTTCAGGCGCAGATGGACATGATCGGCCGTGACTGGCGCCAGCATGTCAAACGCGCCGGTAGCGGGGGTGAAGTGCGCAAAACCGGATTCGAAACCGCCGAGATAGGTGCCCGGCGTCTCCGTCAGGGCCATGCTGCCAAGGCGTTGGGGCAGGGCAACGCTCGCGGGCTCGCTGCCCGGTTGCCATTGCCAGAAGCGCGACGACTGGATGTCGGTCCAAACCGCACTGTTCAGGCGAGCATCCCACAAAACGCCCTCGCCGAGGATATTCTTGACGTCGAGAACATGGAACGGTGTCATTCGAAAATCTCCCGATAGGCATGCGTCAATCCGGCCAGCACGGCGTTGCATCCGTCAATCTGGCGTGATGGCACGCCAAAGGTCGCAAGAGCACGGGCATAAAGGCCAGTGAGCGCCGCCGACCCAATGAGCGTGACCGAGCGCGCACCCGGATTCAGCGCCAGCGCTGATTTCACGTCACCGCCGATACACAGGCCGGCGAGGTGATCGTCGGCATCGTCAGCGGCCATCGCGCCGGTCACTTGCCGCGTCCGCGTCGTGAACAGCAGCGCGTCGATCCCTGCTGCGCTGGCGCAAATGGCCGCGACCGCCGCATCAAAAACCGGACCGGCTTTTGCGGTTGGTGCGCGTCTGGGTGACAGCATGATGCTGTGCAGGCCGATGAGTTCGAGCAGTTCGCCGGTCATTGTCGAATGAAAAGCGGCAATCGTGCCGCCTTCGACCTGCACCCATTTGCAATGCGTGCCCGGCAGGCAGACGAGTCCGCTGTGCCCCGCCAGCGCGCCGAAAATCTGGGTTTCCTCGCCGCGCATGATGTCGGGCTGGCCGTCGGGGCGAATCGTGTCGACGCCCGGCAGGATCACAAATTGCCGCCCGCGTGCCGGAAAGCGTAACGCATGCGCTGCCATGATCCCAGCGGTGGCAGGCGTCCGGATATAGGGGACGTTGTGCCACCCGATGTTTGCGCCGACGGTCCCCGCCATGATGACGGGAACGTCGGGCCAATCGGCAATGGCGTCGAACGCAGCGGCTTCGATTGCGGCCGGCCCGTCAAGCCGCTTGATTCCCGGCGCGGTTCGTTCGTGAAGGCATTGCCCGGCGGCATCGACGAGTATGAAGCGCGCGTTGCTCGTGCCCCAGTCAACGCCGATAAATCTTGCGTCCATGCCTGCGCTCCACCCCGATATGGTTTGCGATAGCGACCGCGACCCCCTTTGCGCAACCGGGCAAGGCGGCTATAGCACCATCATGTCCTCCTTACGCCCTTGGCGCGATATTACGCGCCGTCAGTCCCGCCAGATCATGGTCGGCAATGTTCCCGTTGGCGGCGACGCGCCTGTCACCGTTCAGACGATGACAAACACGCTGACGTCGGATGCGAAGGCAACGATCGACCAGATCCGCCGGTGCGAAGACGCCGGTGTCGACATCATCCGCGTCTCGTGTCCCGATGTGGAATCAACGGCGGCATTGGGCCAGATCGTTCGCGCCGCCAATGTGCCGATCGTGGCTGACATTCATTTTCACTATAAGCGCGCGCTAGAAGCGGCGGATGCCGGGGCAGCGTGCTTGCGTATCAATCCGGGCAATATTGGATCGTCGGCGCGCGTTGCCGAAGTGGTGCGCGCGGCGAAAGCCAATGGTTGCGCGATTCGCATTGGCGTGAATGCGGGGTCGTTGGAGAAAGACCTGCTCGAAAAATATGGCGAGCCTTGTCCCGAAGCCTTGGTCGAAAGCGCGCTCGATCATATCAAGCTGCTGCAGGATCATGATTTCCACGAATTCAAGGTCGCAGTCAAAGCGTCCGACTTTTTCCTTGCCGTTGCGGCGTATCAGCAGCTCGCCGAAGTCGTTGATTGTCCGCTGCACCTCGGGATTACCGAAGCGGGCGGCTTTGTCGGCGGGACCGTCAAGTCGGCCATCGGGATCGGATCGCTGCTCTGGTATGGCATTGGCGACACGATCCGCGTGTCCCTAAGCGCCGAACCCGAAGAGGAAGTCCGCGTCGGCTTCGAGATTTTGAAGTCGCTCGGCATCCGCAACCGCGGCGTCCGCGTGGTCAGCTGCCCGTCATGCGCGCGGCAGGGATTCGATGTTATCCGCACGGTGCAGAAACTCGAAGAACGGCTCCAGCATATCCGCACGCCGATGTCGCTCTCGGTGCTTGGCTGCGTCGTCAACGGCCCCGGCGAAGCGCGCGAAACCGACATCGGGCTCACCGGCGGCGGCAATGGCAAGCATATGGTCTATCTGCGCGGCGTGACCGATCATCATGTAGAAGACGGCGATATTCTCGATCATATCGTGACGCTGGTCGAAGCGAAAGCGGCCGAGATCGAAGCCGGAACCGTGCTCAGCATGGACGCGATGCACGGGCAAGCGGCTTGATTTTTTTAGGATTTTCTATATTTTGATTGGAAAGTATAGAAAGGTCGTCCGATGGGATTGAGCATCAAAGACCCGGAAACCGAAGCGCTTGCCCGCAAGCTGGCGGCGCACCGTGGCATTTCGCTGACGAATGCAATCCGGAGCGCGCTGGCCGAATCGCTCACCAATGACAATGAACTGCGCCAAGCCGAAATCGAGCGCAAACTTGCCGCGATTAAAGAAATTCAGGCTGAAGTCGCGAAACTGCCAGTTTTGATGAGTGACGAAGAAATAGATGTGTGGATGTATGATGAGAATGGACTGCCGCATTGATCGTCATCGATACGTCGGCTCTTATGGCGATCCTTTTGGACGAGGATGAAGCTGCACTGTTTGCCGAAAAGTTGGCGGCGTCTGCGCCCGTCATCGCCGCACCAACAAAACTCGAATTGCTTATCGTTGCGCATGGCCGTTTGGGTTCAAATGGTGTTTCACACGCGCGGGCCCTCCTCGACACGCAGTTGATTGATGTGGTGGAATGGACGCCTGCTTTGTCCGACGCTGCGTTTCAAGCATTCTTGCTTTTTGGCAAAGGCCAACATCCCGCCAAACTTAACTTTGGTGATTGCATGAGCTATGCGCTTGCCAAGTCCCTCAATGCGCCCTTGCTATACAAGGGCGAGGATTTCACGAAAACCGACATCAAGTCGGCGGCAGCGGCCTCGGCCTGAAATCATCATCGAGCGCGACGAACGTAAACACGCCGCTGGTCACTTTGACGTCTTCCGCGCCACGATTGCGGCTCGCAATGACGTCGAGGCGGATGGCGATGGACGTCCGTCCGCGACGTTCGATGCTGGCGTAGATCGAGACGAGATCGCGCAACAGGATTGGGGCGTGGAAATCCATTTTCTCGATGGCGACCGTGGCACAGCGTCCCTCGGCAATGCGTCCCGCGACAATGCCGCCGGCAATGTCCATCTGGCTTAGTACCCAGCCGTCGAAGATGTGGCCGTTGGCGTTGATGTCTGCAGGTTGCGGGACGACGCGCAGAATCGGTTCGTCGGGATTCACGGGTTCAAATCCTCGAACGGATCATGGATGCTGTCGTCGTGACCCGTGCCGTTGCTCAGGAAAACAAGGCTCATCAGCGCTGCCGCGAGCATCACCGAAACGAACGTGCCGACGCCGGTGGCGATCGCCATATGCAACGGGATCGGTCCGATCATCGAGCGCAGCAGCAAAAGCCCGCCGACAGCGGTCACGGTTGAGGCGAGAACCATCCAGACCATTAGCTTGCGAAAGCGCCCCCACGCAAAGCGCGATTGATCGGGATCATCGAGGCCGGACTCTGTCATTGCTTCCCTTTGGCCCTTGAACATGAGACGATCAACCCATCGCGACACGGAGTCGCCAGCGCAGGAGAATGATCATGACGATCGGGGCCATTCTTGCATCCAAGGGAAGCGACGTCGTTTCCATCAGCAGCAACGACCGCGTGGCCGATGCCGTCGCGATGCTCGCCGAAAAGCGCATCGGCGCGGTGCCGGTTATCGACGATGGCCGCGTCGTCGGCATCTTTTCGGAGCGTGACGTTGTTTATTCGATTGCGAAAGTGGGTGCGGCGGCGCTCGATGCGCGGATCGGCGATGTGATGACCGCCCCGGCGATGACCGTTGATCCCGATACAGCCGTCATGGCGGGGCTCTCGCTGATGACAAAGCGGCGGATACGGCATTTGCCGGTGGTGCGCGGTGATGCCGTGGTCGGATTTATCTCGATTGGTGATCTCGTCAAATACCGGATCGACCGGGTGGAAGCCGAAGCCGCCGCGATGCGCGATTATATCGCCAGCTGATCGATCAGCGACGTGCCGGTGCGGTCATCGGTCGGATTTTCGATGCCAAGCAAGTCGAGTGTCGTGGGGAATATATCGAGGATCGAGACCGGCGTTTCGTGTTTTGCATGTGTGCCGGTGCGGAACCACAAGGCACCGGCCGGGTGGTGACGGCCTGATTTTGTTGCGTCGATTTTATAGGCAATGTCGCTGAACATGAGCGTCTGGCCGTCGGGCGTGATGATCGTCGTTGCGCCGTCAATTTCCCTGTAAATGTCACAGGAGAAATAAAGGCCGTCGGCTGTCCGGTCATTAAATCCGAACAGCGCGCGGCCGTCAGCGAGTTTGAATGCGGCCAGCGCCTCGTGCGTCTTCAAGCGGTCAGCATTCGAATCGAAGCGCACGAAATACTGGTGCGTCATCGTCGGGTCGATATCGCGGTGGGGCAGGGCGAAGCGGCGGAACAAGGCCTCGACATCGCGCAGGCGATAAAAATGTTTGCCACCCGATTCCTCCGCCGCAAGATAGGGTTGTTGGCTGAGCGCCGTCGCAAAAACGAGCATCGCGCCGTTGGCATCGGCGAGATCGATGAACTCGCCGAGCAGCCGGTCCATCGCAATATAGCCGGTCTTCACGGCCGCGCCATAAAGCGCCGTCGAGTCGGCATCGGGCTGCACTGTGAAGGCTTCGGGCTGAAACTGCCGCCAATAGCTATGCTGGAGATGCGCGGTCGAATTGATAAAAAACGTCGCGTAGTCGGGCCGCACCTTGCGGTAGCAATGCTGGAAGACATCCATCTGCATCCGGTCAAGCAGCGTGGCGCGCTTCCATGACAGGCGGCGGTCCTTTGTGCGTTCTTCGATCAACTGGATGGCAAGTGCGCCGACCGTGCGGGGTCGAAAGCCGTGCATCGCCATGAAACCGAGGAACCTAGCATAGTCGCCAGCGGTCAGCCGCGCGTCGGGGTTTGAATATTCGCGCACATTCGCGCCGACAAAGCGGTTGTAGATATTGAGCGCAGGTGGCGACGCATTACCATCCTCGCACCAGGGATCGGCAACATAGACGCTGTCGGCAAAGTCGAACGGCCGGGCGTTCATGCCGGCAAAGTTGATGACCTTGCGCCCTGCAGCGTGGGCGATCCGCCACAGGTCGTCGTGCGTTGCCTGTGCCCCTTCGGTCAGGTGAAAAACCTTGTGCTGGTCGAACGAAAGTCCGGTGTGGAGCGAATACCACTGGATCCACGGCTCGAGATTGGCCGGGTCTGTCACGTCGGCAAACGTCTCGAAAACTGCGCTTTGCCCGTGCATCCGCTTGAAGTTTGGCAGAAGCCCTACGGCCATCCACTGGTCGATCAGCCACGGGCACAACTCGTTGAATTCGGCAACGATCAGCTTGCCGCGCCGCGCCGGTCTGGCGGCAGGGGAATGGATGGCAGTCTCGAACATCGCGGAGGCCTATAACGGATAAACATAAATAAAGCTGCGTTTTGAATGGACTGCGCTCAGCCGTGCTTCATCCGCCGTTTCGCCAGCCAGTCGAACGGCGCGTATTTCGGGCGGACATTAAACAAATGCCACTGCGCGGCATAGGTTTCGCGCATCGTTTCGGGCAGCGCCGCCGGGCCCGAGCCGCGCATGATGCTG
>JAYWFN010000140.1:0-4561 GCA_043778785.1 Sphingomonas sp. | reverse complement strand
GTGATTGGACTGTGAAGGTTACGCTCGATGGTTTGCGGCCAGATCAGCGTTATCATTATCGCTTCATTGGCGAAGATGGATCAATGTCCCCCGTCGGGCGCACGAAGACGCTTCCGGTTGGTGCGGCGAAAGCCTTTAATTTGGCAGTGTTTTCGTGCTCGAATCTACCGTTCGGCATGTTCAATGCGTATGGCCACGCGGCGGCACGCGACGACATTGATCTGACGATGCATCTTGGCGATTATTTTTACGAATATAAGCGTGGCGGATATCCTGACGACAATCCGCGATGGGATTTGGTGCAGCCGCAAACCGAGATCATCCACCTCGCCGATTACCGGATGCGCTATGCCAGTTACCGCGCTGATCCCGATTTGCAGGCCATACACAATCGCCACCCGATGATCGCATCAATGGATGATCATGAATCGGCGAACGACAGCTGGGAAGGCGGCGCGCAGAATCATCAGCCCGCCGAGGACGGCGATTGGGCAACGCGGCGCTCGGCCGCGATCCAGGCCTATCGCGAATGGATGCCCATCGATGATACGCCGTATAAAGCATATGCGTTGGGCGATCTGGGCACGTTGTTCAGAACTGAAACCCGGATCAATGCCCGCAGCGCCGAGCCCGAGATCGATGGCTTGTTTGCCGCAGCCGATGTTCAGGCAGCGCTCGCGACATTCAAGCGCGAGCGCTGGGCTGATCCCGCCATCACGATGATGGGCACGACTCAGGAAAGCTGGCTGGCACATGGGCTCAAGGCTTCGGTCCGCGAAAAGAAGCGCTGGCAAGTGGTCGGCACCGGCACGATTATGGGGCAGACCTTCATGCCATCCGAAGCCGCAAGCTGGATTGCAAAGGACGCATCGGATCGATCAAAGCGCTACACCCTGAGCGGGATCGAGCTGGCAAAGGCGGGTCTGCCGTTCAATTTCGATAACTGGGGCGGTTATCCGGCGGCGCGGGCACGGTTATTGAGCGCGGCGCAGGCAGCGTCGGCAAACCTGATTGTGCTTGCCGGTGATAGCCATAATGCGTGGGCCTATGAGCTGTCGAACAACGGTCGCGTGGCGGGTGTCGAATTTGCGGGGCAGGCAGTAACATCGCCGGGGTATGAATCCTCGACGCAGGGGACCGATCCAAAAATCGTCGCTGCGGCGGTCATCAAGGCGTCGCCCGAACTGAAATGGGCCGACACATCGCGGCGGGGATATATGCGATTGTCGCTGACACCGCAGGCCGCAACGAACGAGTGGGTTTTCATGGAAACGATTGCGGCGAAGTCGATGGCAGTCAGTGAGGTTCACAGAATGCGCATGAATCCGGGTCGCGCAAAGCTGGAGACCGTTTGATCCGTGCGTGAAGCGCGCTAAGAGCGGCGCATGATCACTGACCCTATCGTTATCAGCAGCTATGCGCGCACGCCGATGGGCGGTTTTCAGGGCGCGCTGGGCAGCGTTTCGGCGACCGCACTTGGTGCAACGGCGGTAAAGGCCGCTGTCGAGCGCGCGGGTGTATCGCCCGATGCCATCGATCAGATCATCATGGGCTGTGTGCTTCCCGCCGGTCTTGGCCAGGCACCGGCGCGACAAGCAGCGCTGGGGGCGGGGCTGCCGCAATCGGTCGCGGCGACGACCGTCAACAAGATGTGCGGATCGGGCATGCAGGCCGCGATCATGGCGCATGATGCGCTCGCCGCCGGTACCGCGGATGTGATCATTGCCGGCGGCATGGAATCGATGTCGAATGCGCCATATTTGCTGATGAAGCATCGTGGCGGTGCACGGATCGGGCATGATATTGTCAAGGATTCAATGTATCTCGATGGGCTTGAGGATGCCTATGATCCCGGCAAGCTGATGGGGGCGTTTGCCGAGGAGTCGGCGCGCGATTACCAGTTCACGCGCGAGGCGCAGGATACTTATGCGCTGCGGTCACTGTCGCGCGCGGTCGAGGCGATCAGCAGCGGCGCTTTTGATGGTGAAGTCGTTGCCGTGGAAGTCACCGCGCGCGGTGGCACGACACTGGTCGCGCATGACGAACAGCCGGGCAATGCCAAGCCCGATAAAATTCCGACACTGAAACCTGCATTCGCCAAGGACGGGACGATTACGGCGGCGAATGCCTCGTCGATTTCGGATGGCGCGGCAGCGCTCGTGATGACGCGTGAGAGCGTGGCAAAGGCGCAGGGGATGCCCGTCGTCGCGCGGATCGTGGCGCATGCGGCGCACGCGCATGCGCCGCCCTTGTTTACGACCGCGCCGGTGCCGGCGATCCGCAAAGTGCTTGAAAAGGCGGGCTGGACCGTCGAAGATGTCGACTTGTTTGAAGTCAACGAGGCATTCGCGGTTGTTGCGATGATTGCGGCGAAGGAATTGGGCATTCCCGATAACAAGCTGAACGTGAATGGCGGCGCGACGGCGCTGGGGCACCCCATCGGTGCGTCGGGTGCGCGGATCCTTGCCACATTGATCGCGGCATTGCAGGCGCGGGGATTGAAGCGCGGTGTTGCGGCACTGTGCATTGGTGGTGGCGAAGCGACGGCAATGGCGTTGGAACTGCCCTGAACACGGATGTGGCCTCGCACGAACGCGCCGCGCTCGTCGCCGCGCTCAAGCGCGTTGCCGATGGCGATCGCGCCGCGCTACAGGATGTCTATCGGCGCACGTCGGCGAAACTTTACGGGATTGCGCTGCGTATCTTTCCCGAGGGCGATGAAGCCGAGGACGTGTTGCAGGACGCATTTATCAATATCTGGCAGAAAGCGGGTTCGTTCGATCCCGCGCGGGCGAGCCCGATTACGTGGCTGGTCGCGCTGACGCGGAACCGCGCGATTGATCGGCTGCGTGCGAAGGGGAAGCGGGTTATGGCGCCGCTCGAACTTGCCGAGGAAATTGCCGACGACCGGCCCGATGCCGAACACTGCCTGATCGCGCATGAGGCCGATGCCCGTATCCTCGCGTGCATCGAAACGCTGGCAAAGGATGATGCCACGCTGATCCGCACGGCATTTTTTGACGGGGCAACCTATGCCGACATCGCAGCGCGCGCATCGACCCCGCTGGGCACGGTCAAAAGCCGTATCCGCCGCGCGCTCATGAAATTGAAAGTGTGCCTCGCGTGACCGAAGACGACGATATCCTTGCCGCCGAATTTGCGCTGGGCCTGCTTGATGCAGCCGAGGCCGCAGCGGTGCAAGCGCGCGCGCGGACCGACGGGCCGTTGTCGCTTCGCATTGCGTGGTGGCGCGATCAGCTTGCGCCGTTGGCCGATGAAGCCGCAACGCCGGCACCGGCAGGCGTGTGGACCAAGATCGAAGCGCAATTGCCCGGCAATGACAATAGCGCGACGTTGATGCAGCGCTGGCGCGCGGCGGCCGTGGCAGCGATGTCGGTTGCGGCGGCACTCGTCCTGTTCATCGCGATGCGGCCCTTGCCCGCACCGATTGCCGCCCCGCCCGTCGCCGCCCCGATGATGGCGGCCCTGTCGGGTGACACAGGGATGGTCGTTGCCGTGAGCTATGATGCGACGTCAGGAAAAATGATGGTCGCGCCAACGATGCTCGATGCGGGCAAAGGCGATGCCGAATTATGGATCATTCCCGAGGGTGGAATGCCGCACTCGCTGGGCGTGGTGCACCCAAAGCGCGCTGAAGCGCACATGGTCCCCGAGGCAGAGCGACCCTTCATGCAGCCTGGCGCGACCTTTGCCATTACGCAGGAAGTGAAAGGCGGATCGCCAAGCGGCCAGCCCGCCGGACCCATCGTCGCATCCGGCAAAATAATTCGGACCTAAATGCATCCGGCGAAGTTTCAGCACCGTAGCTAGCGTCAGCAACCGCCAGATGTGGTTGCGTTCGCCTTTCGGAGATGTCCCCCATGAAGAAATTTGCTTTGCTTGCGATGATTGCTCTGACCGCCACGGCGACACCTGTGCTGGCCGGTAAGCATAAGATGAAGTTGCCCGTCGTCGGTGGTGCCGCGATGTATCCGACCAAGACAATCGTCGAAAATGCATCGGCCGCAAAAAATCTCACGACGCTCGTTGCCGCGGTGAAGGCAGCGGGCTTGGTCGAAACGCTGTCGGGTCCGGGTCCGTTTACGGTTTTCGCGCCAACCAATGCAGCCTTTGCCAAGCTCCCTGCAGGCACGGTTGAAACGCTGGTGAAGCCTGAGAACAAGGACACGCTGACGTCGATCCTGACCTATCATGTTGTACCGGGCAAGCTGAAGAGCACCGACATTGCCAACGCGATCAAGGCCGGTGGCGGCAAGGCAATGGTCACGACCGTCAATGGTGGCCAGCTGACCGCGTCGATGATGGGCGGCAAGCTGATGCTGACCGATGCCAAGGGTGGCATGTCGATGGTTACGATGGCCGACGTCGGACAGTCGAATGGCGTCGTCCATGTAATTGACACTGTCGTACTACCGTAAGCGATCAAAAAACCCTCTCCCTTTTGGGGAGAGGGCGACTCGCGCCACAGCGCGAGCGGGGTGAGGGGGCTAAGGGAGGTGTTCCCTTAAACCCCTCACCCCGCTCAGCTTTGCTGAGTCGA
>JAYWFN010000139.1:0-10835 GCA_043778785.1 Sphingomonas sp. | reverse complement strand
GTCGTCGTCACCATAATCGCGCTGGCGTCTGCGGTCGTGGTATTTGCCATCCCCGATCCGCGGGGTCGCGTTATCGACGAGGCTGAACGCTTTGCCGCGCGGGCGCTGGCGGCCCGCGACGATGCCATTGTCCAGAGCCGCGACGTGCGCGTGGCGATTACAGCCAGCGGCTATAGCGTTGAGCGTCGTCGTCGGGGCCAATGGCAGGCCATGACTGAAAAGCCGTTCAAAGCGGCGCAATGGGCACCGGGCACCGGCGTCGAGATTGGCGCGAGCGGACGTGAGGCGATCACCTTCGACGCGACGGGCGCACCCGCATCGCCCGCGACGGTAACATTGGTGCGTGACAATGCCCGGGCGACTGTGACCATTTCGGGCAATGGAGTGATCCGTGTCGGATCGTGAGACTGGGTACACGCGGCTGTGGCGTTCCGCCGAACACGGCTTCACGCTGATCGAAACGCTGGTTGCGCTTGCGATTTTCAGCCTTGCGGCACTGGCGCTGTTGCGCCTCGAGGGCGCAACGCTTTCCTCGACATCGGTGTTGTCGGACCGCGCTGTCGGGCAGATTGTTGTCCGCAATCTTGCCGTCCAGGTGATGACCGACGCGCGCGCGCCGGCGCTCGGCGAAGCGAATGGTGCCGTTGTCAATGCGGGACGGACATGGCGCTGGGTGCGGCAAACCAAGCAAACCGATGATGCGCGGATACTGCGTGTCGATTTTGCCGTGACCGACGACGCGGGTCGGCAGAGCGGTGCCTTATCCATCGCGCGGACGGTCGATTGATGCAGCGAAACGGCTTTAAGTCTTCGAGGCGTTCCGCCGAACACGGCTTTACGCTTATCGAAATGATGGTTGCGCTGCTGATTTTTGGCATGCTGGCGGCGGCGGGTGTGTCGCTGCTCACGTTCAGTGTGCGTGCGCAGGCAGCGGCGGCCCAGCGCCTCGACAATGTGGCGAATGATCAACGCATGGCTTCGTTGCTGGCCAGCGATCTCGCGCAAGCCGTGCCGCGCATCACCCGCGATGTCATCGGGGCAAACCAGCGCGCGTTTACGGGCACGAACGGCGTCGGCGCGGCGCCGCTGCTCCGCTATGTCCGCAGTGGGTGGAGCAACCCGGAAGGGGCAGCGCGCGCGTCGATCCAGCGGGTCGAGATTGCTCTTGACCAGGGGCGTCTCGAGCGGCGCACTTATGCGATGGCTGACGGCGCGACAGCAGGCGAACCGATGGTCCTGGCCAATGATGTTGAATCGGTCCGGCTGCGTTATCGCGAGCGGGGCAACTGGACGGTAGCTTGGGAAAGTTCGGCCCCGAACGCGTTGCCGAGAGCCGTCGAGCTGACCGTCAAACGCAGGAATCAACCCGCGTTGATGATGGCATTCCTTATTGGGGCGACAGTGAAATGATCCCGCACAAATCCGAAGAAGGGGCGGCGCTTCTGTCGGTTTTGCTGCTTGTCGCCGTCATGGCGGTGCTGTGTGCGGCGAGCCTCGAAAAACTCAAAATTTCGACCAAACTTGCCATAAACGGCGCAGCGATTGATCAGGCGCGCAGCTATGGCATGGCAGCGGAAACCATCGCGCTCTACCGGATCGGCGATTTGCTTCAGCGCGATACGACAAAGACGACGCTTCAGGGCAATTGGGCAGGGCAGCCGACAGAGTTTCCGATCGACAAGGGTATCGCGACCGCGCAGCTCGACGACGGGGGCAATTGCTTCAATCTCAACTCGGTTGTGATTGACGACGGGCAGGGTGGCTATGCCGTCCGACCCGAAGGTGTTGCCCAGTTCGAGCGGCTGATGATCTTGCTCCAAGTGCCCAGTAACGAAGCGCGCGGCATAGCGATGGCGACGGCTGACTGGATCGATACCGACGGTATACCGCAGCCCGGCGGTGCGGAGGACGCCGCTTATGCGGGCGGGCCGACGCCGTATCGCACAGCGAATGTGCTGATGATCGATCCCAGCGAGCTGCGCGCGGTTGCCGGGGTGCGTGCGCCTGTCTATGCCACGTTACGCCCTTTCCTCTGTGCCCTGCCGGTGACCGATTTGTCCCCCATCAATGTGAATACGATTGCGCCGGGACAGGCGGTGTTGCTGGCGATGCTGGCACCGGGGATCGACGTTGCGCGCGCGCAGCGGGTGATCGACGATCGGCCACAGCTTGGCTTTGAAAGCCTCGTTCGCTTTTGGGAACAGCCGGCGCTGGCGGGCGCGCCTGTGGCGGCAACAACGCAGACGCAGCTGAAGACGCGCTGGTTCAATCTGAAAGTCATGATCGAGCTCGCCGGGGCCGAGTTTGAACAGCATGCGCTGATCGATGCCGCGCTGAAACCAGCCAAGCTCGTCCGTCGCAGCTATGGCGAACCGTCATGAGCGAGACGCTTGTCCTGATGCCCGGCGATGTCCCGCACTGGCTGCGCATCGCTGATGGCGAAATCGTGTCGCGCGGTGAAGGTTTGGCAACACATGATCCCGATGACCATGTTGTCGCGGTCATGCCCGCAGCAGATGTCACCATCCATCATGTTGACCTGCCCGATCTGTCCGAGCCGCAAGCGCTGGCAGCCGCGCGCCTGATGATCGCCGAGCAATCCGCATCGTCAGCGAACCTGCTGCATGTGGCTGTCGGCAAAGCGAATGGCGCGGGGAACCGCCCGGTTGTCGCCGTGGACCGGGGCAAAATGGTGGCGCTGCTCGCAGATCTGGCAGGGCAGGGGCATGATCCCGACGCGGTGGTTGCTGCGCCGATGCTGCTGGCGCGACCCGAGGCCGGTTTCGTCAAAGGCGATTTCGGCAGTGAAGTGATTCTGCGCGGACCCGATGGCGCGTTCACCGATGATCTCATTCTGACACCTTTGTTGACCGGCGGCGTTGTCACCACGCTCAGTCGTGCCGCGCTTGAGCGGGGATTGATCGATGCCGTGGCTGATCCTGAAGTCGATTTGCGGCAGGGCATTTTTGCCAAGCGCCGCGCCTGGGGCCTCGATTGGGTTCGGCTGCGGCGGATTGGCTGGCTGGCGCTTGCGCTGGCGGTGGCCACGCTGCTGTTTCACATCGTGCAGCTCGTTCGCCTGAACATGGCGGCGGACCGGATCGAAGCGGACAACATGGTTGTCGCGCGCGCCGCATTGCCGCCCGGTACGAATGTCAACAATCCACTGCTTCAGGTTCAGGAACAGATGAACAATTTGCGCGGCCCGGGCGGCGGCATGATGCCGCTTGCGGCGGCTGTCGTATCGGCCACGAGCAATACGCCCAACCTTGAGCTGACATCGCTGATCTTTGACGGTGGCGGCACTCTGCGCGTGACGGTGCGCGCCCCGACGCCGACTGATCTTATGATATTCGAAGGTGAGCTGAAAAAAGCGGGGCTGACCCCGGCATCGGGGCCGACATTGGTCGATCAGGGTCGGCAAATCCGCGATTACACAGTGTCGGCGAAATGACTGCACGCTTTCAACAGATGTGGGCCGAACGGTCGCCGCGCGAACGGCAGTTGCTGATCGCGATGTTTGGATTGCTGGCAGTCGTCTTACTGGTTTTCGGCGTCGTTCGTCCGCTGATGTCGGCAACGACCGCCGCGCGCGAGAGGCTTGATCGCGTCACGGTTGAATCGGGGCAGATCGCATCAGCCGCCGCGAGTTTGCGCGATGCCAAAAAAGATGCGCCTCCGCAGCTGACGGGCACGCTGGTGCTTGCGGTCAGCCAGTCGGCGGGGACAGCAGGGTTCACATTGTCAACGCTCGATCCCCAGGGCGACGATCGCGTGGGGATCACGATTCCGGCGGCGAAAAGTCCCGCCCTATTTGCATGGCTGAGGACGTTGGCCCGTCAGGGCGTTTTCGTTGAACGGATGACTATGCGGACCAACCCTGACACCACGCTCGCGATCGAAGGCACATTGCGGTTGCGCAAGTCATGACGCGGGGGCGCATTTTCCTGTTTGCCGGGGTCTTCCTCCTTTCGCTGCTGTTGCTCATGCCATTGTCCGTCGCGTTGTCGATGTTTGGCCTGACCGATCAAGGGCTGTCAGCGCGCGCGGCAAGCGGCACTGTGTGGTCGGGGAAACTCGTCGAATCGCGGATCGGGCAGATCGCGGTTGGCGATGTTGCTGTCGGGTTGAAGCCACTGCCGCTGCTGGTTGGTCGCGCGACAATCGACATGGAAAGCCCGTTCGGTCGCGGTGCTCTGACGTCGATGAAAAGCGGATTTGCGATTGATGACGCCACAGTAAAACTCGCCACAGCGCGGGTATTTGCCCCGATACCGCTCGACGCGCTCGACCTGACCAATGTCAGCGTCAAATTTTCTGGCGGCAGATGCGAAAAAGCTCAAGGCCGGGTGCGTGCCGCATTTACGGGCGATGTTGGCGGCTTGTCGCTGGCGCAAGGGCTAAGCGGCGTTGTTCGGTGCGAGGGCGGTGCGTTGCTCCTGCCGCTCGTCAGCCAGTCGGCGATGGAACGGCTGAACCTCTATCTTCGTCATGATGGCGGCTACCGTGCCGAATTTTTCGTTCGCTCGAGCGATCCGGCGATGTCGGGCAAGCTCGGCTCGGCGGGGTTTGCCCCGGCGCCGGGTGGCTTTGTGCTGCGATTGGCGGGAAAGCTCTAGCGTAACGCCGCGTTCGGCTCTAAAGGCGCAACTCCCCCATTGTGGCGGTCGTAGCTCAATTGGTTAGAGCGCCGGTTTGTGGTACCGGAGGTTGCGGGTTCAATCCCCGTCGATCGCCCCATTTTTAAGACGAAGAACAGTGAGATAGCCATGATCGCCGCTTGGGACTTACCCGATTTCGACGATCATGAAGGCATCCATTTGTTCCGCGATCATGCCACAGGGCTGACCGCGATTATCGCGATTCATTCGACCGCGCTGGGTCCTGCAGCGGGCGGCACGCGTTTCTGGCACTATGCCGACAAGAACGACGCCATTGTCGATGCGCTGCGGCTGTCACGCGGCATGAGTTACAAGAATGCGATGGCCGGATTGCCGGCGGGCGGTGGCAAGGCCGTGATTCTGGCGTCGGGTGATCACGCCAAGACGCCCGAGATGCTCGCCGCGTTCGCGCGCGCTGTCGATAGTCTGGGGGGGCGCTATATCACCGCGCAGGATGTCGGGATGAGTGAGGCCGATATGGTGGCGCTGTCGAAAACGACGAGGCATGTTGCGGGTCTGCCCGGGCAAAGCGGCGGCGATCCGGGCCCGTCAACGGCGCGCGGCGTGTATCTGGGCGTCTGTGCCACCGTGAAGCGCGCGCTGAAGCGAGACAGTGTTGAGGGTGTGCATATTGCCATTCAGGGCGTCGGCAGTGTCGGCGGTGGCCTCGCGCGCTGGCTGGCGAAGGATGGCGCGCGGTTGACGCTGGCCGATGCCGATCCGGCGCGTGCGCAGGCGCTGGCGACCGAACTGGGGGCAGAAGCGGTTCCGGCAGAGGAAATCATGTCGGTTGACGCTGACGTCCTCAGCCCCTGTGCGCTGGGTGCCATCCTGACCAGCGAGAGCATTGCCCGTCTGAACGTTGCCGCTGTCGCTGGTGGTGCCAACAACCAGCTTGCAACCGCAGCGCAAGGTGCCGAACTTGCCGCACGCGATATCCTCTATGCGCCGGACTATGTCATCAATGCGGGTGGCATCATCAATGTGCTGCGCCATATCGACGGGGCGGGAGATGCCGAGATCAATGCCCGCGTTGACGCGATTCCGGGTCGTTTGATGCAAATCTGGGACGAAAGTGCGGCAACCAGCGAAACCCCGGCGCAAGTTGCCGACCGGATGGCGCAGCAGCTGATTGGACGTTAGCACAAGCGCGCGCAAACTGCTTCCAAGCGTCGAAATGCTGCGCTAAAGGACGCGCTCAATGCACGCGCTGGCGAATCCGACCCGTTTTCTGAAACTAGCCCGGCCACTCACGGCGTTCTGCGGCATTGCTGGTATTTTGCTGATTGCCGTTGGCGCTTATGCGGGACTGTTCATAACCCCGCCTGATTATCTTCAAGGCGAAACCGTCCGCATTCTTTATATGCACGTCCCGGCCGCGTGGCTCGGCATGGCGGGATGGTCGGGCATTGCCGTTGCCAGCATCGTCCAGCTTGTCTGGCGGCATCCGCTGGCGGGAGTCGGCGCGCGGGCCGTCGCGTTGCCGGGGGCGGTGTTCAGCGCCATCTGTTTGATCACAGGCTCGATCTGGGGCCGGCCGACCTGGGGCACATGGTGGGAATGGGACGGGCGGATGACATCGATGCTCGTTCTGCTGTTCCTCTATATCGCGTATATGGCGCTGGCGAGCGCGAGCGAGGAGCGGACCAGCGTTTCGCGCGCAACCGCGATTTTCGGGATTGTCGGCGCGATCAACATTCCGGTGATCAAATATTCGGTCGTATGGTGGAACACACTGCATCAGGCACCGTCGATTTCGGTGATGCGCGGATCGAAGATTTCAGCCGAATTGCTCTGGCCCCTCGGCTTGACGACGCTGGGGTTCAGCCTGCTGTTCGGGGCCATTGTCCTCATGCGGATGCGCGCCATATTGGCGTCGGCAAAACTGGAAGCACGTTTGGAACGGATGGCGCGCGCATGAACCACTGGGATTTCGTCGCTGCGGCTTATGTCGTAACGCTCGGCGGCACTGCGGCGGTCACGCTGTGGGCATGGCTGTCGATGCGCGCAGCGGAAAAGGCAGCGCAGCGGTGAAAGCCAAGCATCAGCGACTGATCTTGGCGCTGGCGGGGCTCGGCGCGGTGCTGGGGTCGGGCGTGCTGGCCATGTCGGCTATTGGCGACCGTGCGAGTTACTTCTACGCCCCCGAGGACATCGCCCGCGATGGCATTCCTCAGGGTCGCGCGATCCGTCTTGGTGGCATGGTCACCAAAGACAGCATCTTCCGCGCGACCGACGGCGTGACGATGACATTCATTGTCCATGACGCGAAAGGCGAAGTGCCCGTTCGATTCAAGGGTATTCCGCCCGATCTGTTCAAGGAAGGGTCGGGAGTCGTCGCCGAAGGGATGTTCGAAGGGCGCACGTTTGTCGCCAGCAACCTTCTCGCCAAACATGATGAAAACTACATGCCACCGCAAATGGCCGGTAAACAGCACAAGACGGATACATTGAAGCCATGATCGCAGAAGCCGGACTCGCAACGCTCTGGATTGCCGCTGTTCTTGCGCTGCTTCAGCTGGGTCTTGGCGCGATGGCGATTGCGGATGGTCGTGCCGATTTGCGGCCCGGCGTGCGCGCCGTTGCTGTCGTGCAGGGGGTGTTCATCGTGGCGTCCTTCTGGCTGCTGATCGTCTGTTTTCTGCGCTCGGACATGTCGGTGGAGCTCGTTGCGGCGAACAGCCATTCGATGAAGCCGTGGCTCTACAAGTTCTCGGGCACATGGGGCAATCACGAAGGATCGATGCTGCTTTGGGTCGCCGTGCTTGGTTTTGCGGGTGGCGCTGTTGCTGTCCTCGAGCGGCGGATCAAGGAACGGACACTGGCAGCGACACTCGCAGCGCAGGCCTTTATCGCGGTCGGTTTTTATGCCTTCCTCCTGTTCTCGTCGAACCCGTTCAAGCGGCTGTTCCCCGTGCCGGTCGACGGCAATGGGCTGAACCCGTTGCTGCAGGATCCCGGCCTCGCCTTTCATCCGCCGACGCTTTATTTTGGCTATGTCGGCATGTCAGTCGCGTTCAGTTTTGCCGTTGGTGCGTTGATCACGCGCGACGTTGATCGTGATTTTGCCCGCGCAATGCGGCCGTGGGTGCTGGCCGCATGGATTTTCCTGACGCTCGGGATCACGGCGGGCAGCTACTGGGCTTATTACGAGCTGGGCTGGGGTGGCTGGTGGTTTTGGGATCCTGTTGAGAATGCCTCGCTGATGCCGTGGCTTGCGGCGACGGCACTGCTTCATTCGGTCACTGTGCTGGCAACGCGCGATGGCCTGCGCGCCTGGACGATCATGCTTGCGGTTGTAGCGTTTTCGATGAGCATGGTCGGCACATTCCTCGTCCGCTCGGGTATTCTCACGAGTGTTCACAGCTTTGCCGTCGATCCGGCGCGCGGCAGTGTGTTGCTGGCCTTGCTGGCAATCTATATCGGTGGCGCACTTGCGTTATTCGCCGTGCGGATTTCGACCATTAAGGAAGGAACGCAGTTCGATCTGGTCAGCCGCGAAGGCGCGCTCGTCGCGAACAATCTCTTTCTTTCCGCAATCCTCGGTGTTGTCCTGATCGGCACATTGTATCCGTTGGCGGCGGAAGCGGTTACCGGCGAGAAGCTGTCGGTCGGCCCGCCCTATTTTGACGCGACGGCGGGGCCGCTTGCCTTGGCGCTGGTGATTTTCATGGGGCTTGGCCCGCTCACCCGATGGCGCCGCGACGACCTACTGACAGTATTGAAACGCGTGTCGCTGCCGATTGCGCTGTTCGTCGCCGCGCTTGTCGGTATGGCCATCTTCGCGCCGCAGATCAGCATATTGTCGTTCCTTGGCATCGTGCTTGCGATCGGTGTGGGCGCCGCCAGCCTCGCGCCGCTGTGGAAACGCAATCTGCGCCGCACCCCGCTATTCACTTATGGCATGGTCATTTCGCACCTCGGCATTGCCGTCGCGCTGCTCGGCATGGCAACCGAGAGTGCGTTTATCAAGGAAACGCTGGTCGCCAAACGCATCGGCGAGAGGACGTCGGTTGGCCCTTATACGATCAAGTTCGTTGGGATCGAGCCGATTGCCGGACCGAACTGGACTGCGCTCGAAGCCACGCTCGAGGCGAAACGCGGGGATGGAAAGCCTTTCCGCATGAAGCCGCAGTCGCGCCAATTCTCGTCACCGCAAACCGAAACTAACGAAGCGGCCATTGCAACACGGCTCGACGGGCAACTGTATCTGGTTGTCGGCAAACAGGACGAAACCGGGCGCTGGCAGCTCCGCCTTTGGTGGAAGCCGCTTGTGACGCTGATCTGGCTCGGCGGCGCAATGATTGCTTTTGGTGGCACACTCTCGCTGATCGGGCGCATGCGGCGCGAGCAAGCGCTGAATATCCGTCAGGCTTACGCATGAAGCGCATTTGGCTGTGGGTGCCGCTTGCAGCTTTCGTGTTGATGTTTGCCGTGGTCGCATCAGGCCTGATCAGCCCGACCAAATCCGAGAACCCGTCAAAGATGATCGGAAAGTCGCTGCCTGCGTTCGCCTTACCCGCTGCTTCTTCATCACAGCCCGCTCTTGGCAAAACGGACTTTACCGGCAAGCCCCGCTTGCTCAATGTCTTCGCCAGCTGGTGCGTCCCCTGCATCGCCGAAGCGCCGGTATTGGTCGCCCTGAAACAGCAAGGAGTCGCGATCGAAGGGATTGCCCTGCGCGACAAGCGTGCCGATGTTGATGCGTTTCTGGCGCGCAACGGCAATCCTTATCGCGCGATCGGGCTTGACGTTGATTCCTCGGTCCAGCTTGCCATTGGCTCATCGGGCGTCCCCGAGACGTTCGTTATCGACAGCAAAGGTATCATTCGCCACCAGCATATCGGCGCTATCGGCGCGCAGGATATTCCCGAAATCCTCGAAAAGCTGCGAGCAGCGCAATGATGATGATTTCGTCATTCCCGCGAAGGCGGGAATCCAACGCCCGAGGCTCAACCTTCAGGCGTTGGATTCCAGACTTCGCGGGAATGACATGTGTGGGGGTGACTATCGTACTTGCGCTTGCCTCCCCCGCGCTCGCAGATTCCTCCATGCCCGCCGCACCCTATGCCAATACGCAGCTTACCGATCCTGCTCAGGAAAAAGCGGCGCAAGCTCTGATGCTTTCGGTGCGCTGCCTCGTCTGCCAGGGGCAGTCTATCGCTGATTCAGATGCTGATATGGCGTCCGACATGCGCGCCATGATCCGCAAGCGCATTGCCGCCGGGGAAAAGCCCGAAGACATTCGTGCCTGGCTGGTCGAGCGCTATGGCAACTGGGTGAGCTACAAACCCGTTTTTGATGCGCAGACAGCGCCATTGTGGATCGCGCCGTTGCTGCTGCTGGGCATCGGCATTGCCCTTGCGCGCGGGCGTTTCAGGAAGCGGACGCGTTAGGATGGGCTGGGGGATATTGCTGGGCCTGTCGCTGGTCGGCTTTGCGTTGCTCTGGCGCTTTGCAAAAATGCCACGCTCGGCGCTGGAGCTGACGGGTGCCGCGATGCTGCTCGGCGTTGCGGGTTATGCTTGGCAAGGTATGCCAACACAGCCGGGTACCAGTGTCGAATCGCGCGGTGTCGCGAGCAAACTGGACCCCGCAACGGCTGAATCGCGGCGGAACATGATGGGGCAGTTCGGTTCCGAAGCGCAGTGGATGGACTATGCTGATACCATGACGCGGATGGGCGCGACCCAAATGGCGGTGCTTGCGATGCGCAGCGGCATTCGCGACAATCCCAAAAGCGCCAATCTCTGGGTTGGTCTCGGCAATGCGCTTGCCGCGCACGGTGATGGCCTCGTGTCGCCATCAGCGCGCTTTGCGTTTCAGCGAGCGGCGCAGCTTTCGCCCAAGCATCCGGGGCCGCCGTTTTTCCTCGGTGTGGCGCTGGCCCAGCAAGGACAGACAGGAGAAGCCGCGCAAATCTGGCAATCGCTCCTCGCACGCACGCCCAAGGATGCGCCGTGGCGCGCCGATCTCGAGGCAAGACTTGCCGCCCTCCCGCCGCAGTCCTGAGCCTGTCGAAGGACGGTTCACGCCCCTAACCGTCCTTCGACAGGCTCAGGACTGCGAGTCTACTGAATTCGGGATACTTTTAACCCGCGTTTCGCCAGCATCCTGTTGACTGAATCCGAACCCGCCAGATGCCCGGCGCCGACAGCGATAAACACAGTCCCG
>JAYWFN010000138.1:0-4604 GCA_043778785.1 Sphingomonas sp. | reverse complement strand
GGCCGGTCGTTGATGCGTGCGGTCGCGTCGTCGGCATCAACAGCTTCCTGTCGATCAGCGAGGGGATTGATTCGACCTTTGCCTTTGCGATTTCAGCGCGCGAAGTCGCTGCATTTCTGGCGAAATCAAAAGTGCCGGTGTCGGTTTCGACGGCGCCGTGCGTTTCGCAAAGCGATGTCGCCGCGCGCGAAGCCGCGCTGACCCGCGCCGATCAGGATGCGGCAGCGCTCGAGGCCAAGCGCGCCGAGGGCGATGTGGCCAAAGCAGCGGCCGAAAAAGCGAAGCTGCGCGATGACATTATTGGCGAGCGCGAAAATGCGATGGCGATTGCGGCGCTTCTGCTCGCATTGGGTGTCCTCGGGCTGGGCGGCGGTGGCGTTTCACTCGCGTTGAAAAATCCCCGCATGGGCTGGGCAGGAATGGCGCTGGGCAGTGCGCTCGCGGTTGGCGCGGTGCTGACTTTCCTCACGCGACCCAAACTATCCGATGTTGAAGATCGCTATGCTGCCGCGCATCCCGTCGCCCCGGCTCCCCCGGCGGCAGCGGCGATCGGCGACGGTACGAAGATGTGCTCGTTCAGCGCTGACCGCAGCCGCGTTACCGTCTCAAAAACCGATGACGTCCCGCTGAAATGGCAGAACACAGGCTGCGTGAACGGCAAGACGCAATATGGATCGAATGCAGGCGTCTGGAGCCGGACCTTCGTCCCCAACATCGAGGCCACTGTCACGATCCAGAGCTACGAGCCCGCAAAAGCGCGCTATACCATCGAACGCTTCCTGATGGGGGCCGACGCGATGGACAAGGCGCGGGCGATCCGCACACGCTATAAGAACAATGCATGCACACCTGATCCCGCACAGCGCCAATCAGTCGCCGACATGGAAACGGCGATCCGCGCGGTTTTGCCATCGACGCCGAACGAACGGCTGGTATTCGATTGCCGCGTGGATAACAAATTCAAGGAATAGGAGAGCAATATGAAAGCCATCTTGACGCTGTTTGCTGCCTTGGTGCCGAGCGCTCTATTTGCCGATACATCCGTTCCGTTGCCCGCTTGGATGACAGGCGCGTGGGCTTTCCAGAACGGCACCGACTGGGGCGACGAATATTGGACGGCCCCGCGCGGCGGAATGATGATCGGTGCAGCCCGAATGGGCAAAGCCGATAAGCTGATTGTCTGGGAGCACACCCGCATCGCCTATGACGACGAGTGCAAGCTCGCATTCTGGGCAATGCCGCGCGGTCAGCCAGCAACCAAATTCTGCATGAGCGAACAGACCGCAACCTCGGTTACGTTCAAGAATACCGCGCATGATTACCCGCAGCGGGTTCGTTATTGGCGCGACAGCAAAATGCTTCGAGCCGAGATTTCGCTGCTCGACGGGACAAAGCCCTACCGGTTCGACTATCGTCCGATGGTTAGCAAGTAACCGGCACCCCTAGGCGACGAGCGTTGCGCTTTCCGCCAAAACCGTCAGCCCGGCTTCGTTCACTTCGGCAAAACCGCCTGCAACCGTGATGCGCTGCACCACCGTCGTCGGGTTCGAATAAATCCGGATTTCGCCGTCGCGGATTGTCGTCATCACCGGCGCGTGACCTGCGAGGATGCCCATGTCGCCTTCGCTACCGGGGACGACGACCATATGCGCGTCGGTGCTGAGCACGGCACGTTCGGGGGTGACGAGTTCGAAGTGAAGGTCGGCCACTTAGGCTTCTTCCGCCAGCTTCTGCGCTTTGGCGACGGCTTCTTCGATGCCGCCGACCATGTAGAATGCGGCTTCGGGCAGATGGTCATATTCGCCATCGACGACCGCCTTGAACGACTTCACGGTGTCTTCGACCTGCACGAACTTGCCGCTGATGCCGGTGAAGACTTCGGCGACGTGGAAGGGTTGCGAGAGGAACTTCTGGATTTTGCGCGCGCGGCTGACGGTCAAACGGTCGTCTTCCGACAGTTCATCCATGCCGAGAATGGCAATGATGTCCTGCAGCGACTTGTATTTCTGCAGGGTTTCCTGAACCTTGCGCGCCGTGTCGTAATGCTCCTGGCCAACAACGGCAGGGGTCAGAACGCGGCTGGTCGAATCGAGCGGATCGACCGCGGGATAGATGCCCAGTTCCGAAATTGCGCGGTTGAGCGTGGTTGTCGCGTCCAAGTGGGCAAACGACGTTGCAGGCGCGGGATCGGTGAGATCGTCAGCGGGGACGTAAATCGCCTGCACCGACGTGATCGATCCCTTGTTGGTCGAGGTGATGCGTTCCTGCAACGCACCCATGTCGGTCGAGAGCGTCGGCTGATAACCCACCGCCGACGGAATACGGCCGAGCAGCGCCGACACTTCCGAACCCGCCTGCGTGAAGCGGAAGATGTTGTCGACGAAGAACAGCACGTCCTGCCCTTCGGTATCGCGGAAATATTCGGCGATCGTCAGACCCGAAAGCGCCACGCGAGCACGCGCGCCTGGGGGTTCGTTCATCTGGCCGAACACGAGCGCAACCTTCGATCCTTCAGGAGTCGGGTTGCCGTCCTTGTCCTTGGCAATGACGCCCGCGTCGAGGAATTCGTGATAAAGATCATTGCCTTCGCGGGTGCGTTCACCGACGCCGGCGAACACCGACACGCCGCCATGGCCCTTGGCAATGTTGTTGATCAGTTCCTGAATGAGCACGGTCTTGCCGACGCCGGCACCGCCGAACAAGCCGATCTTGCCACCGCGCGCATAGGGCGCGAGCAGGTCGATGACCTTGATGCCGGTGACGAGGATTGCGCTTTCGGTCGACTGATCGACGAATTCGGGCGCCTTCGCGTGGATCGGTGCGGTCTGCGTCGCGCCAATGGGGCCGCGCTCGTCGATCGGCTCACCAATGACGTTCATGATGCGGCCGAGCGTCATCGGGCCAACGGGCATGCGGATTTGCGAGCCGGTATCGACGACGCGCTGGCCGCGGGTCAGGCCCTCAGTCGCTTCCATCGCGATCGTGCGCACGGTGTTTTCGCCCAAATGCTGCGCGACTTCGAGGACGACGCGGACGCCGTTGTTGTCAGTCTCGAGCGCCGAGAGAATCGCGGGGAGTTGATCCTCGAACGTCACATCGACGACCGCGCCGATAACCTGTGAAATCGCACCGACATTGTTCGATGTCTGCAAGGGAGCGGTCGCCTTGGGCGCGGCAGCTTTGGGGGCTGCGGCCTTCTTGGCGGCGGGCTTTTTTGCGGTTGGAGCTGCGGTTGCCATGTTCGTTTCCTGCTTTCGTGTCGGATTAGAGCGCTTCAGCGCCAGCAATAATTTCGATGAGTTCAGTGGTAATCGCCGCCTGTCTGGTGCGGTTATACTGGATGGTCAGGCGATTGATCATGTCGCCTGCATTGCGCGTCGCATTGTCCATCGCGGTCATGCGGCTGCCTTGTTCGGAGGCTGCGTTTTCGAGCATCGCGCGGAAGATCTGAATGCCGACGTTGCGCGGAAGCAATTCGGCGAGCAGTGCTTCCTCGTCGGGTTCATATTCGACCGATGCGGGAGCCGAAGATGACGAAGGTTGCGCAGGCGCGGCATCGGAAATTTGTAACGGAACCGGAATGATCTGAATGCCCGTCGGGTTCTGGACCAAGGCCGACTGGAATTTCGCGAAAAACAGATGCGCGACGTCGAAGTCACCGGCATCGAAGCGCGCCATCAGGTCTTCGGCAACAACCTGCGCATCGGCAAAGGCGAGCTTTTTGATGTGTCCGACTTCCTGATCATGCAGGACGCCCTTGGGATAGAAGCGCTTGAGAACACGGCCTTTTTTGCCTGCGAGATAGAACAGCACGGTCTTGCCCGTGGCTTCCAATTCTTCGGCTTTCTTGCGCGCGGCGCGGACGATGTTGGTGTTGAACGCACCTGCCAGACCGCGCTCGGACGTTGCGACGACGATGAGATGAACCTGATCCTTGCCAGTGCCCGCGAGCAGTTTCGGCGACGATGCGCTGACGGTCACTTTCGACGCGAGCGAAGCCATCACGGATTCGAGGCGTTCGGCATAGGGACGACCGGCAATTGCGGCCTCCTGCGCGCGACGCAGCTTCGCTGCCGCGACCATCTTCATCGCCTTGGTAATCTTCTGCGTCGACTTCACCGAGCCGATGCGGACTTTCAGGGCTTTCAACGAGGCCATCAGCGCACTCCGGAAAAAGTGTCAGACACTTTTTGCCTGAGGCTGATTGTGTCGCCCGAGCGATCGAGCTGGCAAAAAGTGTCTGACACTTTTTCCATCTTACGCAAACGTCTTTGCAAACGCGTCGAGTGCAGCCTTGAGCCCCGACTTCGCATCATCACCCAAATCCTTGGTGTCGCGGATCATCTTTAACACGCCCTTATGATTGGCGCGCAGGTCCGCGATCATCGCTTCTTCGTAGCGCGTCACGTCGCTGACGGGGATGTTGTCGAGATAACCATTGGTGCCCGCAAAGATCGATGCGGTCTGTTCCTCGAACGGCATGGGCGAGAACTGCTTCTGCTTGAGCAATTCGGTCAGACGTGCGCCGCGGTTGAGGAGTTTTTGTGTCGAGGCGTCCAAGTCCGAACCGAACTGTGCGAACGCCGCCATTTCGCGGTATTGCG
>JAYWFN010000137.1:0-10863 GCA_043778785.1 Sphingomonas sp. | reverse complement strand
CACTTACCTGCCTGTGTTGACATATCTGCTTCGGGAAGCTGGCGAGCGAGTGCAAACATCAATGCAATCGCATGCTCCGCTGTCGTTATCGAGTTTCCAAAAGGCGTGTTCATCACCACTACACCTTTTGCCGAGGCAGCAGGGATATCGACGTTATCGACGCCAATCCCTGCGCGGCCGATGACTTTCAGGTTGGTTGCAGCGGCAAGTATTGCAGATGTTACCTTGGTCGAGCTGCGGATGGCAAGGCCGTCATATTGCCCGATCATTGCAGCGAGCTCTTCGAGTGTTTTGCCTGTGATAACATCAACATCACAGCCCCGGTCGCGAAAGATTGCTTCGGCGTTTGGGTCCATGCTGTCAGAAATAAGTACACGTGGTTTCGTCATGTTTTGGTTCCTTAGAACAAAAAAGGTGAATAAATATAATCCGTCATGCTCAACTGATGACGGTAGTTCTGTAATATGTTGATATTGCTTAGAAAATATCGACATGATATGCCTGTGCAGGAACTGTGTAGAATAAATTAGGGTTCCGTGCAGGTTGTTGCAGCTTGGACGTGCTTTAGCATGTGGCAGCGAGGGTGGCTTTTGTCCATCCTTTCGTTGTTTGCTCACAAGGCTCATCGGCTCCGTCCCGGCGCATCCCGATCCCGCTCCATGCTTTTCTCGTGGGCTTTGACTCGCTTGTCCATTTCGTTGCCAAGCATCACCAAAGCCCGCGCATGGCGAAGCCGCTGGGCGTTGGTTGCGTCTTCCGCAACAATCGCCCTCGCCCTGAGAAGTGCTTCGATCTCTTCGGTGCGGAGTGCTTCAAGGTTGTTGAATATCTTAAATTCAGAGCGCGGAAACGTCATTGCCCAATGGTCCGGCCATCGGTCGATCATAGAGTCCATGACGCTCGCGTTGATGATGTCATCGGGTAAGGCGCTGGGCGGCTTGCTGGCGTAGTATGTCCGCGTGGCGATCTCTGCGATGGTGGCAAGCGCCTCATTCGCTTGTGCCTGATGCACTGCGTTTGCAGCCTCCATCGCATCAACCCGCGCGGCAAGCGTCGCCACCCCTTCGGCAATATCGGTCAACAGCCCCAAGAGTGGATCGTCCTGCGTGTCGCTCATCGTCCTGGCCCTCCTCGGTCGCGATCCTGCTCTTTGGCACGATCCTTTGTCCGGTCACGATCCCGCTCATCATCCTTGCGCACCTGATTGCCGAGTTCGGCCATGCGCGCGCGAAGGCGTAGTGCGGCGGCATTGGTGCCGCGATCCTGCCCCGGTTCCTTGTCAGCGACCTCGGGCGCTGCTGACGGCTCACGCCCCAACGCCTTGTCGAGACGGCCCCGCAAGGCCGCGATGCGGTCAGAATCGGCAACCAACCCCCGCGCCTTGGCAACCATATCGCGGGCGACCTCGCCAAACCGGAACTCCCGCCGCTCGGCAAAAGCGCGCACTGGGGCATCGGGGAGCGGATAGTCGCTCGCCATGTCCTTCGTCCGCTCACGCGACAAGGTGCGGACAAGTTTGCTCTGATCGGCAAAATCATCGCGGCCATAATGAAGCTGCACCCCGTCGCGGTGGCGGGTGAGACCGACATAGGCCGAATGCCGGTCCATCCCCGGCGTTGCCAGTATATGTGCCTGATCGACCGTCACCCCCTGTGATTTGTGGAACGTGGCTGCATAACCATGATCGACATGGGCATAGTCTTTGAGGTCGAACGATACGCTGCGCCCGTCATCGATGCGGACAGCCATATGTCCGAGCGTCACTTGCTCCACCGTGCCAAGCGTTCCGTTCTTCACCCCCATGCCGCGCTCATTGCGGAGGAACATCATCCGGTCGCCACTTGCAAACTGACGCTCGCCGCGCTCGGTCTTCACGTCCACGTCGTCACCTAGCTCACCGCCATCGCGCAGCTTGTCTCGGGCCGCGATGTTAAGGTCGCGCACCTCGGCATTGGTGTGGGTGAGGATGATGCGGCTTTTTGCAGGGTCATTGGTGCGGGCTTGATCCCAACCCTCGACAAGCTCGGCGAGCGCATCCTCACGGGTCTCAGCACCGTGAACCATGCCATTCTCGCCGTAGGCGTGGATGGCCTCGCCCGTCCGTCCGGTGGCAAGCGCGCGAGTTGCACCGCGCTGCCAGTCGTCGCGCTGCCGCCTGATCTCGGTGATCTCAACCGCGCCGTGCGCTTCGGCAAGCGAACGGAATGCAGCCCCCGCCTCGATGGCCTGCAACTGTTCTGGATCGCCAACCAGCACGACCTTCGCGCCTGCATCACGCGCTGTCGATAAGACCCGCTCCATCTGGCGCGTCCCGGTCAGACCCGCCTCGTCAATGACCAGCACATCCCGCTCGCTCAATTGCTCGCGGCCCTGCTTCCACTGATATTCAAGGCTCGCAATCGTCCGCGACGTGATGCCCGAACTGACTTCGAGATTTTCAGCGGCGATGCCCGACAGTGATGCCCCGCGCACGGTATAGCCTTCACGCTCCCACGCATCCCGTGCAACGCCCAGCATCGCTGACTTGCCACTTCCTGCATAACCAACGACCGATGCAAGATCGCGATGGCCGGTGACATGATCGAACGCATCGCGCTGCTCGCCTGACAAGACCATCCCGCGCTCGGCTGCACCATCGAGCGCCGCATAGCGGTTTTGATTCGCTACGCCGTGACGTTCGCTTGTCGCCAGCATTGAAGCCGACAGGCCAAGCCGCTCCTCCACCGCAATCATATCCGCGCTGGTAAGTCGCTCCTGATCCTTGCCGTCCTTACCCAATGCGACAAGCTCAGGCGAGCCGCGCACCGATGCCATCACGCTATCGAACTGATCCTTGCCGTCGCTGTGGCGGAACGCGAACTGGGCAAGATCGCGCATTGTGAAAGTCGCTTGACTATGGGTAATGGCGTTGAGCGCAATCGCAGGGTCAGCAATGATCTTGTCGCCATTCTCACGCGCGATCCGCATATGATCGTCGGCGCGTTCGGCATCCTCGCCTGCACCCGCGCGCCGCGATCCCGCTGCACCAATCTTGTGCTGCGGTTCAAGCGGGATGCCTTGCGCTTCGAGTGTCCGGTGATCGACCCGCGCCTCTAGGCCAAGCTCGGCCATGCGGGTGTTCACATGATCGGCCCAGCTCACGCGCCATTCCTGCAAAAGCTCTTTGCTGTTCCAGTCGCGTTCCTTCTGGCCAAAGCCGTCCGGGCCAACTTCGCGCATCGACAACATGACATGGGCATGGGGCTTGGGACTGCCATCAGCGGCCTTGTCCCAATGGACATTTAGGTCGGCGATCATGCCGCGCGCTACAAACTCGCGGGCGACAAAATCACGCGCCAGCGCGATGCCGTCCTGCTCATTCATCTCCCTTGGAATCGCGAACTCGACATCGCGCGCGAGCTGCGCGTCCTTCCGAATCTCACCTGCCTCGACTGCGTTCCAAAGCGTCTCGCGGTCTGCCAGCCGTTCGGGCGCGCCCTCCGGCAGCATGATCTCTGAATGAACGACGCCTGCTTTGTTGGTAAAATCATGGTCGCGGCCAAGCCGGTCGTCGGTCAGTCGTTCGGCGGCGCGGTAGGCAGCCGATGCAACCGCGCTTGAACCATTTGCGCGACTGACAACTTTGGCAGAGAAATGGTAGATCGCCATGACACTGGAAAGTGTCTCACTTTCAAGCGACGTTGGCAACAACGTATAAACGCGCACTCAAAACTGTCTTCGCAATTTTTGACGTGACTTGCCTCGCTTTTGAATGACGCGGTTGTCTGCGGCGCGATTCGCGCTTACGCTGCTTCTATAGATACCAGAAATCGGAGGTGCGCCATGCGTAAAGTCCGGGATTATGATGCTGAACTGAACGCGCTCCGCGACAAGGCGAAGGCGATCAAAGCGCGCAAAGTCGAGCAGCTTGGCGCGCTCGTGCTGGCGACTGGTGCCGACGCGCTCGATCTCGAAGTCATCGCCGGAATGCTCCGGCATGGTGTGGTGGAAGCTCAGGTCGATTCCGTAAAGGAGAGCTGGCGCGCCGACGGTGCCACCTTTCTCGCGCGGCGCGGGCGCAAAAATAATGGCGCTGCTGGTAGCGACGGATCAGGCGCTAAAGAGAAACGCAGCGGCGAGGCGGCGGGCTGAATCAGGACAACGGCGATTTGATGCGCGGGAGTGGGTCGTGGAACGAAGGGAACGAACAAGGCATCTGATTGAACTGGGCGGACTCGTCCAGAAGTCGGGCTTGGTCGAACTGGCGGGCGATGACCGCGCCACCCTTTACGGCGCGATGCTTGATCTTGTTGGACGTGCCAAGGATGGTGATGGTGACAATGCGTTGGCGCTTTGGAAGCGGCGGGGCAAGCGCACGTTCGATGCCGAAGCCGAAGCGGCGGAAACCGCATCGTCTGCTGATGCACGCGGCGGGGAGGATTGATTGGTGAAGGGTCGGCTCCTCGGCTGCGTATTGATGCTGTTTGCCGGTGTGCTGCTCATCGCGTGGTGGCTGCCGAAAACACAAACGGCATTCTGGTCGATTCTGATAGGTGGTCTCGTGCTTTGGATCGGGGGCATCTACCTCAAGGTCAGGTTCGCCCGCCCTGACGATACGCTTGGTTCGGCGCAGTTCGGATCGCGCGCCGATGTGAACGCGCTGGCAAAAAACAAGGGCGATCTGCTGATCGGGCGCGATACCTTTGGCCGGATGCTTCGCTATGACGGCCCTGCCCATCTCATCACCATTGCACCAACACGTTCGGGCAAGGGTGTCGGCACGATCATTCCAAATCTGCTGACCGCCAATCGCTCGGTCGTGTGCATCGACCCCAAGGGTGAAAATGCTCGCGTGACACTGCGCCAGCGGGAAGCGTTCGGCCCGGTTCATTGCCTCGATCCGTTCGGTATCTCGGGGCGACCAACTGCTCGATATAATCCGCTCGACCGGCTTGATGCGGGCAGCCTCGATCTGGCAGAAGATGCGATGACGCTCGCCGATGCACTGGTGTTCGACGAAAATGAAACCGAGGCACATTGGAACGAGGAAGCCAAAGCCCTGATCTCGGGCATCATCCTCTACGTTGTCTGCCATGATGATGCGGCACACCGGAATCTCTCCAGCGTGCGGGATTATCTGACGCTGGCCCCCGATGACTTCACGGCGCTGCTAACGGTGATGCAGGCCAGCGACGGCGCGGGCGGATTGATCGCGCGCGCAGCCAATCGCTACCTTAGCAAATCGCACCGCGAGGCGGCGGGCGTGTTGTCGGGCGCGCAGCGGCACGCCCATTTTCTTGACAGCCCGCGCATAGCCCAGGTCGTGGGTGGTTCCGATTTTGCTTTCGCCGATCTCAAGGACAGCGTGACGACGGTGTTCCTGATCCTGCCGCCCGACCGGCTCGATACCTATTCGCGCTGGCTGCGCCTGCTGGTGGCGCAAGCCATAGGCGAAATGGCGCGCTCATCCGCCAAGCCGCCGCGTTCGGTGCTGTTCCTGCTCGATGAATTTGCCGCACTCGGGCGGCTGCAACCCGTCGAGCGCGCAATGGGCCTGATGGCCGGTTACGGCCTGCAACTTTGGCCGATATTGCAGGACATCCACCAATTGCGCAGCCTCTATGGAAAGAACTCCGGAACCTTTCTGTCCAACGCCGGTGTCCTCCAAGCGTTCGGGGTCAACGATTATGACACCGCCGATATGCTATCGAAGACGATGGGACGCGAAACCATCACCTATGAAACAGGCGGACAAAGCGAACGGGACGTGATCGTCAAAGACCCCGAACGATCCGTGAGCAAAACCCAGCACCTCGCCACGCGCAATCTCATGGACCCGAACGAAATTATGAAGCTGGCTCCCGATACGCTGTTGCTGATGCGCGTTGGCGAGAATCCGTTGATTGTGAAGAAATTGCGATACTATGCAGACAAGGAATTTTCAGGGGTGTTCGATGGTGCGTGAGGCGCGGGACGAGACGGCGCAGCCTTATACCTGTTCCACTTGCCGCTTTTGTGCGACGCGACCGGATATCTGATTGTCCAGCATTCGTTTCAGCACGTTACTTTTTGCGAGATGCCGTTCACCACGCAACTCAAATAGGCGCTTCAATTGCCGGTTCGGCAATTTAGTTCGATCACCATCAACAATAACGCCCGTGATGTCGGCGGGGCTGTCGATCAGGCTCAATTCCTTTTCAGCCTTTATCTTCAGCCCATGTTTGTGAACCGCTCCTTTGATTTCCCAAATCACTTCCTTGCGAATGATTGCACCGGAGATCGTAATGTCATCGGCGTAAACGCTATGCCTTAAGCTCGCCCGCGTGACGGATTGCTCAATCTCATCCCACAAGTCCAGATTAGAGAAATAGGCTAGGATTGGACTGCAAGGAGACCCTTGAGGCAGGCATTGTTGCCAAGTGGTCAAACGGACTAAGATTGCCGTGACGTCGGGCGAGCATTCAAGTTTGCAGCGGAAAAAATGCGCAACATTGTTGGCCGTGCAACTTGGGAAATAGTCGGCGATATCCAGCAACCAGAAAGCTCTTGCCCCCTTGTGACACGCCGCATTGTCTACATATGAGGGCCCCTTAACCGGGCTAAAGAGCCAATCTGGAGGGGTAATTCTGCTTAGCAGGTTTGCAATGCGTGATTGAACGGCTTTTAGTCCACCGTCAGGAATATCTATAGGGCGGTAATGCACTGAAATGTCAGAATTCGGTGGCTCACGTAGCCAAACGCCCTTCATTTTCTTGTGTTTCCAACGGCGCACGTAGAGGTCATTTTTCACAGAAATATTAGCTAGAGCGGTTTCGGAAACATGCAACGCCGCCGCCAGTTTTTTGCGAGTGCGTAAACGGAAGAACGGACTGTCGCGCAATGTGTAGGGCATCGCGCTATGCCGTTGAGGCATCCGCCTTCCTCTCGATGAAACTCAGCAAGTCGAGAACGGTTGACGCAATTTTTGTCCGCGCTTTCTCTCCTCGTTTGGCATTAGGAATTTCCTCGGCAAAAAACATGATCGCTGAAACTGGAATTCGGAATTCGACCGAGTATTTTTCAATCAAATCCAGTGATGGCGTCTTGTTGCCGCTTTCAATCTCCGAGATATGAGATTTTGAAACCTTGAGCCGGTCTGCCAGCTCAAATTGTTTCAGATCGTGGAATACACGGATCAGTCTAAGGGCTTCATTTATCATCGTCATTCCTAACGTCCGCTGGATGTAGATATTAGGTTGGCGGTTTACTCGAAGAGCTGGTGGACCCTCAGCACGTAGCGGAAAATCCGGTAGATCATAAAGCCCACCGAAATGATGAGCTTCAAAGTATTTGGGGACCGGAGTTTCCTCCAGAACCCACGACGCTGCTCAAGAGGTTGTCCTCGCAGCTCACGTCGCCGCCGTCGTCGGTATGTGATCTTAGAAAAAGCCATTGCTTTTCCTTTCTCTGTTTGCCTTGGCGATCAGCCCGAAATGGACTGCTCTGACCAAGGATTCTCGCCAAACAGAGCGGACCCGACAACTGCACCCTTAACCTAGAGACGATAGCAATTCTCGCTATCGTCTCTGCTTCGCCCACCCCGTCCGCGCCTCCCCGTCGCCGGGGCCATCGCGCACTGTGCGGATAAAACGACAGAGAGCTTGCGCTCTCCACGCTTTGGCAGATGCCAAAGCTGAATATGAGAACTTCTTCCGTTATTCACACATCGCCTACATAGGCTGCGAAACCTCAGATGCAAGATATAAATTCGCTAAAAGTGAATTTTATACCTAAAATGAAGATTTGGCCTTCACCTTCATCCCGATACTTGGGCTGGCATCGGCTGGCAACTACGGTGAATATCATCGAGAAATTACTGATGGGATTATTCTACCGAAGTGAGGCTTGAAACGGGGCGGCATCGCCGCCCCGCTGGATGGTCAGTCCTGCATATCGTCTTCGACAGTCTTGACCTTGGCTTTTGCGAGGATCGCGAAGCCGTCCGCGATCAGGTCAACCGAGTATTGGGTGTGGCCGTCAACCTTGTATTTCGACTGGCCGATGCGCCCAGTGATGCGGACAAGATCGCCGATTGTGGCGTTGGTGAGCCGGTCGCGCATCTTGTCAAACAGGGTGATACGGTGCCACTGCGGATCGGACTTCCATGTCTCGCCTTCGCGGCGATTGTAGTTGGTGGCAACCGAGATGTGAGTGACTTTCTTGGCGGCGTCGATCCTGCCGAGCCGTCCGATGATGTGAAATTCGACGATGTTCTGCACTGTCTGTCTCCTGATCGTGTCAGGCGAAATGTCCTGACGGACACTTTCAGAGCCGCGCGCCGCCTGCGCGCCAGCCAAAAAACGGAGGCTCCGTCGATGAAATCTATGGAAACCGTAGGCTGAAAGCCGGTTTTTTGCTTGCGCGCATGAAGGCGGGGCCAAGCGGCCAGTTTCCGTCAATCAAGGACAGAGGCTGATTCGCAGTCAGGGCTATGTTGCAGAATGAGGAGTCAGGTCATCGGTTGCGGCTGGGCCGATGCTGTCAGACGCTCCAGTCCTCAACCTTGAGGATGTCGATCATCGAAAGTGCCTGATCGGCGCTGACGAGCGTGGCATCAATCGCCAGCGCATGGGCCGCAATCATCAGATCGAGCGGGGCGATAGTGACGCCCTTGGCTTCGAGCGCGGCGCGCAATGTTCCGTAATGCGGCGCGATGGCATCGCTCCAGGGCAGAATGTCGGTATAACGCAGAAACTCGCGAACCAGCTTGGCAAGTGCCGTCGCCTGCGGACGCTTCGCCAGACCGTAGTGCATCTCGCCAGCCGTCACCGATGAAATCGCCAGCGACGAAAGCGGCACCGATGCGGCGCGCGCGCAGACCGGCTCCCGCTGCCGCAGGATCGCGCTGGCCGCATTGGTGTCGAGCAAATAACGAGTCGTCACGCCGCGTCAGTTCCGTCGTTTGGCCACCCCTCGAAGGGATCACGATCCTGCGGCGCTGTTCGCCGCTCATCGTCCCCGAGAAAGTCGCCGGGAATGTCAGCCTTGAGTTTTCGCGCGAACGCGAAAAACTCTGCAAGGCTCTCTGGCTTGCGCGACAGGATTACATCGCCGGTCTGCTCATCGCGCCGGATACTCACTTCGCTACCCTCAAAGCGGTAGCTTAGCGGTAGGCGCACGGCTTGGCTTTTGCCGTTCTGAAATAACTTGGCGGTTTGACCCATGACGAAAACTCCATAATATAGACTTTAATCTATCATAGCTTTATGATTGGTGAAAGGTAAAATCGTGCGCCACTCCATTTCGCGTAGCGGCGCGGCAGCCATAAGCTGCCGCGCCGATTGGCCGGATGCCATAGCAATCGGCCTTGGCCCGTCCCAAAGGACGGGCCGCGAAAAGTTACTGGGTGAGTTATGCGGACATGGTTAGAACATCTCAAGCTGGTCGCGCATCGGATTCCAGAATCCGATGTCGAGCGGGCGCTGTGCACGGCGGGGCTGCATCGGCTGATTGGCCAGCCAGCCAAGCCGCTCCCCCATGCTGACGGGCGCAACACCCGCCATCATGATCTGATCGGGGTCGGGCGGCGTGATCTGCTTCAAGGCTTCGCGCTTGGTCATGGCCTGCACCCGCTCAATATTCATCGGCAAGCATGATGGTCAGCACCCGCCGCGTGACGGCGGGGTTCGCCGCATCCTCGCTCCCAAACTGCAAATCGCGGTCGTAATAATCCAGCTTCCAGAACACCCGTTCGCGCTCGTCGTCGCACACGCGCGGGCGCTCAGTCGTCCACTGGCCATCGCCAAGCTGATAGACGCACCCGAAATCGCGTTCGCCGTGCGGGTCGCTGTCCTCATCGAAAGCGTCATAGGTTTCGATAAGTTCGCGCACCTGCGACTGATCGGCCTCGGGCAGCGAACGGACACCGACTGTCGCAACGGCGGTGCAAGCAACCCCCATTGCCCTACGCGCCAAATCGTTCAAACGGGCAATCCGTGAGGTCTGTTCGCGCGTAGTGGCGTTCGATTCAGTGACGGCGCTCATTGCACCCGCCCCCTGCGGGTTTCGCAAATCAGGATCAAGGCCCCGAAATCCTCGCGCTCCCCAAGCCGGTCGGCGATCTTGCGAACACAGGCAATCGGCAAGCCATTCTCATTGGCGACACCGCGCAAATAGTCGTCGCGGGTCTCTGCCCCGCACTCACGATACATCAACTGCAAATCACACATTTTCCTGCCTCCTCTTGGGCTGAAAGCCGCATTGCTCTGCGACATGCGGCTCTGCCTTCCGGCGAGGATGGGAGGGGGAGGGTAAGCTGAATCGTTGCCCTGGCGCGGGCCAGCGGGCGAAGCCCGCCACACGGGGGCGGCTATTCCGCTTCGGGAAACGAGAGGGCAAAGCCCTTGGCGTTCCCGCTGAACAAGGAAATGGAGCCGTCAGGCTCCCCTCAGCCGCATCGCGGCACCAACGACGGCACCCTCGCATGACGCGACGCCGCCGGATGGTGTGCACGCGCAACTGTGCGCCAGCGCCCATCCGGCAAGGAGAGAGGCAAGAGTGCCTGCGGGTCAGCTCAAAAACGCCGCACCCTCAGGAGCGCGTAGCGCGGGACAGAATGCGACCTTGGAAATTCCCGCTCGTTTGGATGCACCTGCCCCCTTCACGCTCCTGATCGTCACCGGAACGGCCAAGACCAAGGGCTTGGTTCGCGTAAACGAATAGAGCGGGTTGCCGTCAGGTAGCGCCCAATTTCTAGGCTTTCCAATGATTTACTTGGCTTAAGTTCGGATTTGATAACAGCATGTTTCGACCGACTTTAATTGCGCTCTCGGCTCACGCTGGCTAACGATCCATATCATAGTGCAATAAGGGGAATTCATGCCAACGCTGGACTGGATCGGCAAA
>JAYWFN010000136.1:0-4618 GCA_043778785.1 Sphingomonas sp. | reverse complement strand
GCGATGGGCAACTCGGCGGCCGCGTTTTCGTTGGTGGCGGCATGGGCCGCACGCCGATGATCGCGCCTGAAATCCGCGATTTCGTCACGGCTGACGATCTGCTCAGCTATATCGAGGCCTGCCTGCGCGTCTACAATCGCTATGGTCGCCGCGACAATATCTACAAGGCGCGCATCAAGATCCTCGTCCACGAGCTCGGCGCCGACGAATATCGCCGACAGGTCGAAGAAGAGTTTCTTCACGTCAAAACCTTGGGTCTCGATCCGCCCAAAGCCGAATTCGACCGGATCAGTGCTTTCTTCGCTCCGCCTGCTTTCGAAACTGGCCTAACTGACGACATCGACCTGTCAGACTCGGCCTTTACCGCTTGGGTCGCACAAAACACGGTTGCCCACAAAATCCCCGGCTATGCCATCGCCAACATCAGTCTTAAGCCCGTCGGCGGCATCCCCGGCGACGCTTCGGCGGACCAGATCGACGTCATGGCCGACCTCGCAGAACGCTACAGCTTCGACGAGCTCCGCGTCACGCACAGCCAGAACATCACGCTGCCGCACGTCGCGAAGCGCGACCTTTATCCACTTTGGCAGGCGCTTGTCGCGGCCGACCTCGCGACTGCGAATCTCGATCTGGTCAGCGACATCATCGCGTGCCCCGGCCTCGATTATTGCAGCCTCGCCAACGCGCGTTCGATCCCGATTGCGCAGAAGATTGCCAAACGCTTCGAAGACATCGACCGCCAGCGCAACATCGGCGAATTCAAACTGAAAATCAGCGGCTGCATCAACGCCTGCGGCCACCACCACGCCGGGCACATCGGCATTCTCGGCGTCGACCGCAAAGGCACTGAAAATTACCAGCTTTCACTGGGTGGATCAGGGGCCGAAGACGTCAGCCTTGCAAAGATAACGGGGCCTGGCTTCGACGAAGACGGCATTGTCGATGCCGTTGAGCGCGTCACAGACAAATATCTCGATGTTCGTGAAAATAATGAACGCTTCATCGACACTTACCGCCGCGTCGGCTTCGAACCCTTCAAGGAAGCTATTTATGGATAATTTCCTCCGCTTCCGCGATGACGAAGCGCACGACGAACCGGCCGTCACGCTCGACGCGTTCGTCGCGGGTCAGTCGAACGCCAACGCCGTCCGCATCGAAACCGGCGACGACGCGCGCGAACTGATTCCGCATCTCGAACGCATTGCGCTCATCGAAGTCGCATTCCCGAGCTTCCGCGACGGTCGCGGCTATTCGACTGCACGGATCCTCCGCGAAGCCGGCTATACCGGCGAACTGCGCGCCGAGGGCGATGTCCTCGTCGATCAACTCGCTTTCATGCGCCGCTGCGGTTTTGACAGTTTCGCACCATCGAAACCCATCGACCCCGCCGTCGCCGAAGCCTGTCTCGCGCGCTATCCTTATGTGTATCAGCGTGCCGCAGATGATGGCGTGCCCATGTGGAAATTGCGGCATGGGTGAACCTGCCCGCAAACTTGACCTGATCGACATAGCGCCGCGCTTCACGCCCGAAGCCGCCGCAGCGATCAACGCGCGGTGGGACGGGGTTGAAACGCATGACATGCTGCGCGGCCTGTTCGTTGAACCGCCTTTCGACGACATTGCGCTCGTCTCCTCTTTCGGTACTGAAAGTGCTGTCTTGCTTCACATGATCGCGCAGATCGACAAGTCGGTGCCGCTGATTTTTATCAATACGCAGAAGATCTTCGGTGAAACGCTTGCCTACCGTGATGAACTTGCCGAACAGCTTGGGTTCACGGACCTGCGCGTTTACCGCCCTGATCCCTATCTGCTCGCGCAGAAAGACGCGACAAGCCTGCGCTGGTCCTATGATCCCGATGGTTGCTGCGATTTGCGCAAAGTTGAGCCGCTGCGTCGCGCGCTCGGCGGATTCGATGCCTGGATTTCGGGTCGCAAAGGTTTTCAGGGAAAAACCCGCGCCGCGCTCCCCCGCTTCGAGGAAGACGAAGGTCGCCTGAAAATCAATCCGCTCGCTGATTGGGATAAAGCCCGCCTCGATGCTTATTTTGAGGACCATAAACTACCGCGCCATCCCCTTGAAAAACAGGGATATTTGTCGATAGGCTGCGCACCTTGCACCTCCAAAGTCCAGCCTGGCGAAGACCCGCGCGCCGGTCGTTGGCGCGGTTGGGACAAGGACGAATGCGGCATCCACACCGACATCGCGAATGATCCCATTTTCTGATTAGTGGCGGTCTGGATAACGATTTTCGTCCATAAGATCGCTGAATCGAGTAATCTTCGCTTCGAATTTCAGATTCACTTTTCCTGTCGATCCGTGTCGCTGCTTTGCGACGATCAATTCACACGTGCCAAAGAACTTTTCACCTTCGGTTGACCAAGCGATATGGGCGTCACTGCCACTATCGGCTGGTTCGCGATTCGCATGATAATACTCTTCACGGAACACAAAGAGCACCATGTCTGCGTCCTGCTCAATCGAGCCTGATTCGCGCAAGTCAGAAAGTTGTGGTCGCTTGTCCTCGCGCTGCTCGACCGCGCGACTCAGTTGCGACAGCGCGAGCACTGGCACATTCAGTTCCTTCGCCAACGTTTTGAGCCCGCGCGAAATTTCCGAAATCTCCTGAACGCGGTTGCTTTCATTCGATCGCCCCGATCCCTGCAACAACTGAAGATAATCGACAATTATCAACCCTATTTCATGGCGTCGCTTTAGCCGACGTGCTCTAGTGCGGAGCGCAGCAATCGTTAACGCAGGCGTATCGTCAATAAATAGCGGAAGAGTCTCGAGGTCCCCAGCTGCACGCGCGAGATTTTGAAAGTCCCGTTGACCGATTTTTCCCATACGGAGTTCTTCAGAACTAATTCCCGAATTCTCGGCCAAAATTCGAGTTGCCAACTGATCTGCGGACATTTCAAGGCTGAAAAATATAACCTTAGCACCACCGTTCTTTTCGGATGGTATGCCACTCTCCTCATCTCTAACCCAACGTTGTGCGGCATTAAACGCAATATTCGTAGCTAACGCAGTTTTTCCCATGCCCGGACGTCCGGCAAGGATCAGCAAATCGGATTTGTGCAGACCACCAATTTTCGCATTAACTGAATTGAGGCCTGTAGTGACCCCAGACAAGCCGCCACCAGAATTTAATGCTTTTTCGGCCGTCAGAATGACTTGTCTTGTAGCCTGTAAGAACGTCTTGACGCTCCCTTCGCCGCCGCCTTCTTCGGCAACCTTGTACAAGGCAACTTCAGCGGCTTCGATTTGCCCCTTTGGATTGACCTCTTGCGACGTATCGAGCGCCCCGTCGACCATCTCACGCCCAACCGAGACCAGCGCGCGTAGCATCGCCAGATCGTAAATCTGGTTGGCAAAATCGCGTGCGCCGATGAGTGCGGCGCTGTTCCCCGTCAATTGCGCCAGATAGGCGGGGCCGCCGAGCTCGCGCATGGTCTCATCAGCTTCGAACATCGGCCGCAGCGTGACCGGATTTGCCACCATATTCCGGTCAAGCATCCGCAGGATCGCATCATAAACCCGCCCATGCACAGCTTCGAAAAAATGATCCGGCCGCAGCCGCTGTTGAAAATCCTCGGCAATGCGGTTGTCGATCATCAGCGCGCCAAGCAGTGCGGCTTCAGCCTCGATATTATGCGGCAATTCGGGGCCACTGCTCGACGGCGGCGGGGGAACGAGTCGGATTGGATCAGCCATAGCGACCTCCATGCGCGCCGCCGACGTTACCCTCAATGGCCTCTCGCGACTTATCCCCGCTATACTTTTTTATACAGCCTCGCCTAAGGCAATTCCATGCCAGACCCGCGCATCATTGCCATCGATCTCGACGAGCACACGATCTTGTGGCGCTCGGCCGATATCGAACAGGAACGGCGAATCGCGATTTTTGATTTGCTCGAGGGCAATTATTTCAAACCGTTGCGGCAATATCCTGATGATTATGCGGGGCCGTTCAAGCTGCTACTGGCTGTCGAGGAAGGTCGCCTTGCTCTCACCATTTCGCGCGAAGACGGTCACCATCTTGAGACACACGTCATCGCACTCGGCCGTTTCCGCCGCCCGATCCGCGATTATTTCGCGATCTGCGACAGCTATTTTCAGGCCGTCAAAACCTCGACGCCAGCTCAGATTGAAACGATCGACATGGCGCGGCGCGGCATTCACAACGAAGCGGCCGAGCTGCTCAAGGAACGCCTTGCGGAGAAAATAGATCTCGACTTCGACACCGCACGCCGACTGTTCACGCTGATCTGCGTGCTGCATATCCGGGGATGAACATGACGCCAGACGCCCTCATCGCCGCCGCGCGCGCCGCCGCGAAAAATGCCTACGCGCCTTATTCGAAGTTTCATGTCGGGGCCGCAATTCTCCTTACCGATGGCCGCGTACTGACCGGGGCCAACGTCGAAAACGCTAGCTATGGTCTGTCGCTCTGTGCCGAGACAGTGGCGCTTGCGAAGGTTGCTAATGATGGACTGTTTGGAGAGGTTGCCGAGATCGCCGTCATCGGCGGCACCGGCACCGATCCTGTCCGCCCCTGCGGACGTTGCCGTCAGTTCCTCAACGAAGCCGCGCAAACCGGCGACCGCGACATCATCA
>JAYWFN010000135.1:0-4642 GCA_043778785.1 Sphingomonas sp. | reverse complement strand
GAATAGCTATGTTTCGGGCTTCTCGCTGCTCGCGGCCATGGGGCAGGCGGAGGCACGCGATCTGGGGCTTGACGGGGGCGCGCTTTACGATCCCGTCGTTAACTATAATCGGGTCAAAAACAACATCTGGGACTGGAACGACGACCCCAAAGCCGCACCCGTCGCCACACGGACAGTTGACACACCAGCGCAAACACCGGCAATCATAGGGCCAAAGCTGCCATAGAGCGGGTCGCAAGGGCAGAAATTGGCGGGGGCAATAGTGGGTGACGTGAGCAACGAACCATCGATGGAAGAAATATTGTCCTCGATTAAACGCATCATTGCCGAGGACAGCGAAGCCTCGCTGTCGCCGCCGCGCAGTCGCCGGGCGGCTGTGGTGCAGCCGGTCGCTGATCCGTTGCCCGAACCTTCTTCCGACGACGATGAGCCAGAGGTGCTTGAATTGACAGAAACTGTCGCGCCCGAAGCGGCTGCCGAGGAGATCGTTGTGCCGGTAATCGAAGCCAAGCCCACGCTTGTTTCCGATAAGACGGCCGAGGCAAGCCGCTCGTCGCTGGCTGCCTTGTCGGCGCTCGTCGTGAAGCCTGACGTGACGGGGAGCGATACGCTCGAGGGTCTGGTGCGCGAAATGCTGAAACCGATGCTCGCCGAATGGCTCGAATCGCGTTTGCCCGATGTGGTCGAACGCATGGTCGCGCAGGAAATCCGGCGCATAACCGACCGGGGGTAAGGCGCGCGGTGCCTAGAATTTAGCGAAGCTAAATCAGGCTCAAGACCGCGCGACCGGACGGCGGCGCACCAAGCGCCGACCGACGAAGACATGGGCTTTGCCCATGTTGCTCCTTCCGCTAAGCGCCCATCATGACCGTACTTCCCAAAACATTCGACCCCGCCGAAATCGAAGCGCGCTGGTATGCGCATTGGGAGGAAACCAACGCGTTTCGCCCCGAGCGGCCTGATGCGCCGCCGTTCACGATTGTCATGCCGCCACCCAACGTCACGGGATCACTCCACATCGGTCATGCGCTTGATGTGACGTTGCAGGACATTCTCGTCCGCCATGCGCGGTTGCAGGGCAAGGATGCGCTGTGGGTGGCGGGGACCGATCATGCCGGCATCGCAACGCAGATGGTTGTCGAGCGGCAAATGGCCGAACGTGGCGAGAAACGCAGCGACCTCACGCGCGAGCAGTTCGTCAAGAAAGTCTGGGACTGGAAAGCCGAAAGCGGCGGGACAATCACGCAGCAATTGCGGCGGCTCGGCGCAAGTTGCGATTGGAGCCGAGAGCAATTTACGATGGACCCTCATTTTAGCCGAGCGGTCATCAAAGTCTTTGTCGAACTTTATAACAATAAAGATGAAGACGGAAATCCGGCACCGCTAATTTATCGCGACAAGCGGCTCGTCAACTGGGATCCGGGCTTGAAAACCGCGATTTCCGACCTCGAAGTCGAAACGCGCGAGGTGCAGGGCAAGTTCTGGCATTTCAAATATCCGCTCGCGGATGGCAGCGGGCATATCTCGGTTGCGACGACGCGGCCCGAAACGATGCTGGCCGATATGGCGGTCGCGGTGAATCCGTCGGACGATCGCTATGCAGCGCTGGTCGAGAAGATGGTGCGGTTGCCGATTACGGGGCGATTGATCCCGATTATTGCGGACGAGCATGCCGATCCCGAACTCGGATCGGGTGCGGTCAAGATCACGCCGGGGCATGATTTCAACGATTTCGACGTTGGCAAGCGCGCGGGGTTCGCGCCTGCGGATATGCTCAACATGCTAAGCGCCGAGGCGTTTGTGGTGCAGACCGCAGATGGACTGATCCCCGAGGAATTGCTCGGCCTCGACCGCTTTGTTGCCCGTAAGCGGGTGGTCGAGACGATCGAGGCCGAAGGGCTTTTGGAGCGCGTCGAGGATCGCGTCATCCAGACACCTTATGGCGACCGCTCGGGCGTGGTGATCGAACCGTGGCTGACCGACCAATGGTATGTTGATGCCAAGACGCTTTCGGGTCCAGCAATCGAGGCGGTGCGTTCGGGCGCAATCAAGGTCGTGCCGCAGAGCTGGGAAAAGACGTGGTTTCAATGGCTTGAGAATATCCAGCCGTGGTGTGTGTCGCGGCAATTGTGGTGGGGGCATAGGATACCGGCTTGGTTTGGGCCTGAATTGATTGACGGCAAAATTGTGTATCAGATGTCTCGCCAATCGACTGGGCTGGATGGCTCACCTCAAGTTACGAACAAGGTAGCGTTTGTCTCGGAGACGGCTGAAGGCGCGATTGCGAAGGCTCGTGAATATTATGGTGATCACGAAACAATTGTTGTTGGCGATGTTGCTGCACTGGTACCTCAGCAAACGTCAGACGGATTCCCGAACGACTACCACATTTCGTTGAAGCAGGACAACGACGTCCTCGACACATGGTTCTCCTCAGCGCTGTGGCCGTTCGGGACACTGGGGTGGCCGGAAGAAACCTCCTCCCCCCTTGTGGGGGAGGATACAGGAGGGGGGCCGGGCGCGTCTGCGACCGAAAAAACCTCTCGCTCGTCGCCAGCGCAGGGTCTTTCAGCGGCAGACGCCGCTGGCCCCCACCCTAACCCTCCCCACAAGGGGGAGGGGACGCTGTCACTACTCGCCAAACATTACCCCAATGACGTCCTCATCTCGGGTTTCGACATCCTGTTTTTCTGGGATGCGCGCATGGCGATGCAGGGTTTGCATTTCATGTCCGAAGGCGGACGCCGACCACTTAAAGACTCAGTGCCGTGGAAGACATTGTATCTGCACGGCCTTGTCCGCGCGCCCGATGGCTCGAAGATGTCGAAGTCAAAGGGCAATACCGTCGATCCGCTCGGCCTGATCGACCAATATGGCGCCGACGCGCTGCGCTTTACGCTGGCCGCGATGGAAAGTCAGGGGCGCGACATCAAGCTCGATGAAAAGCGCGTCGAAGGCTACCGAAACTTCGCCACGAAACTATGGAACGCCGCGCGGTTTTTGCAGGGCAATGAGGTAGGGGCGTCGGCGGACATTAAGGCGCCGCCCGCGACGCTCGCGGTCAACAAATGGATCATCGGTGAAGTCGTCGAGACGCTGGCGAAACTCGATCAAGCGATTGCCGACCTGCGCTATGACGCGATGGCCGACGCGATCTATCACTTCGCCTGGGGCACGTTTTGCGACTGGTATATCGAGCTGGTCAAAGGCGCTTTCGACGACGAAACGCGCACGGTTGCGGGATGGGCGTTCGACCAGATACTGGTGATGCTACACCCGTTCATGCCGTTCATCACCGAGGAATTGTGGGACAAAATGGGCGCGCGGGGCGGCAATCTGCTGATCCATGCGCAGTGGCCAGAGCCAAAGGCGGCTGCAGACAAGATGGCGACATTTTTTGTGGACTGGCAGATTGAGGTTGTCACTGCCGTTCGAACGCTGCGTGCCGAAATGAATATTCCGTGGACCGCCGAGCTTACGCCAACAGTGATCGGGTATGATCCTGGGCTGTTGGAACTGCTCGAGAACGGGCAGCAAACATTTGCTCGCCTCGCTAAGCTCACTGCCCCGCAAGTGCTTGAAGAAGTGCCAGATAACGCTGCTCAAATTGTCGTCCGGGATGCGACGATTGCATTTCCGTTGGATGGTGCGATCGACCTCGACGCCGAACGTGCCCGCCTCACCAAAGGTATCGAAGCTGCGACGAAAGAAGCCGCCTCGGTCGCCGCCCGCCTCAACAACCCCGCCTTCGTCGAAAAAGCCAAACCCGAAGCCATCGCCAAAGCCCGCGCCGATCATGCCGAAAAATCGGCCGAGGCCGAACGCCTCCGCGCGGCGCTGGCACGGTTGGGGTGACAAATGCCGCAGTGCTGAGCTTGTCGAAGCACGGTTCGATGCGTGAACCGTCCTTCGACAAGCTCAGGACTGCGGTTCTATTGTGCCAGCCGTTGTTATAGAACTCGATGAAATGGCCGACTCCGAACTCCAACCCCCCGCACCACCAAAACGCAAAGATCTGACGACGGGCCCGATCACGCGCACGCTGATCCTGTTTGCGCTGCCCACGCTGGGATCGAACATTCTGCAATCGCTCAACGGATCGATCAACGCGATCTGGGTTGGGCAGATCCTGGGCGAAGCGGCGCTGGCGGCGACGAGCAATGCCAATCTGATCATGTTCCTGATGTTTGCGCTGCTGTTCGGTTTCGGTATGGCGGCGACGATACTGGTCGGCCAGCATATGGGCCGCCGCGACATTGATGCGATGCGGCGCGTGGTCGGCACGGGGACGGGGCTGTTCCTTGCCATGTCGATTATTATTGCGGTGCTCGGGTATCTCGAAACGCCGACATTGTTGCATCTCCTCGCGACCCCACGTGAAGCGATGCCGCTGGCGCAGGCCTATCTCGAAGTGGTTTTCCTCTCGATGCCCGCGTCATTTGTCGTGGTGCAGCTGACCATGAGCTTGCGCGGGACCGGCGACGCCATGACGCCACTCATCTGGATGATCGTCAGCGTGATGCTCGACATATCGCTCAATCCACTGCTGATGCTCGGTATCGGCCCGTTCCCGGAAATGGGCATTGCCGGATCAGCCTGGGCGTCGACGATTGCCGATTATGTGTCGCTGATCGGGCTGTTG
>JAYWFN010000134.1:0-11039 GCA_043778785.1 Sphingomonas sp. | reverse complement strand
GACGACATAAGTGACGATGAAATCGCGCTTGTCGGGCGTCAGTTCGGCCACTGCCGAGACGACACGGAAATCGGCATAGCCATTGGTCAGATAAAACTGCCGCAACTTGCCCTGGTCATAGGCAAGACGATCCGGATCATAGCTGTCGTTCGACGAAAAGAAGCGATAAAAACGAGACCGCTTGGTGACCATCTCGCCACGCAGCCGACCATCGCCGAACACTTCGTTACCGATGATGTTGATCTGGCGGACCTTTGATTTCGGTCCCTCGCTGATTTCATAGACAATATCGACACGGTTCTGGTCGAGCATCACCATCTTGGGTTCGACTGTCGCGGCAAAACGTCCCTGACGGCGATACAGCTCGATAATGCGAGCGATATCGGCACGGACTTTTGACCGCGTAAAGATCGTCCGCGGCGCGAGTTTCAGTTCCTTGCCGAGCTTATCTTCCTTGACGCGCTTGTTGCCTTCGAAAACGATGCGGTTGATGACCGGGTTTTCCTTGACGATAATCGTCAGCGCGCCTTGCTCGTCGCGGATCTGGACGTCGGCAAAAAGCTCTGTGGCAAACAAATCCTGAAGCGCTTGGTCCAGCGTTTCACGCGTATAGGCGCCGCCCGCACGCAGCTTCACGTAAGACCGGACGGTCTCGCCCTCAATGCGCTGAGACCCCGAAACGGCAATCGACTTGATCGTCCCGCCATCGGTTTCGGGGGCGGCTGCAGGCGCTGCGGGCGTCATCAGCGTCGGGCGGGCTGCTTGTGCGACGACAAGCGATGGCACACCGGCCAGCATTGTTCCCATCAGCAAAGCGGAAAGGTGTCGGCGCGGGCTGTTCGTCGGCATTTTAACTGTCACGCGGAAACCGCCCTTCGAAAATTAACATCACTTGGCCCGCCCCCTGCCCGATGCGGCTCATCCGATCAACCCGGCGATACCGCGCCACAGGCCCAAACCTGCAAGATCGTTGATCGTCACCACAACCATGAACAGCAAAAGCGCGAATAATCCCGATCGATAGGCCCATTCCTGCGTCGCTGCCGGAACCGGCTTCCGTCGCACCGCCTCGATGGCGTAAAAGAGCAAGTGGCCACCATCGAGCATGGGAATTGGCAACAGGTTGATGAACCCCAAGTTAATCGAGATCATTGTCATCAGCCAAAGGAAGTCGATTGGCCCCAGCGTTGCCTGCTGGCCAGAGATTTGCGCTATTTTTACCGGGCCACCCAATTCCTTGATCGAACGCACCCCCGAAACGACCTGCCATAATGTCGTTGCCATCGTCCGCACCGAATTAATCGTAAAGCGAACTGCCGCACCGGGCAGTTCGACAATCGGATGTTTCACGTTGACGCGTTTCGACGGCCCGATGCCGAGCAGCCCCCGCCGCATTTCGTTCCCGAACCGATCCCTGAAAACATTGACGCGTGGCGTGGCGGGAAGTGTTATCCCCTGCCCGGCGCGCGTGACGCCAATGATCAGCTGCTCATTCGGATGAATCGAAACGAGCCGCGCTACATCTTCGAAACTTTCGACTGTCTGACCGTCGACGGCTGTAATCGTATCACCCAGTTTCAGGCCTGCGGCATCCGCTGCCGACCCTTGCTCGACCACAGCGATCACCGGCGGCGTGCGTGGCTCGCCAATCGTGCCAAACAACGCGATGAAGACAATGATCGCAAACAGGAAATTTGTTAGCGGCCCAGCAAGGATGATCAACGTGCGCTGCCACAATGTCTTTGACTGGAACGTCTGGTTGCGCTGTTCGGGCGGCAGTTTCAGCCAGTTGGGATCCGACTGGCTCGATACGCCCATATCGCCGGCGAACCGGACATACCCGCCGAGAGGCAGCCAGCCAATCTGCCACGCCGTCCCGCGCTTATCGGTCCATTTGGCGATCGCACGGCCAAAGCCGATCGAGAACGCCTCTGCCTTCACCCCGCACCAGCGCCCGACAAGGTAATGGCCCATCTCGTGAATGAACACGAGCGGCGAAATCGCCAACACAAAGAACAGGATCGTCCAAAGGAAGCTGGGGGATTCGATCAAGCGGCGACTTCTTTCATGATCATTGCGGCGACCGCACGCGCTTCGGTATCGACAGCGAGCACGTCTTCGATCATCCGGGGTGCGGGTGGATCATAGCGGTCGAGCGTCGCTTTCACAACGTCGGCTATGGTTAGAAAACCGATGCGGTGGCCCAGAAACGCGGCGACGGCAATCTCGTTGGCTGCATTGAGGACCGCAGGGCGCGCCCCCGCCGCCTCCAGCGCATCGCGCGCCAGTTTAAGGCAGGGAAAACGGTCAGGGTCTGGCGCTTCGAAATCGAGGCGCCCGATCTCGGTCAGATCAAGCGGTTTGGCATTCGTCTCCATCCGGTCGGGCCACGCCAGTGTCGACGCAATCGGAATGCGCATATCTGGCGATCCGAGCTGCGCCAGCGTCGATCCATCGACATAATCGACCATCGAATGGATCACCGACTGCGGATGCACGATTATGTCGAGGCGCGCGCTTTCGACGCCAAACAGATAATGCGCCTCGATCACTTCGAGGCCTTTGTTCATCAGCGTCGCCGAATCGATAGAGATTTTCGCGCCCATCGACCAGTTGGGATGCTTGACCGCGCGCTCGGGCGTGACATCGGCCATTTCGGCGCGCGACCATGTGCGGAACGGACCACCACTTGCGGTCAGAACAATACGGCGAACACGCTTTGAAGGATTACCCGCAAGGCACTGGAAGATCGCATTATGTTCGGAATCAACGGGGAGCAGCAGCGCACCCGAAGCCGTCGCCGCCTGCGTCATGAGCGCTCCCGCTGACACCAGCGATTCCTTGTTCGCCAACGCCACAGTCAACCCGCCCTCGAGCGCCGCCATCGTCGATTTGAGCCCTGCACAACCGACAATCGAAGCCATCGTCCAGTCCACCGGACGCCGTGCGGCGTCGATAATGGCATCGGGACCAGCAGCGATCTCAGCACCCGATCCGTCGAGCGTCGCCTTCAACGCTTCGTAAAGCGACGCATCCCCAATAACCGCGAGCTTCGCGCCCGTCGCCCGCACAGCCTTCGCCAGCCCTGCCACATCGCGCTGCGCGGTCAGGGCGATGACGTCGAACTGGTCCGGCGCATGAAGGATCAGGTCGAGCGTCGACGAGCCAACCGATCCGGTTGCGCCGAGGATCGAAACAGTGCGGCGGCTCATGCCAGGCCCATCCACCACGGAAAAACAATCGCCACGGGCAGCAAACCGTCAACGCGATCAAACAATCCGCCGTGTCCTGGTATCAATGTTCCCGAATCTTTCACGCCCGCCCGCCGCTTCATCCAACTTTCAAAAAAATCGCCGCCCTGCGCCAGAAAGACGAGCGGAATGCCCCATATCGCAAAACCAATCGCCAGCGATGGCCCACTGAAAAATTCATGATCCCAGCGCCCGAGAATCGACATGCCCACCATCACGATCGTCACAAAAACGATACCACCAAATAAACCAGCCCATGTTTTCGACGGGCTGATCGACGGCGCGATTTTGGGCCCGCCAACCGAGCGGCCAAAAATATAAGCGCCAACATCGGTCGCCCAGACCACGAGAAACAACCAGAGCGAATAGAAAAACCCATCCCCCTCAATCGAGCGCAAGGCCCACAGGCCGAAACCCGCCGCGCCGATATAGGCCAACCCAAACAGAAGCCAGGCGACGCGCGCGACAGTCGATGGCCTCATTTGATCAACCAAACGAAAAAATTCGCGATAAACGACCAGATCGCCAATGATCAGCAACGCGGCATAAGCGTATGATCCCAGCCACAAGTCACCGAGCAGCAACGCGGCAAGCAACACGCCGCTGACGATCCGCTTGGTCAACTCGTTCAAAGCCCGCCGAACCTCCGCTCGCGCAGGCCATAGGCCGCAACCGCATCGGCCAGTTCGGCTTTCCCGAAATCGGGCCACAACGTATCGACGAACAGCAATTCGGCATAAGCCGCCTGCCACAGCATGAAATTTGACAGGCGCTGCTCGCCCGACGTGCGGATCAGCAGGTCGACCGGCGGCAAATCGCCAGTGTCGAGCGCGGCCTGAACCTTGCCCGCATCAATTGTTGCGGGGTCGTCCGCCACCAAGCGACGTATCGCGCGAACAATTTCATCCTGCGCCCCGTAATTGAGCGCAATGACCAGCGTCGCGCCGGTATTCGTCGCCGTCCGCGCGAGAGCGCCGTCAATCAGTTCGACAAGATCGGGCGTGAACACGCGGTAATCGCCGATGACGCGAAGACGAACATTTTCGGCGACCATCTCGTCAAGGTCTGATTTGATGAAATGCCGCAGCAACCCCATCAGGTCACTGACTTCGTCTACCGGCCGCCGCCAATTCTCCGATGAAAATGCATAAAGCGTCAGCACTTCGATGCCGGCTTCACGCGCCGCCCGCGACACCGCGCGAACCGCCTCGATGCCCTTGCGATGCCCGGCAATGCGCGGCAGGTGGCGCTTCTTTGCCCAGCGTCCATTGCCATCCATGATGATGGCGACGTGACGCGGGATGCCCGCCGCCACGCCGGATTTGGGTAAAGAGCTGGCCGCCAGCGCGGTCACTTGCCCAGAATTTCCTTTTCCTTCGTGGTCGCAGCCGCATCGAGTTCGGCAATCGTGCTGTCGGTCAGCTTCTGGACTTCAGTCTCGTGCCGCTTGCGCTCGTCTTCGCTGATGTCGCCCTTTTTCTCGTCGATCTTGAGCGCGTCCATGCCATCGCGACGGACGTTCCTTGCTGCAATCCGCGCCTTTTCGGCATATTGTCCGGCAAGTTTTGCAAGTTCCTTGCGGCGCTCCTCGGTCAGATCGGGGATCGGCAAACGGATCGTCGTGCCATCGACAATCGGGTTCAGGCCCAGCCCGGCCGAACGGATCGCCTTGTCGACCGGGCCGACATTGCCTTTGTCCCACACTTGAACCGACAACATGCGCGGTTCGGGCGCGGATACCGTGGCGACCTGGTTCAGCGGCATATTGGCACCATAGACCTCGACAGTGACCGGATCGAGCAGGTTGACCGATGCGCGCCCCGTGCGCAGTCCGGCCAGATCGCCTTTCAGCGATTCAACCGCGCCGTGCATGCGACGTTCGAGATCGGATTTGTCATAAGCTGGCATGTTCAGGCTTCCTCGTTCCCCACAACCGTTGCGACGCCGCCACCACCCAGAACCGTGGCAAGATTGCCCTGTTCGCGGATGTTGAAGACAACGATCGGAATATTGTTATCGCGGCACATGGCCACGGCGGACGCATCCATCACTTTCAGATTGTCTGAAAGGACACGCTTGTAACTAACTGTATCATAACGCTTGGCTGATGCGTTTTTCTTCGGGTCGCTGTCATAAACCCCGTCGACCGACGTGCCTTTGAACAGCGCTTCGCATTTCATTTCTGCGGCGCGTAACGCAGCCCCGGTATCGGTGGTAAAAAACGGGCTTCCTGTTCCCGCCGCGAAAATCACGATGCGGCCTTTCTCCAGATGCCGTTCCGCCCGCCGCCGGATATAGGGCTCGCACACGCTCGACATCGGAATTGCTGATTGCACCCGCGTGTCAACGCCAATGGCTTCAAGTGCATTCTGGACGGCGAGCGCATTCATTACGGTCGCCAACATGCCCATATAATCGGCGGTGGCGCGTTCGATGCCCTTGGCCGCTGCCGCCATCCCACGAAAGATGTTCCCGCCGCCCACGACGACGCACAGTTCGAAACCCATGGCCTTGGCGTTGGCGATTTCGCCCGCCACGCGCGCGGTTTCTTCGGGGTCGATGCTCAGGCCCGACGGCCCCATCAGCACTTCGCCCGACAGTTTCAGCAGGATGCGTTTGTAGCGGGGGCGGCTCATCGCGCAGGGCATACTTTCGTTATGGGCAGGAAGCGACGCGCACCCTAGTCAGCGTGCGCGCGCTTGCCAAGCATGGCTTAACCCTGCGGGATACCCGAGGTTGCGGCGACTTCAGCAGCGAAATCGCTAACCGCTTTCTCGATGCCCTCGCCCAGCTGGAAACGGACGTAGTCGGTCAACGCAATGCTGCCCCCAGCTGCCTTTGCGGCGGCGGCGACAACGTCAGCGATAACGGTCTTGTTGTCCATCACGAACAGCTGCGACATCAGCGCGTTTTCCTTGCGGAACTTTGCCATCGCGCCATCGACCATCTTGCTGATGATGTCGGCGGGCTTGCCGCTTTCGGCGGCTTTTTCCATCGCGATCGCGCGCTCGCGCTCGACAAGTGCCGGATCAAGATCAGCACCATGCAGTGCCAGCGGGCTTGCTGCCGCAATGTGCATCGCCAATTGCTTGCCGAGTGCTTCGATGGCCGCCTTGTCGGCACTGCCTTCAAGCGCGACAAGCACGCCGATCTTGCCGAGGCCGGGCGCAGCCGCATTGTGGACATAAGAAACAACCGCGCCTTCGGTCACCGACACTGTGGCCACACGGCGCAGCGACTGGTTCTCGCCGATCGTCGCGATGTTCGCGGTCAGGACGTCCTGCACCGTGCCGTCACCCATCGGTGCGGCGGCAAGCGCTTCGATGCTGCTGTTGTGCGTGAGCGCAAGTTCGGTCACGCCACGGACAAAGCTCTGAAACTGGTCGTTCTTTGCCACGAAATCGGTTTCGCTGTTCACTTCGACAGCCGCTGCCGTTGTGCCACTTACAATGACGCCGACCAGCCCTTCGGATGCCGTGCGTCCGGCCTTCTTGGCAGCGGTCGCCAGTCCCTTGGTGCGCAGCCAATCGACGGCTGCGTCCATGTTGCCATCGGTTTCGTTCAGCGCTTTTTTGCAATCCATCATGCCCGCGCCCGAAATTTCGCGCAGTTCCTTGACGCTGGCGGCTGTGATCTCTGCCATGTCCAAATTCCTTCTAGAGTTGATATGCCGACGGGGCGGGCACGCTTCGTTACGCGCCCTGCCCCGTCTTCATGATTATTATGTGACGGTTCAGGCGGTTGCGGCGTCTTCCGACGGTGCTTCAGCAGGTGCTCCGGCAGCGGGTGCTGCTTCTTCGACAACCACGGCTTCAACAACCGCTTCTTCGACGACCGGCGCAGCAACAGGTTCTTCAACAGGTGCCGGTTCAACCAATGCCGTTTCAACCGGCGGTTCGACCATCGCGCCAATGTCAACGCCGCGTGCCGAGGCACCCGACTGACCACCGCGCGTGGCGGCGGCACCAATGGCTTCGCAATACAAGCGGATCGCGCGCGCCGCATCGTCATTCGCCGGGATCGGGAACGCGATACCATCAGGCGAGACGTTCGAATCGAGAATCGCGACAACCGGAATGCCGAGCACATTAGCTTCCTTGATCGCCAGCTCTTCCTTGTTCGCGTCGATCACGAACATGACATCGGGAATACCGCCCATGTCGCGGATACCGCCGAGCGACAATTCAAACTTGTCCTTCTCGCGCGTCAGCTGGAGGACTTCCTTCTTGGTCAGACCGGCGGTGTCACCCGAAAGCTGTTCCTCGAGCGCCTTGAAGCGCTTGATCGACCCCGAAATCGTCTTCCAGTTGGTGAGCATGCCGCCCAGCCAGCGGTGATTGACGAAATGCTGACCCGCCATGCGCGCAGCGTCCGCAATGGGCTCCTGCGCCTGGCGCTTGGTGCCCACGAACAAAACCTTGCCACCCGCCGCAACGGTCGATGACACAAAGTCGAGCGCACGCGCCATGAGCGGCACGGTCTGCGACAGATCGAGAATGTGAACGCCGTTGCGGTCGCCAAAGATGTAAGGTTTCATCTTTGGGTTCCAGCGGTGCGTCTGGTGTCCAAAATGTGCGCCAGCATCAAGCAGCTGGTGCATCGTGACGACAGGTGCCGCCATAATCGTTTCTCCTAACCCGGTTGAACCTCTGGGAAGCGATGACCCCCGCTTGCGCGACGGCACCGGTATGGTGCTTCCCATGTGGAATGGATGGTTCCCATACTTAGCGCTTGCCATGGATGCAAGGATGATGTTAAGAACAAATCATGAACATGTGGAACCAAGTCATTTAACGCTGGTTCGTCCGTTAACGAGGAGTCGCTGATATGCTAGGATTTTTGTCATTTATCGTGGTGCTGGCAATCTTGTTGGCGACGGTCGGATTGATTGTGGCGACGATTCGCAACGCATCGGAAACGATCTGCGGCGCGCTTCGCGGCGATACGCCTCATAGTGTAACCTTTGTAACCTTCAGTCCCCGTTCGGTCAGGCAATCGGTCCCGATGCGCTTGCGTTCTGCTCCACTGCGCGCCGCTGCTTGACCTTTGAATAGCTGCGGATGCTGAACGGGATCAGCCCGACATAACCTATGCACACGACAATAAGCGTCCATAGCGGTTCGGCAAACAAGGCTGTGCCGACGAGCGCGAGCAGCAGGATCGCCTCAAGCCGTATCGTGCGGCGCAGACGGATCGATCCCCAGCTGAACGTCGCGACGTTTGAAATCATCAGCATGGCAATAAAAGCAAGCCACGGCGCGACGATATACGGTTCACGGAACAGCGCATTATCGGTGACGATCCAAAGATACAAAGGCAAGAAGGCAAGCCCCGCCCCCGCTGGTGCCGGAACGCCCGTCAGAAATCCGGCAGACTTGTGCGGCTGATCCTCAACATCGATCCGCGCATTGAACCGCGCCAGTCGAAGCGCTTGGCAAACCGCAAAGGCGAGCGCGCAGAACCAGCCGAAGCGGGGAAAATGCTGAAGCGACCACAGATAAATAATCAGCGCGGGCGACACGCCGAACGCGATGACATCGGACAGCGAATCAAGCTCGGCGCCGAAGCGGCTCTCGCCCCGAAACATCCGCGCCACGCGGCCATCGACGCCGTCGAGAATGCCCGCAATGATGATCGAACCGATCGCTTTCACCCAGTCATCGGGAACGCCATTCGCCCCCGACGCTGCAATCGCAAACCTGATCCCCGTCAGTCCGAAACAAAGCGCAAGCGCGGTAATCGCGTTCGGCGCCACCGTGCGCAGCGGAATGCCGCGCATTGCTGGCTTCACTGGCTAACGCCGATCGTGCTGTGATTATCGCCGATGATGCCCAATATCGTCTCACCGGCAACACTGCGCTGCCCAAGCGCGACTTTCGACGCTGTGCCCGCTGGCAGATAGACATCGACACGGCTGCCAAAGCGAATGAGCCCAACCCGCTGGCCGACCATTACCACGTCGCCTGCTTTCACAAACGGCACGATCCGCCGCGCGATCAGGCCTGCAATCTGCGTAAACCCGATCCGCACGCCATCATTGCGCTCGACCAGAAAATGCTGTCGCTCATTATCCTCACTCGCTTTGTCGAGGTCGGCATTCAAAAACTTACCCGCAATATAAAACACGCCTTTGATCGTGCCCGAGATCGGCGTCCGGTTGATGTGCACGTCGAACACGCTCATGAAAATCGACACGCGCGTCAGCGGCGCCTCACCCAGGCCGTCCGGCCCTGCCATCTCGCGCGGTGGCGGGACGCTCTCGATCAGCGTGATCAACCCGTCGGCCGGCGCGACAATCGCACGGTCGTCCTGCGGCACCGCACGATGCGGATCGCGGAAGAACAACGCTACCCAAAGCGTCAGTCCAATGAGCGGCCATGTCAGCCATGTCAGCCATAGCCAGGCAACGACCGTAATCGCACCCGCGATTGCCACGAACTTGCGTCCTTCGGGATGAACCGCAGGAACGCGCCATTTGACCCCGCCGGGGGGTGTCGGAAGATTTGAATTTGAAGTCATAGGCATAGTGTAAGGCGGAGACGCGAGTGTTACAATCCGCTAACACGGCACGACACACGGTTGATTGCCGCGCCTCACGCCTCTAACGACACCACAAATCTTCTCCCCGGGAGCACCCACGCATGTCCAAGATCAAGGTAAAAAATCCCGTTGTCGAAATTGACGGCGACGAGATGACCCGGATCATCTGGCAGTGGATTCGCGACCGGCTGATCCTGCCCTATCTCGATATCGACCTGCACTATTATGATCTCGCCGTCGAAGTCCGCGACCAGACCAACGACAAGATCACCGTTGATTCGGCCAACGCCATCGCCAAATACGGGGTCGGCGTGAAATGTGCGACGATCACCCCCGACGAAGCGCGCGTCGAGGAATTCAAGCTCAAGCGCATGTGGAAATCGCCCAACGGCACGATCTGCAACATCCTCGGCGGCGTTGTCTTCCGCGAACCGATTGTCATCAAGAACGTTCCGCGCCTCATCCCCGGCTGGACCGACCCGATTGTCGTCGGTCGCCATGCGTTCGGTGACCAGTATCGCGCGACCGATTTCCGCGTTCCCGGCCCCGGCAAGCTGCGCCTTGTGTTCGAAGGCGACGACGGCACCGTCATCGACGAGGAAGTCTTTCAATATCCGTCATCGGGCATCGCGCTCGCCATGTATAACCTCGACGAGTCGATACGCGACTTCGCCCGCGCCAGCATGAATTACGCGCTCGGCCGCGGTTGGCCGCTCTATCTGTCGACCAAGAACACGATCCTCAAAGCCTATGACGGCCAGTTCAAAGATCTGTTTCAGGAAATTTTCGACTCCGAATTCAAGGAAAAGTTTGCCGAAGCGAAGATCGTTTATGAGCATCGCCTGATCGATGACATGGTCGCCTCGGCGCTCAAATGGTCGGGCAAGTTCGTCTGGGCGTGCAAGAATTATGACGGCGATGTGCAGTCGGATCAGGTTGCGCAGGGCTTCGGCTCACTCGGCCTGATGACCTCGGTATTGCTGACGCCCAATGGCAAAACCGTCGAGGCCGAAGCGGCACATGGCACAGTGACCCGCCATTACCGTCAGTATCAGGCGGGCAAAGCCACATCGACGAACCCGATCGCATCAATCTTCGCATGGACCGGCGGCCTCAAATATCGCGGCAAGTTTGACGAGACGCCCGATGTCATCCGCTTCGCCGAAACGCTCGAACGCGCGTGCATCTACACCGTCGAACAGGGCGGCATGACCAAGGATCTAGCCATCCTCATCGGCCCCGATCAGG
>JAYWFN010000133.1:0-11128 GCA_043778785.1 Sphingomonas sp. | reverse complement strand
CGATATTTTTGTCAAATATCTATTTTTGGCGTAGTACAGACTATTTCAGTCCGTCATCTCATATTTATATGTATTTACATACGTGGTCGTTAGCAGTTGAAGAGCAATTCTATTTAATCTATCCATTGATATTTACGCTTCTGTGGCGTTACGCTAAGGCCTGGCTCGGTCAGATCATTATTGCGTCTGTAGTGGCATCGTTTGCGGTTTCACTTCTCTTCTATTTTCATGCCTCGGGCTGGGCATTTTTTCTTTTACCATCGCGCGCTTGGCAGTTGGGTTTAGGAGCAATCGTAGCGCTCCAATTGCTACCTGTCATTCGCTCTCGCCGAACGCAGATGGGCATCAGTCTGGTTGGCCTAGCAATGATTTTGGCTAGCATGATCTACATTGATCAAAGTTGGCAGATTCCAGCACCTTGGGCATTACCAGCTTCGCTCGGCACCGCTCTCTTGATCGCGTATGGAAAGCAAGGCCCTACAGCGAAAATACTATCCCTTTCGCCGTTAGTCTGGATTGGGACGATCTCCTATTCGCTTTACCTGTGGCACTGGCCGGTCATGGTCTTGTATGACGTAGCTTCAAACCATCCAAAGTCCGCATTGCAGACCGCCGGTGTCATAATTGCATCTGTCCTCATTGGAGCGGCTAGCTTTTATTCAGTCGAGAAGCCAGCTATGCAAAAGTTAGGGAAGCGACCTGCCAAGTCTACAGTTCTAGCGGGGGGTGTTTTAATGGCAGCTCTTTCGCTAACAGCCATTGCCGTCCGTCAGCTTCCCGAAAGTTTGAGTACCTTCCCGCCAGAGGCGCGCCGGGTCGCTGCCTACTTCAATTATCATCAAACATCACAAGCCAAAGAACAAACGAGACAAAACGTTTGCTTCTCCGATCTCGGCGTTCTTCGATTTGATGCTAATTTGTGCACCAAGCGCGTAGCTGGGCGTCCGACACTTGTGCTTATAGGCGATAGTCACGCCGCGCAATATTATCGAACCTTGCGCAACGCCAACCCCGGTTATAACCTTATTCAAGTGACGGGCGCCGCGTGCTCTATGCTCATTGATGTATCAGGCGACTCCCGATGTAACGCTCTGCACAACACTTTTTACAACAACGTTCTTAACCAGCCGTCGATTAAGCGGGTTATTTTGGTGCAGCGCTGGAGCAAAGGTGATTTAAATTCTCTACAGAAAACAATTGCTGCGCTAAAATCGCGAAACATTCCTGTGACCGTCATAGGTCCCGTCAATGAATACAGAGACAGTTTTCCACTACTCTTAGCAAATTCGATAAAATCGGGTCGGTTGAGTGAGCTTGAAAAGTCGCGCCGAAGCGCTCCAGCAACCTGAGATATCTTTCTCGCTGCGAATGTCAAAAAATGGGGTGGCCAGTATTACTCTGTTCAGGCTGTAGAGTGTCCAAATAACGTGTGCCGCTATCTCACTCCTGATGGCACGCCAATTCATTATGATTATGGCCACCTAACCCAAAGCGGCGCTGATTTTTTACTTAGGTTCTTACCGTGACTATTTGACATATTCACTTCATGATCCGCCCATGATGTTTTGAACTGGTGCGTGTCGATAACGCACAAAATTTTTAGAATCGATCTGCAGCTATCAAGGTCAAATTCAAATTATATGGAAAATCCAATGCGTAAGCCATCGAAGGTACAATTGGAATTTGTAGCGATCTTACTGGTTGTTGTCGCGGGCTACGCCATAGCGCTGAAAGCATGGCTCGGCTGAGTCGGTGCGGGACGTGGATTGCTGATAGACGGACAACCGTCCGCTGACCGCGTAGTCTGCCTCAAAAGCGGACAGTCAGGAACCGACAACATTTCGGTCGTTCAAATATGAATGTCACTTCCCGACAGCGGACGTTTCATTTCAATAGTGTTCTCGCAGCTATCGGAATTTTTGGACGAAAATGCAATTTCAACCATGGCTTACCTTCATAGCTTCTCCAAGCCGCGGCAGCAGTTGAAGTCCTGGAACAGAGTCTCCGTGCCCCCCTGCGGACTTAATATAGCCACTGTCCTGCGGGGAGAAGATACAGGATGCAGCATGGCTTAGGACGATGTCGGAACTCGCAGCATCAGAGGTAGCTTCTGCTAGCGCCGTGAAAGTAGCGAGAGCGTTTTGACGGTGGCGATTTACAACTTCATTGTGTTTGTGAGAAAGAAAGTTCCGCGCACAGAGTAAGAGCATATAAGCTATGACGCCAAAGATAAGAACTTTGCTGACCGCAATCTGAGCGGTCCTGTAGGCGTCAGTCGTCTGTAGACCAGGAATTTCATGAAGAAACAAGGAGCCGATGGCATATACGCCGAGACCGATGGCAGTACGAATGGTGTATTTTAGCCATGTACCCGCTTCTTTCGCATGTTTGTCGGCTTCGCCCTTATAGTAGATCGCTTGTTTGCTGACTCCTTGCTCTGCAGCCATAGCCCTCACTTCACCCAAAATCGTCTCTATGGACGTTTTGTACTGGTTGATTTCTTTGAGAACAGCCTCAGAGTTATCCTTCGTCGCCTGTGTCGCAGCACGAGCATCTCGTTCAAGCTGGGCGAAATCCTGAGCTCGCGTCGTCGCGTAAGAAATGAGTGGATGCAGCTGACTAAATATTGGCTGAAACTGAGCTTCAAGCTGTTGAACCAGAGCGTTTTTTGCATCTGTCGGCGTCGGCTGGGCGCCTTCAATCTCGAATTTTAAGCATTGATCTAGAAGGTTAAAATATCCATTTGCTAAATCTCGAAGCATATTCTGTTGATCTTGCGCAAAAAATCCGACCTGTGCAGGCGAAATTTGTTTGAATAAATCAACTACCCGTTGGGCAGGAGCAACGCACTCCCGTAACGCAAATTTTGACCCAAGCTCAGATTCCCGAACAAGAGATGAAGCATCAAACTCTTGCAGCCGTCGGATGGCGTCACCGGCTTCCCCGCCCTCACCAGTTAACGTCGGCATGTCTCACCCCCAAAAGTAAAATTGACGAAATTCACAACCAGATGCGGTGCCAATCCTCAACTCGGTATGTGGGAATTACACTGTTGGCGCAAATTCTCCTAACTCAGGCGAGACCCCATAAAAGAAATTCTAGGGGTGGCGCGTCAAATAGGTCGAGTGTCTGCTTTCACACTCCGCCACCCCAAAACCGGACAGTCCGCTACCCCCGACAAACTCGCCGCTTATTGGCAACGCTGAAAGACGAAATCGACAGGCGGTCAAAGCCCCTTGGCAAAGCCTTGGGCGCAATCCGCCGAGGCAGGTACCGTAGCGCAATGGCTGTCAAAAAACGAAATGATGGACAAAGCCCACCCTCGCTGCCACATGCAAAATCACGTTCAAGCTGCAACAACCTACGCGGAACCCTAATTTATTCTACACAGTTCCTGCACAGGCAAATTATGTCGATATTTACTAAGGCATATCAACATTATACAGGACTACCGTCCTCAGTTCAGCATGACGGAGTTTGGCGCCGTCTGCCTAATTATTTCATGGTTAATATGATACCGTGATCTGCTCAAACAATGTATCGTATGACAATGACAGAACCAGAATATTTGCCTGATCAATGGCTGATCGAGCTAGGCAAGATCGTAAAATCTTGGATCACATTCGAAATGATGTTCGATCTGATGTTGCAAAAACTTGCAGGATACAATGATCCATTCGATCCGACATTTACAATTCTAACCGCGCATTCGAGTTTTCCCCAACGGCTAGATATGTTCAAATCACTTTGTAACAGCCACAAAGATTCTCGACCCCATCTTTCGAGTTACAAAGAAGTAGCATCGCTCATTTCGGAGGCTCAACGGCTTAGAAACTTCTTTATGCACAACTCGATTGCCCCAGACCGAGACGGCTCCATGAAGGTCAGTTCAGTTTCCGCGCGTGGCCAGCTTAAAATGGAGCTCAGAGGCATCGAACTAAGAGAAGTTACGGAAGCTCATATCAAGACAATTGAAGCTGGGCGGGCGTTGTACAAATTGGTGCTAAACGCGGATCCTTGGGTATCAGCCGCAGTTATCTAGTCAACTTTTTATAAGCCAACCGCGTCGGCCGATCCGCAGCATCGCCCAGACGTCGCCGCTTGTCCTCCTCATACGACTCAAAATTGCCCTCGAACCACTCGACATGCGAGTCCCCCTCGAATGCAAGGATATGCGTCGCCAGGCGATCGAGGAAGAAGCGGTCATGGCTGATCACCACAGCGCAGCCTGCGAAAGACTCCAAAGCCTCCTCCAGCGCCCGCAGCGTTTCCACGTCGAGATCGTTCGTTGGTTCGTCGAGCAGCAGCACATTGCCGCCCGCCGCGAGCATCTTGGCCATGTGGACGCGGTTGCGTTCGCCGCCTGAGAGCTGGCCGACTTTCTTCTGCTGGTCGGTGCCCTTGAAGTTGAACGCGCCGACATAGGCGCGCGTGTTCACTTCATGCTTGCCGAAATAGAAGCGGTCGTTGCCGCCCGAGACTTCTTCCCAGACATTTTTGTTAGGGTCGAGGTCGTCACGCGACTGATCGACGAAGCCGAGCTTGACGGTGGTGCCGATCTTGATGCTCCCACTGTCAGGCTTCTCCTGCCCCGTGATCAGCTTGAACAGCGTCGATTTACCCGCGCCGTTCGGACCGATCACGCCGACGATCCCGCCGGGCGGCAGGGTGAAGTTCAAATTCTCGAACAGCAGCTTGTCGCCATAGGATTTGGTCAGCCCTTCGGCATCGATCACGTTGCCGCCGAGCCGCTCGGGAATCTGGATGAGGATTTGCGCCGCACCCGGTCGCCGGTCCGCCTGCTTTTCGACCAGTTCATCGAACGCACGGATGCGGGCCTTGCTCTTGGTCTGGCGTGCCTTGGGGGACTGGCGAATCCACTGAAGTTCTTCCTTGATCGCTTTTTGCCGACCTTCGTCCTCACGGTCTTCCTGATCCATGCGCTTGGCCTTGGCTTCGAGCCACGCCGAATAATTGCCCTCGAACGGAATGCCCTTGCCGCGGTCGATTTCGAGCACCCAGCCCACGACATTATCGAGGAAATAGCGATCGTGGGTAACGAGGATGACGTTACCGGCATAATCGATCAGATGCTTTTCGAGCCACTGGACGCTTTCGGCATCAAGATGGTTGGTCGGCTCATCGAGCAACAGGATTTCGGGCTTTTCGAGAAGCAAGCGGCACAGCGCGACGCGTCGGCGCTCACCGCCTGACAGGTTTTCGACTGACGCATCACCCGGCGGGCAGCGCAGCGCTTCCATCGCAATCTCGAGCTGGTTATCGAGCGTCCACCCGTCAACGGCATCGATCTTTTCCTGCAAATCGCCCATCTCGGCGAGCAGCGCGTCGAAGTCCGCATCCTCGGGCGGATCACCCATCAGCGTCGAGATCGCGTTGAAGCGGTCCATCATGTCCGCAACGTCGCGGACGCCGTCCATGACGTTTTCGCGGACATTCTTCTTTGGGTTAAGCTGTGGCTCCTGCGCCAGATAGCCGACGCGGATATTCTCGCCCGCCCACGCTTCGCCATTGAACTCGGTGTCGTATCCGGCGATGATTTTCATCAGCGTCGATTTGCCTGCGCCATTGACGCCGATGATCGCAATCTTGGTGCCCGGCAGGAACTGCAGGTGGATGTTGTTGAGGATCGGCTTTGCCGCGCCGGGGAAGGTCTTGGTCAGGCCCTTCATGACATAGGAATATTGAACGGCCATCGGTCGGGACTTTCGGGTTGAGCGTGAATGGAATTGAGAGGGCGGATAGCCGAGGTGCGGATGTTTGGAAAGTCAAACCAACAACCGCATGGCTGAGCCCTTCGACAAGCTGAGGAGAGCCTTGTCGAAGCCCTGCCCTTCCTTCTATCTGGTCGCACAGAAGGACAGCCCTTCGACAAGCTCAGGGATACGGTTTCATATGAAAAAACTGCTTTTGTTAACCGCCGCGCTTCCCTCGTTTGCTTTTGCCCAGTCGGTGCCGCCGATGGATGCGAGTGTTCCCAGATCAGCGGGCGTTTCGCATGATGTCGCAAAATTGCGCGATGCGGCCATGAACGACACAGTCGCCTATGATATTGTCGAAGGGCTGACGACCGAAGTCGGACCGCGGCTGGCTGGCACCGAAGCAGAAGCGCGCGCGCGGACCTGGGCCGTCGCGAAACTCAAGGCACTCGGGTTCAGCAATGTCCGCATCGAAACCTATACGATGCCCGTCTGGGTGCGCGGCGAGGAAACGGCCGAAGTCGTATCACCTTTTCCGCAGAAACTGCGCCTGACCGCGCTCGGCAATTCGGGCGCGACAGCACCCGGCGGTCTGACTGCGCCCGTTGTCTATTTTTCAAGCATTGCCGATCTGCAGGCCGCCCCCGCCGGCAGCCTGACAGGCAAAATTGCGTTTGTCTCGAACGCGATGGTCGCGACGCAGGATGGGTCGTCCTACGGCCAGTTCGGCTTTGCGCGCTTTTCCGGACCAAATGTTGCCGCAGCCAAAGGCGCAGCAGCGATGATCATCAAGTCCATCGGATCGGATCACGGACGCGGACCCCACACCGGCATTACGACTTTTGCAAAGGGCGTAACGGCAATCCCCGCAGCCGCGCTGTCCGTGTCCGATGCGGCACAACTCGAACGCATGATCGCACGCGGCAAGCCAGTGACGTTGAAATTGGTACTCACCCCGCGCCAGACCGGCGAGCATGAATCGGGCAACGTCATCGCTGAAGTGCCGGGCAGCGATCCTGCCGCGGGGATTGTCTTGATCGGCGGGCATCTCGACAGCTGGGATCAGGGCACCGGTGCCCTCGATGATGGCGCCGGTCTCGCTATCACAACGGCGGCTGCGAAACGCCTGCTCGAAGGACCGAAACCGCGTCGCACGATCCGGGTCGTCTGGTTCGGGGCCGAAGAAGTGGGCGGTTTCGGTGGCGAAGCTTATGCCAAGACACATGGCAGCGAACCCCATGCGGTTGCGGCAGAATCGGATTTCGGCGCCGACAATGTCTGGCGGGTGCGGACGAATTTCCCCGATATCGCAAAGCCGGTCGCGGATCGACTTTCGGCGGCACTCGCGCCACTTGGAATCGTGCGCGGCAAGGATCCCGCCGACGGTGGCGGCGACATCGACCCGATCATGGCGCGCGGCGTCGGCACGATTACCCTCGACCAGTCAGGCCAGCGCTATTTTGATTATCACCACACGCCCGAGGATACGCTTGAGCGGATCGATCCCGAACAACTCCGCCAGAATGTCGCGGCGTGGACGGCAACGCTCGCGGTTGTCGCCAACGCGCCCGAGAATCTGATTAAAACCACATCAAAATAATCGGGTATTTTTGAAAGTGATTATTTATCAGTCGTTTAATGGAAAAGCTGGTTAAATTTAGACATTGACGTGGCGAATTGTGGCACTAATTAGGCACACAGCGACGGCATTGGGCCGCCCGCAGTTGTGCTTTTCCCAAGGAAACCCATAGCATGAAGAAGTTCACCCTCGTTCTCGCAGCCACCGGCCTCCTCGCGCTGTCGGCTTGCAACAAGACCCCTGAAGCACAGAACGTGATCGACGCTGGCGACAACGCCATGAGCGAAATCGCGAACACTGCCGACAACCTCGAAGCAACTGCCGATAACGCCACGGCAAATGTTGCTGCTGTTGCTGACAACGCCACAGCTGCTGTTGAGAACGCAACCGACAACGCTGTCGCTGCGATCGAAAACAAGGCTGATGCAGCCAAGTAAGCCTCAGGCTTATTTAGCAGACAGAATTGGGGCGCCTGGTCTTCGGATCGGGCGCCCTTTTCTTTTATTCGCCGTCGCCGGGTTTAATGCCGTAGGGCGCAAGCAACGCCCAGACATGCGGCGGGACCATATTCTTGACCCGCCGTGGCCGCTCGCGCCGCAAATGGATCACTGTCTCAGCGGCTTTCATCTCGAGCCGGGTCCGCGCAAACTCGAGGCCACGCGGCCCGAAGCGCGGCATCACCCAGCTGACGATCGGCCGCACCCAATCGGGCATCCGCCGCAGCGGCAGCCCGCCCGCCGCGCGCTCGACATTAGCGATAAACCCTTTGACCGGTCGGGCACGCCTGCCCGCGCTCGCCAAGGGCTCCGTTTTCAACGCATCGCCAAGCAGCGCAAGAAGCTCCTCCCCGCGATCATTGCGAACGATCAGCCACTGATCCCCCTGCCCCGCCATGTAGCCGACGGTCACATCAGCAAGGACATTGGTGTAATCAACGCAGGTCCGGCACGTCAGCGGAAAGAAATCGGGCGCAAGCTGTGAAATCGGCAATTGCAGGAACGGAATCAGCCGCGCGCGCCCATCAGCAAAGCGCAGTTCGACATGATAGTCAGCGCGAAATTCGAGATAGGTTATGCCGTTGGGATTTTCATCGAGCAGGGCGAGGAATTCGTGAAACTTTGCGGTCGTCGTATTGTCCGAACAGGGCGTCCCAATAACGTAAAGCCGCTCGAACCCGAGGCTTTCCTCCAGCGATCGCAGTGCATGAACCTGACACGGAATGCCGATAATGCCGATCCGTTTGTGCCCCGCCGCCCGCGCCGGTTCAAGCAGCGCCAGCAACGGCGCATAACCCATGCGCATCCCGCGCGCCTGCGCCATGCCTTCGGGCTTTGTGACAATCACAGGAACACCGCGCCAGCGATCATCGGGGTCGGCCGCGAGCGTCAGAATCGCATCGACTGCGCCCGTTTCGAGCAACCGCTCGCCAAGCCGCGTCGTAATCCCTGTCCATTGCGCGCCCGCCAGCGGTGCCGCCAGCTTTGCGCGAACCATCCGGCGGAACGGACCGAAATAGATCTCGTCAGGGCGTGATGGATCGCGCGCGCGGCCATGCGCTTTGGCTTCAAGCGCCGCATAGTCGGGTTTGATGAACTGGCATGCCGTGCCGCAGCGCTTTGCATCGCGGGTGCGCGAAATACCGCAATCGGTGCATAAGTCGCGCGGCACAGCGCTCGCAATGGGCGGTGCCCAAATTCCAGTGTCGTCATTCATGCCGCGTTATGCACGGCTCGCGTCATAAATGTCGATGGTCGTGGTGAGGACGCAACCAATTGCCACGCTCAGATCACAGCTTCACGCGGTTGAGCCGAAGTGCGTTCATCACGACCGTGAATGATGATAGCGCCATAGCGGCCCCTGCAAACATCGGTGACATCAGGAGGCCAAAAACGGGATACAACACACCAGCTGCGACCGGCACACCAATACCGTTGAACAGGAACGAGAAGAACAGATTCTGCCGGATGTTACGCATCGTCGCCTTGGCGAGCGCGCGGGCGCGGACGACGGCAGCCAAATCACCTTTGGTGAGCGTGATGCCCGCGCTTTCAATCGCAACGTCGGTGCCAGTCCCCATGGCAAGACCGACATCGGCGGCGGCAAGCGCTGGCGCATCGTTGATCCCGTCTCCTGCCATCGCAACCTTTGCGCCCGCGGCTTTGAGTTCGCCGACGATGCGCGCCTTGTCGTCGGGCTTGAGTTCGGCATAAACGCCGTCGAGACCGCCCACCGCATCGGCAACGACTTGTGCGGTGGTCGGGTTGTCGCCCGTCAGCATAATGACGCGAAGGCCCTGTTTGCGGAGCGCTTCGATGGACTCGCGGGCATTGGCGCGGATCGGATCGGCGACCGCAACGAACCCCGCAAGTTTGCCATCGACCGCGACCAGCATGACGCCAGCGCCTTCGTTGCGTCGTGCTTCGGCAGCATCATTAAGTGGTGCCGGATCGACGCCGATACGCTGCATCTGCGCAGCGTTGCCAATTACAACGGCGCGCCCGCCGACTTGGGCGCTAATGCCCGCCCCGACTTGAACCTCGAAATTTTCCGGCTCGCCGAGCGCCAGCTTGCGTTCTTGTGCTGCCGTCACAATCGCATGGGCCAGCGGATGCTCTGACCGAGCCTCAACCGCAGCCGTCAGGGCCAGCAATTCGTCTTCCGCCATGCCCGCTGTCGTTTCGATGGCGATGAGCTTGGGTTTGCCTTCGGTCAGCGTTCCCGTCTTGTCGATCACCAGCGTATCGACTTTCTCGAAGGCCTGCAGGGCCTCGGCATGTTTGACCAAGACGCCGGCATGTGCGCCGCGTCCGGTTGCCACCATGATCGACATCGGTGTCGCCAGTCCCAACGCACAAGGACAGGCGATGATGAGGACAGCAATCGCATTGAGCAGGGCATGGCCGATGCGTGGTTCGGGTCCGACAAGGCTCCAGACCACAAACGACAATATCGCAATCGCGATGACCAGCGGCACGAACCACCCCGAAATCCTGTCAGCCACAGCCTGTATCGGTGCACGGCTCCGCTGGGCTTCGGCGACCATACGGACGATGCGCGCCAGCATCGTGTCGCTGCCAACGGCTTGCGCTGCCATGACAAGGCTGCCGGTGCCGTTGACCGTTCCGCCGGTCAGCGCACTGGTCACGTCCTTGGCAACGGGTAAAGGCTCGCCCGTCAGCATCGATTCATCGACCGATGAGCGGCCTTCGATCACAACCCCGTCAACCGGCACGGCGTCGCCCGGACGCACGCGCAGGCGGTCGCCTGGCTGGACGTCGGCTAAGGGAATCTCGGTTTCGGTGCCATCGGCATCGATGCGTCGCGCGGTCTTCGGCGCGAGATTGAGCAGCGCGCGGATCGCTTTGCCCGTTGCCGCCCTTGCCCGCAGCTCCAGCACTTGTCCGAGCAACACCAACGCCACGACCACGCCCGCCGCTTCATAATAAACCGGCACCATCCCGCCGTGCATTCTGAACGTCGCGGGAAACAGACCCGGCGCGAACGTCGCAACCACGCTGTAAAGGAACGCCGCGCCGACGCCGATCGCGATGAGCGTAAACATGTTGAGCTTGCGCGTGACGATTGACGTCCACCCGCGCGTGAAGAATGGCCAGCCAGCCCACAGGACGATGGGTGCAGTTAGCGCCAATTGAATCCACGGTGAATATGCGGGATCGACCAGATGAAGGCCCAGAAATTCTGTCCCCATCGTCAGGATCAGCAGCGGCACCGCCAGCGCCGCCGACACCCACCAGCGCTGCGTAAAATCGACCAGCTCCGGATTCGGGGCATCATCGAGCGAGGGCGCTTCAGGTTCAAGAGCCATCCCGCA
>JAYWFN010000132.1:0-4721 GCA_043778785.1 Sphingomonas sp. | reverse complement strand
TGTCGATGACGCTCGAAATGCCGTTCAAGGACAATGCCAATGCGCCCGATGCGGAGCGCGGCTGGTCACCCGAACGGTCGCGGCAGCTGGCGCGTGATTGCTTGGGCGTGCTGGCGGGGATGATCGATGAAATTTAGACAAGGAAGATTTATGTTGCGCTTCGCCTTCATTGCCCTGCCGTTGCTTTTCACCCAGCCTGTCTTTGCTGCCGAGCCGGCGCCGGTCGCCGATCTCGTCGCAAAAGTGGACATCCCCTATAAACAATTCACACTGCCCAACGGCCTGCGCGTGCTGGTCCATGCCGACCGCAAGGCACCGGTCGTTGCGGTTTCGGTCTGGTATCATGTCGGGTCGAAGGACGAGCCCAAGGGCAAAACCGGCTTTGCGCATCTGTTCGAGCATCTGATGTTCAACGGCTCCGAAAACTCGCCGGGCGATTTCTTTGAGCCGCTCCAGCAGATCGGCGCGACCGATTATAACGGGACGACATGGTTTGACCGGACCAATTATTTCCAGACAGTGCCGACAGGGGCGCTCGACCGGGTGCTGTGGCTCGAAAGCGACCGCATGGGCCATCTCCTTGGTGCGGTGACGCAGGAAAAGCTCGATAACCAGCGCGGTGTTGTCAAGAATGAAAAGCGGCAGAGCGACAATGAACCGTTCGGCACCGTTGATTATGTGGTGAATAATACACTGTTCCCTGAAGGGCATCCTTATCGCCACAGCACGATCGGATCGATGGCCGACCTGAACGGCGCGAGTCTGGAGGATGTGAAAAACTGGTTCCGCGCCAAATATGGGCCCGACAATGCCGTGCTGGTGCTGGCGGGCGATGTCGATGTCAGAACCGCAAAACGCATGGTAACGAAGTGGTTCGGCAAAATCCCGCGCGGCCCCACGGTGGTGCGCCGCGAAGCGTCGATCCCGACGCTGCCTGCGCCGGTCAGCAAAGTCTTGAAGGACAAAGTGCCCTATACGCGGATTGCGCGATACTGGGCGGTCGAAGGCGTCAATGGCGCGGATACGACCGCGCTCTATGCCGCTGCAGCCGTGCTGGGTGGCCTCTCGTCGAGCCGGTTGGACAATGCACTGGTGCGCGGCGACAAGACCGTTGTGAACGTCAGCGCAAGCGTCGGCTCGTTTGAAAAGCTCGGGTTGTTGTCAATCGTCGCCGATGTGAAACCGGGGCAGGACGCCGTCGCGGTTGGCAAGCGGCTCGATGCGCTGATCGCCGATTTCCTGAAAACGGGCCCGACTGCCGACGAAGTCCGCCGCGTGGCGACAAAGGCCGTGTCGGGCACGATCGGCGGTTATGAATCAGTCGGCGGTTTTGGCGGCAAGGCCGTCGCGCTCGCCGAAGGTATGGTCTATTCGGCTGATCCGTCAAAATACAAAAAGGAGCTGACCGAACTTGCCGCACTCACGCCCGAACAGGTTGCGGCGGCCGCCCGCAAATGGATGGGGCGGCCGGTTTTCAACCTGACCGTCGAACCGGGCGAGCGCGATACCTCGCCTGAAATGCTGGCCATCACAGGCGATACACCGTCAACACAAGCGCCACCGCCGCCAGTCGCTGCCGCGCCGGCATCCAAATCGCCGCCGCGTCCCGCGCCGCCGGTCGGCACGCTCAGCGAACTCGACTTTCCCGCGATAGAGCGCACGACGCTGTCCAACGGTATTCCGGTGTTCTTTGCGCAGCGCACGTCGATCCCCGTGGTGCGGCTGTCAGTCAATTTCGACGCCGGATATTCGAGCGATCCCAAGGATGCGCTGGGCACGCAGGCGCTGATGCTGGCGGCACTTGATGAGGGCACGAAGACGCGCAATTCGATCCAGATTGCCGAGGAAACCGAGCGGCTGGGCGCGAGCATTTCAACCGGCGCGAGCATCGACCGGACGAGCATCGGCCTGTATTCGCTGACTCCCAATCTCGGGGCGTCGCTGGGGCTGGTTTCGGACATCATCCGCAATCCGGCTTTCGACCGCCAGGAAGTCGAGCGCGTGCGCGGGCAGCAGCTGGCGCGGATCAAGGCGGGGCTGAGTTCGCCCGATGGCATTGCAAGCTATGTTTTGCCCACGCTGATTTATGGCCGCGCGCATCCTTATGGCAATCCGGGGTCAGGCGCGGGCGAAGCGGCGTCGGTGGCAAAAGTCAGCCGTGATGCCCTCGTGCAATTCCACAAGGATTGGCTGCGGCCCGACAACGCGCAGATTTTCGTGATCGGCGATACGACGCTGGCGGCGCTGAAGCCGCAGCTCGAAGCTGCTTTCGGGAGCTGGACAGCACCGCCGTCGGCCAAGCCCGTCAAGGCGTTCACGGCGGTGATCCCGGCACCCGCGAACAAGATTTACTTGATCGACCGGCCGGGATCGGGCCAGTCGGTGATTCTGGCAGGCACGGTGCTCGACAAGACCGGCAAGGACGATCTTGTCATCCTGCGCCAGGCCAATGACGTGATGGGCGGCAGTTTCCTGTCGCGGATGAATGGCGATCTGCGCGAGACAAAGGGCTGGTCGTACGGCATGTATTCAGCGGTCAACGGCAATGAAAACCGCACATCGTTTATCCTCAATGCCCCCGTGCAGGCCGACCGGACCGGCGATTCGGTTGTCGCGATATTGGCGCAGATGCGGGATTTTCTTGGGTCAAAGGGGACGACGGCGGTCGAGCTCGAGCGCATGGCGAACGGATCGGTGCGCGAATTGCCCGGGCAATTCGAAACGTCCGATTCAGTGCTGGGCGCGATGCAGCGGATTATCTGGCTCAACCGGCCCGATGATTATTATGCCAAACTGCCCGCGCGCTATCGCAGCATGACGGCGGCTGAGCTTGATGCGGCCGCGCGGGCGACGCTCGACCCGGCAAAATTGACCTGGATCATCGTCGGTGATGCCGCGACGGTAAAACCACAGCTTGCAAAAACCGGGCTGGCCGTCGAAATGATGCCAGCCCCCAAGGGTGAGTGATCAACAGGAGAAGATGAATGTCGAACGTCGCAGGCGCATGGAATTGTGTGGTCAAGTCGCCTTTAGGTGAGCAGCAATCGGTGATGACCGTCAACGACAATGGCGATGGCACATGGTCGGGCACCAATGCCGGCGCCATGGGATCGCTGACATGCGACAACGGCAAGATCGATGGCAACACGCTGACATGGACGATGGACATGAAAGTCCCCATGCCGATGGTGCTCGAATGCGACGCAACCATCGATGGCGATACGCTGACGGGTGGCGTCAAGGCTGGCATGTTCGGCACCAGCCCGATGACGGGCACGCGGGCCTAACGGCAAGAAATCCTCTCCCTCAGGGGGAGAGGGTAATTCTCGTTACATGCCCCATTTTGCGGCCCGGACTGGGCGCGCCTTTGCCATACAGGTGAAGGTGTGCGCCGGGTTCGGCCGCCAACTCACGCCAATGGTTTGCGTCGTCGCCGATGAGATTCTGCATCGCGGCACGCGGAGTGACCAGATTGGTCACGCCCAACGGCAAACCGCACACCGCGCGGATGTGGTTTTCAAACTGTGAGGTGATCGCGCCTTCGGTCGTCCAGTGCCCGCTGTTGTGCACGCGCGGGGCCATTTCGTTGAAGACGGGACCGTCGGCGCTGGCGAAAAATTCGATGGCAAGGACGCCGACATAGTCAAGCGCGTCGGTGATCCGTACTGCCAATGCCTTCGCTTCGGCTACTTGTGAAATGATGTCGCGATGCGGCGGGACGGTCGAGGTCGCGAGAATCCCGTTCACATGGACGTTCTCGGGCGCGTCCCACGTCACGCTGGTGCCGTCCTGCCCGTGCGCGACGAGGATCGAAAATTCATGCTCGAAGGCGACCATTGCTTCGAGGATCGCCGGGTTGCCGCCAATCATATCCCAGGCGTCATCGGCGTCGGCAGGCGATGACAGGCGCGCCTGTCCCTTGCCGTCATAGCCGAAGCGCGTCGTCTTGAGGATCGACGGCGTGCCGACCCGCGCAATGGCCGTATCAAGGTCGTCGCGCGTATCGACACGCGCCCATTGTGCCGTCCGTCCGTCGTGCAACGCGGCAAATTCCTTTTCGGCAATCCGGTCCTGCGCAATGCGCAGTGCGTTCAGCGGCGGGAACAGGCCGACGCGTGACGCAACTTCCTCAAGCGGCCCGGCATCGATATTTTCGAACTCATAGGTCGCAACATCGACTGCGCTTGCAAACCCCGCCAGAGCCGCTCGGTCACCATAATCCGCTTGCGTGAACGCCGCGCAAACCTGCCGCGCGCAGCAATCGGGGTCAGGGTCGAGGATGTGGACGCGGTATCCCAAGGGTGCTGCGGCAAGCGCGAGCATCCGGCCCAATTGGCCGCCGCCGATAATGCCGATTGTCGAACCCGGAGCCACAATGATCATCGTGATCCCCTAGCACCGCAGTCCTGAGCCTGTCGAAGGGCGGTTAAGGCGAACCGTGCTTCGACAGGCTCAGCACTTCGGTTGGATCGGGAACAAACAGGCCTCTTCATGCCGGATCGGTCGCCACGCCTTCGGTTTGTGCCGCACGCCACGCCGCGAGCCGCACGCCCAATGCCGCATCCGACAAGGCAAGGATCGACGCCGCGAGCAGCGCCGCATTGATCGCTCCCGCTTTGCCGATGGCGAGTGTCCCCACGGGCACGCCGCCGGGCATCTGGACAATGGAAAGCAGGCTATCCATGCCGCTCAACGCTTTTGACACAACCGGCACGCCGAGC
>JAYWFN010000131.1:0-4736 GCA_043778785.1 Sphingomonas sp. | reverse complement strand
AGCCGTCGACGATGCGCGCGATCAGCTCGCGCACGTCATAAGGTTCGCGCACATCTTCGGGGATCAGGCCGTACAGCTCCTCTGCATCATGCAGCGGCGGCCGCGACTCGCGCAGCTCTACGCGAGCGCCATCTTCCACACCCAGCGTACTCACGATGTCGCGGACGATGGTCAGCGCATGTTCGTCATTCTCGGCGACATGATCGACCACGCCCGATTTGCGCCCGTGCGTGTCGGCGCCACCCAATTCCTCCGCACTGATCACTTCGCCCGTCGCGGCTTTCACCAGTGGCGGCCCGGCAAGGAATATCGTCCCCTGCCCGCGCACGATCACCGTCTCATCGGACATCGCGGGGACGTAAGCCCCGCCCGCCGTGCAACTGCCCATGACGCAGGCGATCTGCGGGATGCCCTTGGCGCTCATATTGGCCTGATTGAAGAAAATCCGCCCGAAATGGTCGCGGTCGGGGAACACCTCCGCCTGATGCGGCAGGTTCGCGCCGCCGCTGTCCACCAGATAGATGCACGGCAGCCGGTTCTCCAGCGCAATCTCCTGCGCGCGGAGATGCTTCTTCACCGTCATCGGGTAATAAGTGCCGCCCTTCACCGTCGCGTCGTTGCACACGATCATGCACTGCCGTCCCGACACGCGACCAATGCCCGCAATAACACCCGCGCCGGGCACTTCGCCATCGTACAGGTCGTTCGCCGCCAATTGCCCGATCTCAAGGAAGGGCGAACCGGGATCGAGCAACCGCTCGACGCGCTCCCGCGGCAACAGCTTGCCCCTCGCCACATGCCGTTCGCGCGACTTTTCATTTCCCCCCAGCGCGGCTTCGGCAACCTTCGCCCATAGCGCATCCTTCAATGCGCGGTTGTGCGCCGCGTTCGCACGGAAAGCGTCGCTATCTGTGAAAAGCGCTGTGCCCAATACCGGCGCACTCAACCGATCAACTCCCGACCGATGAGAAACCGTCGTATTTCGTTCGTGCCCGCGCCAATGTCATACAGCTTGGCATCCCTCAAAAACCGCTCGACTGGCCATTCCTTGGTATAACCAGCCCCGCCCAGCGCCTGGATCGCCTCGAGCGACACCTTCACGGCATTCTCGCTTGCCAGCAGGATCGCCCCCGCTGCATCAAAGCGCGTCGTTTTGCCTGCATCGCAATTGCGCGCCACGGCGTAAACATAGGCGCGCGCTGAATTGAGCGCGACATACATGTCGGCAACCTTGCCCTGCATCAGCTGGAATGATCCGATCGCTTTGCCGAACTGTTTGCGCTCGCGGACATAGGGCAGGACGACGTCGAGGCAGGCCTGCATGATGCCCAGCGGCCCGGCGGCAAGCACCGCACGTTCATAATCGAGGCCCGACATGAGCACGCCGACGCCCCCGTTGGTGGGGCCCATGACATTTTCGAACGGGACTTCGCAATCTTCGAACACCAGTTCGGCGGTGTCCGATCCGCGCATCCCCATCTTGTCGAGTTTCTTCGAAACGCTGAAGCCCTTCATCCCCTTTTCGATCAGGAACGCAGTAATCCCGCCTGATCCCTCGCCCGTTTTGGCATAGACAACCAGCGTATCGGCTTCGGGCGCGTTGGTGATCCAGAACTTCGTGCCGTTCAAGCGGTATCGGTCGTTGCCGACCACGTCTGCTTTCAGGCGCATCGACACAACATCCGAGCCTGATCCCGCTTCGGACATGGCGAGCGAGCCGACATGCACGCCGCTGATGAGTTTTGGCAGATACCGCGCCTTCTGGTCATCCGAGCCCCACCGCCGGATCTGGTTCACACACAGGTTTGAATGCGCGCCATAGCTGAGGCCCACCGAGGCCGACGCGCGCGACACTTCCTCCATCGCAACAACATGGTCGAGATAGCCGAGGCCAAGGCCACCCCATTCCTCTTCAACCGTAATCCCGTGCAGGCCAAGCGCGCCCATTTCGGGCCACAGCTCACGCGGAAATTTGTTATGCTCGTCGACCGAAGCGGCAATCGGCGCAATCCGGTCGGTCGAAAAACGGCGAGTCGTTTCGCGGATCATGTCCGCTGTTTCGCCAAGCGCGAAATCAAAGTCAGGGGCTGTGCTCATCGCACTGCCATAACGAACCCTGCCCGCTTAGGAAATGACCGTGTCGCCACCATCACGCCCGACCATGAGGACAGCGATAGCATCGAACAGCGATTGCATTGATACCGGCTTGAACAGGACTTCATCGGCCCCCGCCGCCATGCATTTCTCGCGCAAGCCCGCTGCTGCATCAGCCGTGAGCACAATGATGGGCAAGCGCCCCTTGTCGTCGGCGCGCTGGCGGATTGCGGCAATCGCGGCCAGCCCGTCCATGCCGGGCATGCGAAGATCCATCAAGATCAGATCATAATCACCCGCCTCGATCAGGCGAAGCCCTTCATGTGCGCCGTCGGCTTCGTCCATCAGAACGCCCGCGACGTTCAGCATGTCTTTGACGACACGCCGGTTCATCGCATCGTCCTCGACGAAAAGTAGCTTCATGCCGCCACCGCGACGGTCTTGTCAGACCCGGCAAACGCAGCAAGCAACGCCGACTTGGTCAGCGGCTTGGCAAGCGTGACATGCGCCCCTGCGCGCACATCGCCGGCAACCGGATCAGCCCCTTCGACGACGATAATCGGCAAGTCGGTCGCCTTGAACAAGCGAGTAAAGTCATCAACCGACGACGCATCAGCAACGATCCAGTCGACTTTCTCGAGCGCGAGATAGCCCGTAGCCTCGGCAACATCGCCCACAAAAGCAACGACGTCAAAGCGCGCCGACAGGATCGCGCGCATCATCCCGCGCGTCAGTGGATTATGTTCGATCACCAATACAGCACGTGCCCCGGCATCGCCCGTTGGGCGTAATGCCATCGCTGACGTCGGCACGACGAACGGCAAATCAAGTGTAAACGTGGATCCGAAGCCCGTCTCGCTTTCCACTGATATGTCCCCACCCATTGCCCGTGCCAAATTCCGGCAGATCGCGAGACCGAGCCCCGTTCCACCATATTTACGTGTTGTGCCGCCATCGACCTGCTGGAACAGTTCAAAAATAGACTCATGCCATTCCGGGGCAATGCCAATCCCTGAATCGTGCACAGAAATCTGGACCCGGTGTCCAGCACCAGAAACAACGGTGCGAACTGCCAGCTCCACTTTGCCCTTTTCGGTAAACTTCATGGCATTCGACAACAGGTTGAAAATAATCTGGCGGATACGACCGGCATCCCCCTCGATCACCTCGGGGCAATCATCAAGCATCAGGACGAGACCAACGCCCGCTGCGTCCGCCTGCAATCGCCAGACTTGCGCCACTTGCTGCAAAGTCGATTTAAGGTCGACGATGCCCGAACCCACGGCCAGCTTACCGGTTTCCATCTTCGCAACATCAAGAATATCATCAACGAGCGATCGCATCGCCTCACCGGCGTCATGCACGATGCCAATGCGGTCGCGCATCGTCACATTGAGTTTGCGGTCGGACAGCATCACTTGCGTCATGCCGAGAATACCGTTGAGCGGCGTTCTGATCTCGTGGCTGGTGGTGGCAAGGAATTCCATTTTAGCCACTATTGCCTTTTCAAGATCACGGTTGGTCTGGGCAAGCAACAGCTTCGCCGACCGTTCTCTGTTACGACTACGGGTAATCAAGATTAAGCCAAAGGTAAGCAAAATCAATGCCGCCGTGCCGCCAGCGATAACGGCAATCAAGAAATTCCGCTGAAGTTCGAGTTCTTTCGCTTTTAATTGCGCGATCCGGGTATTCTGGTTTGCGAAATCGAAGCGCGCGGCCATCAGCGCCGCGCTGTTGGTCGCAGTGAGCTTGGCCGTGGCCTTGTCGATTCGCCAGACGGCCTCAAGCTGAACAAGTGCATCATATTGGCGCCCCGAGGCGCGATAGATTTCATAGGCTGCTGCATGGGCCTCACGAAAGGTTGAGTCACTCGTTTTCGAATCAACGCCCGAAAGGGCCTTTTCAATACATGCAGTCGCAGTGCGAAAGTCCTTCTGTAAAAGCGCTATTTCCGCGCGTCTTTGCCAAAATCTCCACACTTCAGCCGCAGATTCGTCATGTTGAAGCGATGCAAACGCGCGATCAAGGGTGGCTGACGCACCGTTGATTTGACCCTGAGCAATTTGAGCTTGAACAATGTTGCCTAGAATCCGTGTTGCATATTTCGCGCTGCCGATCTTCTCCGCGATTCCAAGCGCCTGTTTGAATGCAAGTTCTGCGTCGCGCGGCTTTTCCAATAGCAAGTAGGCAGTTCCTCTATTATTCCGTGATGACAATGCCATCAACGGGTCGCCCACATATTCGTCATCTGACTGAGTGTAATATTTGATCGCAGATTCACTGTCTCCGCCGTCAAGATAGAGCTTTGCTATACTCTGAAGCGCCACCGCTTGTGAGCGCTTTTCGGCGACAGACCGGAAAATTCCATATGCCTTTTGAAAGGCCCCCAGTGCACCTTGAACGTCGCCACGATATTGGTGAATCCGGCCGCTCGAAAGTGTCAGTTCTCCGATCACTTTCGGCGCGACCTCATTCGCTTTGGCGCGTGAAAATCCCAGCCGAATAATAGCTTCGGCCTCATCGATGCGGCCAAGGCTGATAAGTGCGCGGCTGACGACTGCATCGGCTTCGGACATCAAACTGCTGCGCTGGGATCCGGCTAGCGTTTGTTGAGCCAGTCGTGAGGATTTTTCAGCGATAGA
>JAYWFN010000130.1:0-11159 GCA_043778785.1 Sphingomonas sp. | reverse complement strand
GGCGGACCGTCTCAAGTGAAGGATCGACAAAGATGATCGTCGTGACCGATGGAATGGATCGATACTCGAGAAGCTTGGTCCCGAGATCGATGGCCCTTGTACTTGGTGAGAGGACTTCGACGACGGCGCGCGGGTCGCTAACTGCTTTGGACTCGTCCTCACTTGACTGATTGACACAGACGACCGTGATGTCGGGATATCGAATCGCCAGATCGTTCGTCCGAACGCCAAGGTCTGGACCGAACGGCTTGCAGCCCGAACCCCTCAAAGCATTACGCAATAGGTTGAAAATGTTACCTTGAATCTCGGCATGTCGACGCGTCCCCCCCGCCATCATGCGGATGATGCCGTTATCGAGTTCGGCCTTGGTGTCGCTCGGAAACTCGATCTCGAGAAACTCCTCGGCGGTCAGCAGGGGCGCATGAAGGTTTCGGGTTGCCATGTCGGCGCCATATCACACCTGCGCCGCACTCGCTACCACCCGTGGCAACCGCCGCAACAGGGCCAGCGCGACCAAGCCAAACGCAGCCGCGACAAGGTAAGGCGCACCCGGAAAATAAACCAGCGCATCAGCGCTCGTGAAATATGCCATCGGCGTTGTCAGCACCAGCGGCGCGACAATCGAGCCCAGCCCCAGCGCCATTGCCGAAATGCCTTGCACTTCGCCCTGCGTCTCGGGCGTCGCGCGGCGCGAGAGCATCGCCATCAGGCTCGGCTGGACCAGCCCCTGCAGCGCGATGAATAGCATCGCCGCAAAGGCCATCCATGTCTGCGTGACGAACGCATAGGTCACAAAGCCGCCAATCGCCACTATCAAGCCAATGGTCGCGGCATCGCGCTCGCCAAAGCGCTTGACCACAGGGCCAGTGATGAAAATCTGGCTGATCGCAATCGTAATGCCGACGGCGGCAAGACTGAGCCCGATGAGCCGCGTCGACCAGCCGAACTGGGCAATCCCGTAAAAACTCCATGTCATCGGATAGACGAGGCTGGCGACCTGCCACAGGATCAGGACGACGGCGACGCTTCCCATCCCCGGCAACGCGCGCATCACTTTCAACGCACCGAGCGGATTGGCGCGCGACAGGCTGAACGGACGGCGGTTTTCGGGTTTCAGTGTCTCAGGGAACATGATCAGGCCATAGAGGAAGTTCAATCCCGCCATTGCGGCGGCAACGATGAAAGGCGCACGGTCGCCATATTCGCCGAGCAAGCCGCCAATCGCTGGCCCCAGCACGAAACCCACGCCAAACGCCGCGCTGACAAAACCGAACGTCTTGGCACGATCATCGGGCGGCGTGATGTCCGAAATCGCCGCCATTGCGGTCGAGTAACTCCCGCCGAATATCCCTGAAACAACGCGGCCAAGAAATACGAGCGGCAACGTATTGGCAAAGGCAAGCAGGACATAGTCAATCGCCAGCCCGCCCAGTGACACCAGCAGGATCGGTCGCCGCCCGAACCGGTCGCTCAAATTGCCGAGGATCGGCGCGGCAATGAACGACGCCACGGCCATCGCCAGCCCCATCCACGCGCCAACGCCAATCGCGTCGGACAATTTTAACTGCCCGACCCGCATCAGCAATTGTGGCAACACCGGCATGATCAGGCCGAACCCGATCGCATCGATAAAAATCGTTACGAGAATGAAGATCGCCGATCCGTGCTTCGGCGGGGCCGCGCCAGTCATGGCATCATCTTTCCGGGGTTCATGATCCCCTGTGGATCAAGCGCTGTCTTGATCGCGCGCATCAGGGCGCGCTCGACCGGCGAGCGGTGCGCATCGGCTTCGTCACGGCGCAGGACGCCAAGGCCATGTTCGGCCGAAATCGTCCCGCCATATTTGCGCACAAGGTCATGGACAATGGCATTCAGACGCGGGGCGGTTGCCTGAAACGCGACCTGATCCGCGCCCGCCGCTGCCGCCGCCGCCGAGAAATTGAAATGCAGATTGCCATCGCCCAGATGACCGAATGTCACCGGGCGAATGTTGGGAAACGCAGCAGCCACGGCAGCCAGCGCGTCATCGATAAAGTCTGCAACACTTGAGACCGGCACGGCAATGTCATGCTTGATCCCGCCCCCATCGGCAGCTTGCGCAGGTGAAATCGCTTCGCGCAATTGCCAGAGCGAACGGGATTGCGCGATTGAGTCCGCGATGGCCGCGTCGCTGATAACCCCCGCCGACAAGGCATCGGCAAGACTGGATTCCAGCCCGGCACCCACATCATTACCACTCAGCTCGACCAGTCCATACCAGGCCGCGCGCATCGCCAGCGGACGGCGCACGCCCGCGACATGATCGAGCACGAGGCCAAGGCACATATCCGACATGATCTCGAACGCCGTCAGCGCTGTGTCATGCCGCGCTCGCATCGCATCGAACAACGCCATCGCCTGATGCGGCGACGCGACTGCAACAAACGCCGTGGCACGCTCGGCGGGCGCCGGAAAAAGCTTCAGCACCGCACCTGTAATCACGCCCAGCGTCCCTTCGGACCCAATATACAGATCGCGCAGGTCATAGCCCGAATTATCCTTGCGCAACCCTTTCAACCCGTCCCAGATGTCGCCGTGCGCCGTCACGACTTCGAGGCCGAGGCACAGATCGCGGGCATTGCCATAGCGCAGCACCGCCGAGCCGCCGGCATTGGTCGCCAGATTGCCACCGATGGTGCACGATCCTTCGGCCCCCAGGCTGAGCGGGAAATAGCGGCCCGCATCGGCGGCAGCGTCTTGAATCGTCTGAAGGATGCAGCCCGCGTCAACCGTCATCGTGTTGTTCGCCGGATCAATACTGCGGATGCGGTTCAGCCGCGCCAGCGACAGGACGATATTCTGCCCCTCGGCGCGCGGGACCGATCCGCCCGATTGCCCGGTGTTCCCGCCCTGCGGCACAATCGACACATCATGCGCGGCGCACCAGCGGACGATTTTTGCGACATCGTCGACGCTATAAGGGGTCGCGACCGCCAGCGCGGTGCCGGTCCACACCTTTCGCCAGTCAGTCAGGAAAGCGGCGGTGTCGGCGGAGTCTGTGAGGACGGTTCCCGAAAAGGCGGCGCGGAGGGAAGCGATCATAAATCCGCACTACAGGCAACGCCCGCCGTGGCAAAGCCACGTCGTCAGTCGCTGCTCCGCGCGCTGGCCGAGCGCGTATTCGTGGTGCGAATAGCGTCGCTATTCTCTCCCGAAACGCGCTGGAGCGGGTGAAGGGAATCGAACCCTCGTCGTAAGCATGGGAAGCTTCTGCTCTGCCATTGAGCTACACCCGCAGTCTGGCCCGCTTGCCATGCGGGGCGGCAGCGGTCAACGGCCCTGGAATGCCGCTTTGCGCTTTTGCAGGAACGATAACCCGCCTTCGATGGCGTCGGCGCTGGCCCCGGCAATACGCTGCCCTTCGGCTTCGCGGACGAGGGCGCTGGCATAATCCGCCTCAAGCGCCGCCGCGATATTCTGGCGCATGATGCCGATTGCGACGGTCGGGCCGCTGGCCAGCCGTTTCGCCAGTGCCAGCGCTTCTTCGAGCAGCACAGCATCATCGACGCACTTATGGATCAGGCCCCAGTTTTCGGCCTTTTCGGCGCCGATCTTTTCGCCGAGCAGCATCATTTCGGTCGCGCGCGCCTTGCCGATCAGGCGCGGCAGCATCCACGATGCGCCGCCGTCGGGCACCAGCCCGATATTGACGAACGCTTGCAGGAAATAAGCTGATTTCCCCGCAATCCCAAAGTCACCCGAAAGCGCCAGCGAACAGCCGATCCCCGCCGCAGGGCCGTTGACCGCTGTCACGACCGGCACGGGCAACCGCGCAATCTTCATCATCAGCGGATTATAATGCTGCGTCAGCGCGGCATAAGGCGCACTGCCTCCCGCAATCGAGGCATCGCCGCGTGCCTGCAGGTCAGCGCCCGGACAGAACGCCCGCCCCGTGCCCGTGATCAGCACGGCGCGCGCGCCCTCGAGCTGGTCGAGCGCGGCATTGATCTCGTCGGCCATAAGCGGCGCCATCGCGTTCAGCCGCTCGGGCTTGTTGAGCGTGATCGTGAGGACGTCGCCGTCGCGCGCAGTCAGGATGGTTTCGTAGGTCATGACGTTACGCTAGCCCTTTACGTTAACGTAAGTCTAGTGCGCTTCTTTGGGGCTTTCCATAATCTCGGTCAGCATCCCGCCCATATCCTTGGGGTGGACAAAAAAGATCAGCGTCCCGTGCGCGCCGATGCGGGGTTCGCCGAGGACTTTCTTGCCCATCGCGATAAACTCAGCCTTGGCGGCGTGAATGTCGGGCACTTCAAAGCAGACATGATGCTGCCCGCCGAGCGGATTCTTAGCGAGGAACCCGTGGACGGCCGAGTCCGCGCCCAGCGGCTCGATCAGCTCGATCTGCGGGCCGCCTGGCGTATCGACAAAACACACGCGCACGCCCTGCGCGGGGAGGTCAAACGGCGCATGGATTTTGGTCGCCCCCATCACGTCGCGCCAATGCGCGATGCTGTCGGCGATGGAAGGCGTGGCGACACCGATATGGTTGAGGCGACCGAGGTTCATTTTTTGTCGAGCTTTAGCGGCTCGCCAAATGGTGTCTGCGTTGCCGCGCGCAAATAACCTTCGATGTCAGCGACGCGTTCGCTTAGTCGGGCGTGGCTTTCAGCGAGCTTGGTCACGTCCGTCGTCAGATCAGCCAGGTCCTTGCGAAGCGAGGCAATCGTTTCGTCGTAAAGCATGATCCGCTTTACAAGTGCGAAAGCCTTGTCCGCTGCGCTCACGCAGCAACCTTTCGATCATCGGGTTCCGAGCGTGCTGCCCGATCCAGGCTTTTCGCTATCGCGGCGCGCGCCGATGCAATGTCACGACGCATTGCTTCAAGGTCTGCCTGCATACGGGGCAAAGCCTCTTCCAAGACCGGCAAGACAATTTCCAGAACCTGTTCATCCTCACTCTTTGACGAAGGCTGCGCAATATATTGGCTGGCGGCCTCGCGCAGGACATGCCCTACAGATTGGCCATTGTTTGCTGCATAGGCGTCGAGCGCGGCCTTGTGGTCGCGGCTGGTGAGAAAAGTCACACGTTCGGTCTGCATCGCGGCACTCCTTATCATGTGATTATAATGTGGAGGATGGAACTTTCAATACTTTCCATTTTCAAATCATTCCGAAGTGGCGAAGGGCACCTTCGATTGCTGCCCGCTTTGATGTAGGGCACGGATAAGCCCGCTCATTCACAGAGAGCCTATTTGGAGCTTTTCGAACTGTTAGACGGTGCGCCGATTTCACGTCAGCGATCCAGCAGGTTTTCGGAACGAAGCCGTGAACGGCCTTCACTTGTGCCTGAATATCTTTGTAAGTCGCTCTGCTCATTTTAAGTCCCTCGGCGGTGGGCCACCCACGCGGGTTATCGCTGCATAATCAGGTCCGACCGCCTTATCGATTCCAGGCCAAACCAAATACACTACCCAAATCGGAGGACCGGAGTCGCTCTTGGAAGCATTGCAAGCGACAGCGAACTCACCCTTAGTTGTGCTGCTCTCCTTCTGGTAAAACTCGCCACAGTTCTTAGCGCCATTTCGTGCCAGTGAGACAGCGACCTCCCCGGTCGGGACACTCCATGGACCGGAATAAGATTCTTCAAGTGTGGGCGCGTGGCAACTGGCCAGCGCAAGGCTTGTCAGGGCTGCTGATACCGAGGCAAAAGGTCTAAAGCGGAATATTATCATGCTTCTTCCACGGGTTCTCCAGCACTTTCCCCCGCAATTTCCGTAACCCCAGCGCCACGCGCCGCCGCGTCGAGTGCGGCATGATCACTTCGTCGATGAACCCCTTCGATGCCGCCACGAACGGGTTGGCGAAGCGCGCTTCATATTCCGCCGTGCGTTCGGCGATTTCCTCCGACGTTTTCCCGCGGAAGATAATTTCGACTGCGCCTTTTGCGCCCATCACCGCGATTTCGGCGGTCGGCCAGGCGTAGTTCAAATCGCCGCGCAGATGCTTCGACGCCATCACGTCATACGCACCGCCATAGGCCTTGCGCGTGATCACGGTGATTTTGGGCACGGTCGCTTCTGCATAAGCGAAGAGCAGTTTCGCACCATGCTTGATGATGCCGCTATGCTCCTGCCCCACGCCCGGCAGGAAGCCCGGCACATCGACAAACGTCAATATCGGAATGTCGAATGCATCGCAGAAGCGCACGAAGCGCGCGGCTTTTTTCGACGAATTGATGTCGAGGCACCCGGCCAGCACCATCGGCTGGTTCGCCACAACGCCGACCGTCCGCCCCTCGATCCGCCCGAAACCGATCAATATGTTGCCTGCATGTGCCGGTTGAATCTCGAAAAAATCGCCCTCGTCCATCGTCTTCCGGATGACTTCGTGCATGTCATAGGGCTGGTTGGCATTGGCCGGGATCAGGGTGTCGAGGCTCATTTCGAGCCGGTCCCATTCGTCCGCCGTCGGTCGTTCCGGCAACTCGGCGCGGTTCGAAGCGGGCAGGAAATCGATCAGATCGCGCGCCGCCAGCAACGCTTCGATGTCATTTTCAAACGCATTGTCGGCCACGCCCGATTTGGTCGTGTGCGTGCTCGCGCCGCCCAGCGCTTCCTGCGTCACGACTTCGTTGGTCACGGTCTTCACGACGTCAGGGCCGGTGACGAACATATAGGACGAATCCTTCACCATGAAGATGAAGTCGGTCATTGCGGGCGAATAGACCGCCCCGCCCGCGCACGGCCCCATGATGAGCGACAATTGCGGCACCACGCCCGACGCCAGCACATTGCGCTGGAAGACCTCGGCATAGCCGCCCAGCGACGCCACGCCTTCCTGAATCCGTGCGCCGCCGCTGTCGTTCAGGCCGATGACCGGCGCACCGACTTTCATCGCCGAGTCCATCACCTTGCATATTTTCTGCGCGTGCGCCTCCGAAAGCGATCCGCCGAACACCGTAAAGTCCTGCGAGAAAACAAACACCAGTCGCCCGTTGATGGTCCCCGATCCCGTAACGACGCCGTCGCCCGGAATCTTGGTTTCCTCCATGCCGAAATCGACGCAGTTATGCTCGACATACATGTCGAGTTCCTCGAACGATCCCTCGTCGAGCAGCACGGTCAATCGCTCGCGCGCGGTCAGTTTGCCCTTGGCATGCTGCGCATCGATGCGCTTTTGCCCGCCGCCAAGCCGCGCGGCAGTGCGCCGCCGTTCGAGTTCGGCCAGCGTGCCGCTCACCCGGCAACCCGGTGCAGCGCGCACAGTTTATTGCCATCGGGATCGCGCAGATAGGCGAGATAATAGCCGCTGCCGGGGCGCTCGCCGGGCGCGTCTTCGATGGCCGTGCCGCCGTTTTCCACGCCCGCCGCGTGCCAGGCATCGGCTTGCTCGGCGGTCATGGCAAAGCCGACCGTCGAGCCATTGCCGTGCGTTGCGGGCGAACCGTCGATCGGCATCGACACCAGAAAAATGCCGCCATTGTGCATATAGACCAGCCGTCCCTTGGGATCCTTGGCGCCCGCGCGCCCGCCGATTGCCTTGAATGTCGCGTCGTAAAACGCCTTGGACTTGTCGAGATCATTGCTGCCGACCATCATGTGACTGAACATAGTATCTCTCCCTAAAAAACGACAACGCTGCGGATGCTTTCCCCCGCATGCATCAAATCAAAGCCCTTGTTGATCTCGTCGAGCGACAGAACATGCGTGATCATCGGATCGATTTCGATCTTGCCATTCATATACCAGTCGACGATCTTCGGCACGTCAGTGCGCCCTTTTGCCCCGCCGAACGCAGTGCCGCGCCAGTTGCGCCCGGTGACCAATTGAAAAGGCCGCGTGCTGATTTCCTTGCCCGCTTCGGCGACGCCGATGATGATGCTGGTGCCCCAGCCGCGGTGGCACGCTTCGAGTGCTTGCCGCATCACATCGGTATTGCCGGTGCAGTCAAACGTGTAATCCGCGCCGCCATCGGTCAGCGCGACGAGGTGCGCGACAATGTCGCCATCCACCGTCTTGGGATTGACGAAATGCGTCATCCCGAACTGCTTGCCCCATGCTTGGCGGTCGGGATTGATATCGACACCGACAATCATGTTCGCGCCCGCCATCCGCGCGCCTTGCAGGACGTTAAGGCCGATCCCGCCGAGCCCGAAGATGATGACATTATCGCCCGGCTGGACTTTCGCCGTGTTCACCACTGCCCCCACGCCGGTCGTCACGCCGCAGCCGATATAGCAAGCGCTGTTGAACGGCGCATCGGTGCGGATTTTGGCGACGGCAATTTCAGGCAGCACGGTAAAGTTCGAGAATGTCGAACAGCCCATATAATGAAACACCGGCTTGCCCTGATAGCTGAACCGGCTCGTGCCGTCGGGCATCAGCCCCTTGCCTTGCGTCGCGCGGATCGCGGTGCACAAGTTCGTTTTACCGCTGAGGCAGGATTTACACTGGCGACATTCGGGCGTGTAAAGCGGGATAACATGATCGCCGACCGCGACGCTCGTCACCCCGGCGCCAATCTCGCGCACGATCCCTGCGCCTTCATGGCCCAGCACGCTCGGGAAAATGCCCTCGCTGTCGAGGCCGTCGAGCGTATAGGCGTCGGTATGGCAAATCCCCGTCGCCATGATCTCGACCAGCACCTCGCCCGCTTTGGGCCCTTCGAGGTCGAGTTCCATGATTTCGAGCGGCTTCTTCGCTTCAAACGCAACGGCGGCGCGGGTCTTCATTGGTGGCAAACTCCCCTGATTTATTGGCCTAATCTCAATCAGGCTCCTGCCGCCGTAATCGCCGGAGCGCAAGCCACACCGCAATCACGACGACCGGCGCGAGCAGCCCCGTCGCCAGCGCCGCATCGACTTTGGGATTGGCATGCTCGAGCGCCTTGAGCGGATAGCTGAGCAGCGAAATCGCATAATAGGAAATCGCCGCGACCGACAATCCTTCGACCGCGCGCTGCAAGCGGATTTGCGTGAGGGCGCGGTTGTCCATCGATTTGAGCAGGGCAGCACTCGTTGCTTCGGCTTCGATCTCGATGCGCGTGCGCAGCATTTGACCCGTCCGCGCTATCCGCGCGATCACTGCGCGCTCGCGCTCGCCCACGGCGTCGCAGGTCCGCATTGCCGGGGCGAGACGCCGGTCCATGAATTCGCCGATTGTCTGCATCCCCGGGATATGCACTTCGCGCAGCGTCGCGATGCGGTCGCGGACAATGTCATAATAGGCGGCCGCCGCGCGGAAGCGGTAGCTCGTCTGCGTGTTCAATGCCTCGGCCTCTCCCGACAGAGCGACGAGCCGTCCGAGCAATGCACGGTCGGCATCGACGCCGGCTTCCTCGGCCAGCCGCGACGCCAGCGTGCCGGTCTCGATCTCGAACGCGCTCACTTGTCCGCCCGCCTTGCCCGCCAGTGGAAACGCCAGCAGCGCCATCAACCGATAGGTCTCGATCTCGAGCAGCATCAGCGTCAGCCGCCCGGCCAGCACGCGGTCGATCGATTTGACCAGCACCAGAAAGCGCGTGATCCCGCCGTCGTCGGGTTTGAAATCGGTGTAGATCGTCGCTGCGCCGTCGAGCACGACCGACCCGATCATGCTGGTGCCATGCGGCGATGCCGGCGTCGGCTCGGACTTTTCATCACGTTTCAGATCGGCTGTCGTGCGCACGAGGATGTCGCCCGGCAGGTTTTCGATCCATCCCTTTGGCGGGCCATCGACAGGCTCGCGCCCGAAAATCGTCCAGCTCGAAAATTCGGTATGCCGTTCCCAGCGCAGCGTCCATCGCCCGGCGTCGAACGACCACCAGCGCGCCCCTTCGGGGGGTTCGGGCAGCAGTGACGACCGGCACAGATCGGCAAGATGCGCGCGATCCGCCGCGCCGCCATCCTGCGCCGAAATCGTTGCAATACGCGTGGCAAAAACCGGCACGTCGAGCGGCGTCGACGGGCGTGCATGCGCTTCGGCAAGCAGACGGTCGCGGTCGGGGTGATAAGTCAGCGCCATTTCGTTCGGATTTTCCCTGCCAAGTGTCTTGCCGCTATCATGAAAATCGAATTTGACGAAGCCGATTGCGGTTGTTTTTCTTTGGTGTATTTAGAGGCAGCACCCGATTTGGTGTCGATAAATTTTAATGGAGAGTCGCATGATATCGATCCGGGCATCCCTGGGAATGACCGCAGCAATGTTGGCAATGGCGTCGGTATCGGCCTGCTCGCAGAAACCTACCGAAGAACCGGCAGCGACCGCGCCGACCGAAACGGCCGCTGCACCAGTAACCGCAGAGAAAATCGCTGTCGACAACGTCGATACGCTCGCGGGCGTGAAGTTCGCATCGTTTACGGGTGATGCTGCCGCCGGCGAAAAGGCATTTGCCGTTTGCAAAACCTGCCACGCTGTCGAAGCCGGCAAGAACATGGTCGGTCCGTCGCTGCATGCCATTCAGGGTCGTAAGTCGGGCAGCATCCCCGGTTACAGCTATTCAACCGCCAACAAGAACAGCGGCATCACCTGGACCAATGAAAAGCTGTTCCAGTATCTCGAAGCACCACAGCGCATCATTCCGGGCACCAAGATGACCTACACCGGTCTGAAGGATCCGCAGAAGCGCGCCGACGTGATCGCCTATCTCGATACCCAGGGCTAATTGAGCTCTCCGCTCCGCAGTGCTGAGCCTGTCGAAGCGCGGTTCACGCGAACCGTCCTTCGACAGGCTCAGGACTGCGGCGCTTAAATCAATTTTCTATGTCGCAAGTCCGCCAGATGGAGCGGCAGCGACACCGTCAGCCAGATGGCCACCCACTGCCATCCCGCGCCCGTCAGCGCCGCCCTCAGGGCAAGCATCATCACAGCACCGGGCAAGATCGTCAGCAGCACCGTGATCGGCGCGCGGCGCTTTAGCGTGATCAGGATGATCGCTTCGACCACCATAAACGCGAGCACGAGATCGACGGCATGGCCGCTGGTGAAGAATATCTCCATTACTTGGTCACCCCCGCGAAGGCGGGGGTCCAACGCCCGAGGCTCGACGTTGGACGTTGGATTCCCGCCTTCGCGGGAATGACGAAATTGGCAATTTCACGCCCGCGACAACCCCAGCAAATGCCCCATATCCTTGAAGAAAATCTTCACATGCGCGCCCGGTTTCGCGCGGACGAGCTGCTTGTTCATATAGGCGTCCCAC
>JAYWFN010000129.1:0-1899 GCA_043778785.1 Sphingomonas sp. | reverse complement strand
AACCCCGGCCACAGCGAATGGCCGTCAGGGCCGTCGCCGAACGGTTTTCCCGGAATGCCGCCGAAACCGATCTGGAACAGCTGAAACCATTCGCCCTTTTTGTCGCGACCCGAATACATCAGATGCGGCGAGGAGCTGAACCCCGCAGCGCAGAGGAATTCGGGCGTCCGCTGGCCCAGCAAACCACCGAGAATATCGAAAATGCGGCCCAGCGCATGCGTCCGACCCGATAGCGCGGCGGGATAGAGTGGCTTCAGCAACGATCCTTCGGGAATCCTGACTTCGATCAGGTCATAGAAGCCGTCGTTGAACATGATCTGCGGGTCAAAGACCATGATCATGTAAATCCCGAAGAACATCTTGAACATGTTTTCGTTCAGGTAAAAATTGATCGACGCAGCCGATTGCGGATCGGTCCCCGCGAAATCGAGGATTACTTTGTCGCCGACGCGCTGCATCGTGCAGCGGATTTTATACGGGCCGTATCCGACGCCGTCGTCGCAGACATAATCCTCGAAGCTGACCGGTTCCTCGCCAACCGACGAGGCGATCAGCGCTTTCATCGCGCGGTGGTTGCGCGCGAGCAGCGCCTGCGTTGCCGAAACATAGACATCATCACCAAAGCGCGCGCACATCTCGTCAACACGGCGCGCAGCGACGCGGCAGGAGGCAATCAGCGCGTTCAGGTCCGCTGCGCACCAGTCGGGCTTGCGCGTCTGGTGCATGACGAGCTTGATCAGGTCTTCGTTATAAACGCCCTTGTTGTAAATCTTGACCGGCGGAATGCGCACGCCTTCCTCGAATATGGCGCGCGCATCGATCGGCATTGATCCCGCGACTTTGCCGCCAATGTCCGACTGGTGCCCGAACATCGCGGTCCATGCGACCAGCCGTCCCGCGCGGAACACGGGCAGCAGGACGAGCCAGTCGTTCGAATGCGAAATCGCGCCTTCGCAGCTATAGGGATCGCTGAGGAAGATCATGTCGCCTTCCTCAATCGTCCCGTGAAACCCGCGCAGAAAGCCGTCGATGAAGCTGCCGAACTGCCCGACGATCATCTTGCCGGCGGGATCAGCGATCAGCGGAAAGGCATCGCCCTGTTCGCGGATGCCCGGCGACATCGCGGTGCGGACCAGCGTCGCGTCCATTTCGATCCGCGCGTTGCGCATGGCGTTTTCGATAATGTCGAGCGTGACCGGATCGATGGTGACGTTCGCAAATGGCGTCGTGTTGGTCTGGATGATCTGTGCGGGCATTATTTTGCCTCCGGATTGATCAGAATATTGGCAAAGGCATCAACCTCGGCGACGTGGCCGTTGAGAACCAGCGTGGTCGAATCCATCTCGCAGATGATGGCGGGGCCGGAAATGCGGTTCCCTGCTTTCAGCTTGGCGCGGTCATAAATCACGGCGTCGCGCTCGGCCCCGTCCATCCACACTTTCTGGTCACGCAGTTTGGCGGTAGAAGCATCAGCGGTGCCCGTGTCGATCTTTTCGGCGCTGACATTGGCGGCTTTGCCCAAGGCGACGACGCGGATGTTGACCAGCTCCTGCGGCACGCTGAGGTTAAACGTAAACAGCCGTTTGTGCTCGGTGTCGAAGCGCGTGACGAGATCGGCAATCGTCGACCCCTGGGGGCTGTAGAGCGGCACTTCGAATGCCTGGCCGGCATAGCGAATGTCGATTTCGACGCGCAGTTCTTGATCGGGCGGGGGGACGCCTTCAGCTGCAAGTTCGCCGACGACCTGTGCGATGATTTCCTCGATCACCGCACCGACTTCGGCATCATCGGTTTGTGTCACCAGCTTGTTGAAACTGCGCTGCGCATCGACACGTAGCCGCGTTGTCGCATCACCATAGGCACAGAGGACACCGGGCGACGGCGGGATGATGACCGGCC
>JAYWFN010000128.1:0-4781 GCA_043778785.1 Sphingomonas sp. | reverse complement strand
TCCTTCGACAGGCTCAGGACTGCGGTTCAGGCAAAGATCGTCGCACGTGTTGTAAGCGGATAAGCGAACAGAACGTCACTCCCCGCTTCGACGGACAGCGCGGTGCTACCTTCTACCATCCAGCATTCACCCGCGACAAAGCGCGCGCCATCCACAGAACCACCCCCCACCACCGGAATCAGCCATCCGGGGACGCTATCAGGCAATCTCACCGTCCGCGCGCCGTCCCATGACCAGCGTTCAAGCACGAACTTGCCGCCCTCACACAGGATACTGCGTCCCCCGCCAACGTCACCGGGGATTGGTGGTGCGACAAACGGGACGGCATCACTCACCGCAACCCCCGCCTCCAGATGCAAATCACGCGGACGGCCATAATCATACAGCCGATAGGTCAGATCGACATTCTGTTGCACTTCGATCAGCGTCAGCCCTGCGCCGATGGCATGAACCGTGCGCGCTGCTGAATAAATCACGTCACCGGCATGGGCCGGTTTCCAATCGACCAGCGTCTCGATGCTCCCGTCGATCGCTGCCGCGCGCAGTGTCGCCGAATCCACTGCTTCACGCGTTCCCAGCGCAATTGTCGCATCGGGGTCGGCGGCCAGGATCACCCACGCCTCGTCTTTGCCCCGTTCGCGGCCCGCCGCCTGTGCCGTCGCATCGTCCTCATGCACCTGGATCGACAGTTTCTCGCTCGTGAAGAGATATTTGACCATCAGGTCGGGATTGGTGCCCTCGGGCGCCTCGAACCAGATCTCGCCGATCTTCGCGCCCGACGGACTATCGAAACCCGGCCAGAGTGTCGTCCGCCCCCAAGGCTTTTCGACCGTAATCGTCGTCAGTTTTGTCGCTGTCATGGCAGTGGTAATAGCGAAGTTGGCAGACCGGTTCCATGCCGCTAAGACAACACGCATGCGTATCCCCCACAGCCGTTCGGTTTCCGTCATTGCCGCCATCGCGGTCCTCGCCACAATCAGCGGTTGCGCGACCAACCGCAAGAAATCGGACACCGCCTATATCGCCCGTGATGTTGACACGCTGTATGCGACGGCAAAAGACCGGCTCGACCGCAACCAGTATAAACTTGCGGCGGCCCTGTTCGACGAAGTCGAGCGCCAGCACCCCTATTCGCCGTGGGCGCGACGCGCACAGCTGATGAGTGCGTTTTCAAACTATATGGCGCGCGATTATATCAAGTCGACCGAATCGGCGACGCGCTTCCTGTCGATCCACCCCGGCAACCGCGACGCGCCTTATGCCTATTATCTGATCGCGCTCAATTATTACGAGCAGATCACCGACGTCACGCGCGACCAGAAAATCACGCAGCAGGCGCTCGATTCGATGGGTGAACTCATCCGCCGTTATCCCGACACGCGCTATGCCGCCGATGCGCGCTTGAAGATCGATCTTGTCAATGATCACCTCGCGGGCAAGGAAATGGAAATCGGGCGATTCTATCAGCGCCGCGCGCAATGGCTCGCCAGCGTTGTCCGCTTCCGCAAGGTCATCGACAGCTACGATACGACGACGCACACGCCCGAAGCACTGATGCGGCTGACCGAAAGCTATCTGGCTCTGGGCGTGCGCGACGAAGCCAAGAAATCGGCCGCTGTTCTGGGCGCGAACTACCCGGGCACGAAATGGTATGCGCGCGCGTATGAACTCGTGCAAAAGAACCCGGCATAAGCCCCTATTCCCTTTTCTTCTTCGTGCCTTTTCTTTCCTTTGCGCCTTCGCGTGAACCCCCTTCCTTCTGTCGCAGCGCACGCGATGACAAAGTGTGAAATGGGTTCACACGAAGGCGCAAAGAAGAAAGAAGGCGCAAAGGGATTGTATTCGTGATTTCAGCTTGGCTGTGAATGACGTAGAAGGGCGATAAATGCTCCAATCGCTTGCCATCCGTGATGTTGTCCTGATCGAAGCGCTCGATCTCAATTTCGAGCGCGGGCTGGTCGTGATTACCGGCGAGACGGGCGCGGGAAAATCAATCCTGCTTGATTCGCTGGGGCTGGCGCTGGGCAGCCGCGCCGCGACCGGGCTCGTGCGGCAAGGCGCGACGCAGTCAAGCGTCACCGCGACGTTTGATTTCCATGCTCAGGTTGCCGCAACGCTCACGGCCAATGATCTCGATGCGGACGCCAGCGAACCCCTCATCATCCGCCGCACGGTTAAAGCCGATGGCGGCAGCCGCGCGTTCGTCAATGACCAGCCCGTCTCGGGCACGCTGCTCCGCGAAATTGGCGCGATGCTCGTCGAGATTCACGGGCAGCATGATGATCGCGGGCTGCTCGCGCCCGCCGGACATCGGGCCTTGCTGGATGCGTTTGCGAAGGTGGATTTGGGAATTGTCGGGGCCGCATTCCGGGCGATGCGCGAGGCCGAGGCGGCATTGGAAAATGCGAAATCAGCGCTTGATGATGCCGAGCGCGACCGGGACTGGCTCACGCATACTGTTGCCGAACTTGATGCCTTCGCGCCCGAACCTGGCGAGGAGGAAAGTCTCGCTGAGGCGCGCGCGACGATGCAGCGCGGCGAACGGCTGTCGGGTGAATTGGAGGAACTCACCGCTCTGATCGAAGGCGCCGAGGGTGCCCTGCCCAAACTCCGCGCTGCCGCGCGCGCGCTCGACCGCGTTGCGCGAGACCATCCCGCTCTGGCCGAAGCGCTTGCCGCGATTGACCGTGCGATCATTGAGGGGGCGGAGGCGGAAGAGCAACTCGCGGCGGCGGCGCGCGCGCATGTCTATGATCCAGCGCGGCTGGAGGCCGATGAGGCGCGGCTGTTCGACTTGCGCGGGTTGGCGCGCAAGCACCGCGTTCAGCCCGACGACCTTGCGGCGCTTGCGGATGAATTGCGTGGGAAGTTGAACGCGATTGAGGCGGGCGGGGCGGGGCTGGCCAAGCTCGAGAGCGTCGTGGCGGCGACACGCGCGGCTTATGCAGCGACGGCGGACGCGCTGACCGTAGCGCGGACGGCAGCAGCGGCGCGGCTCGACGCGGCAGTGGCGGGTGAACTGGAGCCGCTGAAACTCGATGCCGCGCGCTTTCGCACGGTGGTTGCGCCGGGGCCGGAGAGCGAAGCGGGGCACGATCGCGTCGAATTTGAAGTCTCGACCAACCCCGGCGCGCCCTTTGCGCCCATGACCAAAATTGCCAGTGGCGGCGAACTCTCGCGCTTCATCCTCGCACTGAAAGTCGCGTTGGCGGAAGAAGGCGGGGCAGGCACGATGATCTTCGACGAAATCGACCGCGGCGTCGGCGGCGCAGTGGCATCGGCGATCGGGGATCGACTGGCACGGCTCGCGGAAGGGCGGCAGGTTTTGGTCGTGACACACAGCCCGCAAGTTGCTGCAAGGGGCGGCGAACATCTGCTGATCGCGAAGAACAGCGACGGGCTGGTGACACGCACCAACCTGCGGACATTGAATGCGACCGAACGGCAGGAAGAAATCGCGCGGATGCTGTCAGGTGCCGAAGTGACCGACGAAGCGCGCGCGCAGGCAGCGCGGCTGGTGGCGGCGTGAAAGAGGCAAGATTACTCGGCGTTTTTGAGGCTGTCGTGGGAACTCTGCTGTCCGCCGTATCAGGGACGGCGTTTGTCGTTCTGGCCTTCGGAAGCCTGATTGCTTGCGCTATATCACGTGATCCAACACCCGATGCTTGGCAGATGCTTGGCGTCGCTTTTTGGCATTGGTTTGCAATGTATATCGCTTACGTGAATTGCCGGATCGCAATGCGATTGGGTGCTGGCGCGGGGTTTCGCTCGCTTCAAAAATTCGCCATTTTGAGTTTAGTAGCCGTCGTCACTTGCCCCTATCTCTGGCTCAGCATGTTTGTAAGCGCTTCATGAATCTCGCCAGCGTGACCGAACCCGAAGCCGCCAACCGCCTGATGCGTCTCGCGAAAGAGATCGCGCGGCATAATAAGCTGTATCACGATAAGGACGCGCCCGAGATTTCGGACGCCCAATACGACGCGCTGACGCGGGAAAACAACGCGCTGGAAGCAGAGTTTCCGCATCTCGTCCGCGCCGATTCGCCTTCGAAAGCGGTTGGAGCCGCGCCCACATCGGCGCTCGCCAAAGTCACGCATGCGAAGGCAATGCTCAGCCTCGACAATGCTTTCGCCGATGACGAGGTTGAGGAGTTCGTCGCGCGGGTGCGGCGGTTTTTGAATCTGCCAGCGGATGCGCCGGTCGCGCTGACGGCGGAACCGAAAATCGACGGGCTGTCCTGTTCGCTACGTTACGAGAACGGCGTGTTGGTCCAAGCAGCGACGCGCGGGGATGGCGCGGTGGGCGAGGATGTGACGCCCAATGTTCGGACGATTTCGGATGTTCCCCAGACGCTTGCCGGGGATACGCCCGCCGTCTTCGAAATCCGCGGCGAAGTGTATATGGCGAAGGACGATTTTGCCGCGTTGAATGAACGGCTGGCGGGTGAGCGCATCTTCGCCAATCCGCGCAATGCCGCCGCCGGGTCGCTGCGCCAAAAGGATGCCAGCGTCACGGCGAGCCGCCCCTTGCGCTTCCTCGCACATGGTTGGGGCGAATCATCCGAAATCCCCGGCGTGACGCAGATGGACGTGATGCAAGCTATTGCAAGCTGGGGCGTCCCCGTCAGCGATCTCCTGATCCGCGCCGAAACCACCGACGCGCTGGCGCATTATCGCAAAATCGAAAAGGCCCGTGCCGACTTGCCGTTCGACATCGACGGTGTGGTTTACAAAGTCGACCGGCTCGACTGGCAGGCGCGGCTGGGCTTTGTCGCCAAGGCC
>JAYWFN010000127.1:0-4786 GCA_043778785.1 Sphingomonas sp. | reverse complement strand
TAGCACTCGCCTGTGCGTCGCATTCACCGTTGATGCGCGACGGATACGCGCCAGACGCGACTCGCGATGCGGTGGCCAAGGGCTTTGCGTCGCTGGCGGGCGAAATGCGCGACTTCGATCCCGAAATTGCCATCCAGTTTTCGCCCGATCACTTCAACGGCTTCTTCTACGACATGATGCCGCCCTATTGCGTCGGCGTTGCGGCGGACTCGATCGGGGATTGGGACACGCAAGCGGGTCCACTGGACGTGCCCGAAGAACTGGCAATCGACCTTGCCAGCCACCTGATCGAAGTCGGTCTGGACGCGGCGATCTCCTATCGCATGCAGGTCGATCACGGCTTCGTTCAAATTTGGGAAAACACCCTCGGTCGTGCTGACCGCGTTCCGCTAATCCCGATCTTTGTGAATTGTGCCGCACCGCCGCTGCCGACGATGCGTCGTATGCGCGAGCTTGGCGAGGCGGTTGGCCGCTACGCAGCGAAGCTAGGCAAACGCGTTCTGATCGTTGCGTCGGGCGGGCTCAGCCATGATCCGCCAACACCGCAGATCGCCGGAGCACCGGCAGAACTCCGCGAAGGGCTCATCGCCAATCGCAACCCCACGACGGAAGCACGCGTGCTTAGGGAGCAACGGGTGCTTGCCGCCGGCGTTTCAGCTGCGGGCGGCGAACCCGAAATCCAGCCCGTATCGCCCGAATGGGACCGCGCCTTTATCGACCGACTGACCGGAAATGATCCTTGCACGTTCGACGACATGCCGATGTCCGAAATTGTCGAAAAGGCCGGTCGCGGCGGCCCTGAAGTGCTGTGCTGGGTAGCAGCGATGGCAGCCCTTCGCGCGAGCGGATCGGTCGAGACGAAGCTCCATCTTTACGAGGCCGTGCAGGGCTGGATCGCCGGGATGGCGATCCTGTCCGGCCGTCAACAAACCGCATGAACAGGAACCCAGAAGTGACGGGTATGACATCCGACGCCTTCGACACCGACGTGCTTATCGTCGGCAGTGGCCCGACCGGCGCGACTACCGCGCTTGCGCTCGCGACCTACGGGGTCCGCGCGCACGTGGTTTCGCGCTGGAACTGGCTCGCCGATACCCCCCGCGCGCACATCACCAACCAGCGCACGCTCGAAGTCTTCCGCGATCTTGGCCTTAGCCGCGAAATCGAGCGCTATGCGAGTCCGTGGGATGTGATGGGCGACACCCTTTTCACGACAAGCCTTGCGGGTGAAGAGCTGATCCGGATGCGCACCTGGGGCACCGGCGACAATCGGCGCGGCGACTATATCAAGGCAAGCCCGTGCGGCATGGTCGATCTGATTCAACCCAAGCTCGAACCGATTTTGCTGAAGAGTGCAGCAGAGCGCGGCGCTTCGTTCACATTCATGACCGAATATCTCTCGCACGAACAGGATGCCGACGGCGTGACCGTATTCTTGCGCGATCATACCAAGGGCCATGATTATTCGATGCGCGCACGATATTTGGTCGGCGCAGACGGCGCGCGGTCGGCAATCGTCGATCAGCTCGGTCTCCCGATTGAAGGGCAGATGGCTCGGGCGGGCAGTGCCTATGTCACGTTCAAGGCCGATCTCTCGCGCTTCGTCGCGCACCGGCCAAGCATCCTGAACTGGATTGTGACACCGGCCGCTAGCTTCGGTGAAATAGGTATGGGCCTGTTGCGCGCGGTCGAACCGTGGAGCCAGTGGATCGCCGGATGGGGGTTCGACATTGCCGCAGGCGAACCCGATCTGAGCGAAGCGTCGTGCCTCGGCAAGATCAGGACGATGATTGGCGATCCATCGGTCGAGATCGAGATCGTGCGAACATCAATCTGGTATGTGAACCAAGCTTACGCGACGACCTATTCCAAGGGTCGGGTGTTCTGCGGTGGTGACGCGGTTCACCGGCATCCGCCATCGAGCGGACTTGGTATGAACACCTGCGTCCAGGATGCCTTCAATCTGGCGTGGAAGCTCGCCTATGTCATCAAGGGCCATGCCGGGCCGGGGCTGCTCGACAGTTACAGCCTTGAACGAGCGCCGGTCGGGCAACAGGTCGTCTTGCGCGCCAATCAGTCCCGCCTTGACTACGCGCCGCTCAACGCCTGCTTCCGCGTCCCCGGTGCGGAAAACCCGGTTGCTGCTGGAATAGCGCGGTTCCGTGATCCGGGGCCGGACGGCGTTGCCGCGCGCAAAGCCGTCGAGGATGCACTCGATCTGAAGCAAACTGAGTTCAACGCGCAGGGCACCGAAATGAACCAGCGCTATGAGTCCGCCGCTGTCGTTGCGGATACCGATGCACAACCCGAGATCTGGCAGCGCGATGCGCAACTGCACGTCCAGCCAACGACACGACCGGGTGCCAAGATACCGCATGTCTGGCTGGTCGATCGAAACGGCCAGCGCGTATCGACACTGGACGTGACCGGTCGCGGCCAGTTTTCAATCGTTACCGGCCTTGCAGGTGGGCTTTGGGCCGAAGCTGCCGCCGCGCTCGATCTGCCCTTCCTGCGGGTGATCGTTACCGGTCGAGTCGATGCCCAGGACCTATATTGTGACTGGCAGCGAGCCCGTGAAATCGACGAAGCAGGTGTCCTGCTCGTGCGTCCCGATGGTCATATAGCCTGGCGGTCGATCGACGCGGCCGCCGATGCCGAGACGGCTCGTTCGCTGCTCGGCGCAGCGCTGGCCTCAGTTCTCGATAACCCTGTCTTGAACGGCGAGTCTGTCCAACAGTGCCCCGATCACGTTCGCAGCGGCGAAGTCGCACCTGCGCTGTTTGTCTAATGCCGACCATTTTGAATCAATCGAGGATTGCCAATGAAGACCGACCGCCGCCCCGCTAGTTTCTCCAGCGTCTGGGCAGACCTGCGCGGGGTCAGTTTTTCGCAGGGATTCCTGAATGCCGGCGGTATCCGCACCCGCTTTATCCAGTCGGGCGATCGCTCGAAGCCACTTGTGCTCGCGCTGCACGGTGTCGGCGGCCATGCCGAGGCCTATTCGCGCAATTTCGGGCCGCACGGCGAGCATTTCTGGTTCGTTGCCATCGATATGCTCGGGCACGGCTGGACCGAGCAGCCGGCAATCAATTACCAGGTCAAAGATTATGCCGGGCACGTCCTTGCCGTCCTCAAGGCGCTCGGTCGTGACAGTGCGATGATCACCGGGGAATCGCTGGGCGGATGGGTCGCAACCTATCTCGCCGTGCATCATCCTCACGTCGTCGAAAAACTCGTCCTGAACACGGCTGGCGGCTGGACAGCGCACCCCGAAGTCATGGAGCGGTTGAAGCGTCTGTCGAACGAAGCGGCGTCCGATCCCAGTTGGGAACGCATCAGGACGCGGCTCGAATTCCTGATGTGCGACAAGAACATGGTGTCCGACGACCTGATCGAAACGCGCCGTGCGATTTACGCGCAGCCGGGATTTGCCGACACGATGCAGCGCATCATGTGTCTTCAGGACATGGACGTCCGCCGCCCCAACATGATCACCAAAGACCAGTATCGCTCAATCACCGCACCGGCGCTCGTATTGTGGACATCGCATGATCCGACCGCGACGCCCGCCGAGGGCAAGGAGATTGCCGACATGATTCCGGGCGCGCAATATGTCGTCATGAACGAGTGCGGGCACTGGCCGCAGTTCGAGGATGCCGAGGAATTCAACCGGCTGCATATAGCGTTTCTGCAAGGGCGCGATGCAGCATGACCGTCGGCGTGGACCAGCTCGCTGCGCGGCTGCGCGCCGCTTACACTTCCATACCAGTGCCACCATTGCGCGACGGGCTGGAACCGACCGATGCAGTTGGGGCCTATGCCGTGCAGACAGCCAACACGGAATTCTGGGTAAGGCAGGGGCGGCGGATTGTCGGGCGCAAAGTCGGGCTTACGGCCAAAGCCGTGCAGGTGCAGCTTGGTGTGGATCAGCCCGACTTCGGGGTGCTGTTTGCTGACATGGAAGTCGCCGACGGGGGGACTCTGCTCGCTTCGGCGGTGCTTCAACCCAAGGCAGAGGCTGAGGTCGCCATTATCCTTGGTTCCGATCTCGACGATGCCGATGCGACACCGGAAACCGTTGCAGCGGCAGTTGAGAGCGTCGTCGCCGCGATCGAGATTGTCGACAGCCGGATCGCCGACTGGAAAATTACCTTTGCCGATACGGTTGCCGACAACGGCTCGTCGGCCTTTTATGTTCTGGGGTCGCAACGTAAACCGCTGGCAGGTTTGGACCTTTGGACCTGCGGCATGGCGCTGGAAGTCAATGGCGCGGTCGTGTCGCTAGGCGCTGGCGTTGCCTGTCTCGGACATCCGTTGAACGCCGCCGCATGGCTGGCGCGCACGCTTGCGGCGCAGGGTGCGCCTTTGCGCAAGGGCGATGTCGTGCTGACCGGCGCGCTTGGGCCGATGGTGGCGATTGCGCCCGGCGATCACGTCAAAGCGAGCATCGGGGGGCTGGGCACCGCCGAGTTCACCTATCGCCAGGACCGCGCATGACCGACCAAAACCCTTCAAAAACCAAGGTAGCGATCATCGGTTCGGGCAATATCGGCACTGATTTGATGATCAAGGTCATGCGGCTGTCGAACGTGCTGGAGATGTGCGCGTTCGTCGGCATCGACCCGGAGTCCGACGGGTTGAAGCGCGCCGAGCGGATGGGCGTAGCCGTAACGGCAGGCGGTATCGACGGGGTTGATCGCGATGCCCGAATTTGCCGACATCGCCATCGTGTTCGATGCGACATCGGCAGGCGCGCACAAGCACCATAGCGAAATCCTGCTTGCGC
>JAYWFN010000126.1:0-1929 GCA_043778785.1 Sphingomonas sp. | reverse complement strand
GTATTCCTTGAGCTTGGGCAGTTTCTTATCGACGTGCGACATTTTTACGCCAGATGCTTCACTCATTTTTACGGCTACGACATTAACTCGGTTATCGCGTCCGAACAGTTCGTCCATAAGCACTGTGAGATAGGCCATCTCATTGTCATCAATTTGAACAAACATCAGCCCGTCGCTGGCGAGCAGCGTTCGTAACAGTTCGATACGGTCGCGCATCAGGGACAGCCACAAAGAGTGTTCGAGGCCGTCGTCGTAGTGCTCGAATGCACTCCCTGTGTTATAAGGCGGATCAATGTAGATACACTTTACCTTGCCCGCATAATCCGCTTCCAACGCCTTGAGCGCGAGCAGATTGTCGCCTTTAATGAGCATGTTGTCGAAAATGTCAGCGTCCGACCGCCGCGCAGCGGCGTGGGTGCTTTTGTCCGGATTCTCAATCAGAATGCGCGGCTCCAGCTTGGGGCGATCATCCTTGCCGGGCCATGTCAGTTCAAGTTTGGTTTTCTTCGTCACGTCAATCGCCCTTCGCCGCAGCAAGCCGCGCCCCTAATTCACCTTTTGATTTGTTCAGCCGCATGATCCGATCACGCACATCAGAAGACCTGAACTCTTGCCGCAATGCAGCAAGCTGCACTTCAAGGGAAGCAAGTTCCGGCGGGATCAGCACCCGGTCAACGCTACGCTGCGACGCCAAGGAATGACGATATGCCCCATTGTCCTCCGCTTCCCATCCAGACCGTCGCCCGCCGTCAATCCAACTTACTTGATAGAGCGGTTCTAGGGCGATGTGCGGGCGGACTTTGCGGGATAACTTCTTTTCCAACGCTTCATAATGCTGTCGCAGCTCGACCCGCCGCACGGCGAGCCATTCCACAAGCGAGTCCTGATAGGTTTCAATTTCAGCGATGACCGCATCGAATATGCTGCGAGCGTCATCGTTCACGTCCAACATGCGCCGCCTTCGCCCCATATCGGCAATCTGCCGGTCGGCGACGCGGAGCTTGGCCGCAACCTCGCCCTCCACATTCTCAATGTCGCGGCTGGCCTGTTCGTCCAGCACGGCAAACTCAGAATAGGTATCCCGCATCCATCGATTGCGGATCGCATTTCGCTGTTCGCCCAGTTGCAATTCAAGTTCTTCAGGCGGAAAATCATCGCACAATTGCGGGACGGAGCAGGCACATGCGAGCAGATTTGGTGCCATAAAATCCGGGATGGCCTCACCATATTCATCACAGGCAACGACGATGGGGTAATCAGCAACCTCGACCCAATCGACCGAAACGGTTGCCCTCGCAACCAGCAGCCAGCCCGATCGATTTCGGAACCGGGAAACATGCGTCCACGAACCATCATAGCTGTCTAGGTCGATTTCGATGCACAAGGGATAGCAACCGAAACCATCAAGCATTCCCTATTCCACTGTCCAGCGGATCGTCATTAGCGGGGTCATCGTCGGATGCTTGTTGAGGCTTTCGGCAAATTCATCGAGCTTGTCGCTGACATCGCGCCGCACCTTTTTGCGGCGTTCAAACTTGGAGAGTTTGAGATCATCGACATCGCCCTCCATCCGCTTGACCTTGCGGCTGAGCGCCACCTTATCCTCCATCGACAAATCGGGCGACCGCTTTTGCCGTTGCAGTTCCTTCACTTCGGTTTCCAGCGTATCAATTTGGGCGTCTAGTTCGATCTCAATATCCGCTGCGTAGCGATCCAGCCGATCCTCTTCGGCCTGAATCCAAGCAAAATTCTCGTTCTTGATTCTGTCAGAAAAGGCCGCGAACTGCGTATCTTCGATATGCTTTAGCGACGCTTCATCGGGCGCGGCCTGCGCAAGCGACGGCGCGGCTTTTGCCGGAACCATAAACATCTTGTCCGCCACTTCGCCCGGAATGAGCGCCCCGGCATCGCTGGTGCAGGCAATCAGCA
>JAYWFN010000125.1:0-4827 GCA_043778785.1 Sphingomonas sp. | reverse complement strand
TTCCCCGCACGACCAACTCATGCTGTAAGCGCCGATGTTCCACGCCGTCGACCTTCTCGAACAGCAGGCTCGCGGCGGCGTAGGCGAGGTCTCTTGTGGGTTGGCGGATTGTCGTTAGCGGGGGCCATACAAGTTGCGCCAACGGGGTGTCGTCGAAGCCTGCCACCGACAGGTCTTCGGGCAATCTAAGCCCCTTGGCGTGGGCGACGGTTAGGACCCCTGCTGCCATGTCGTCGTTGCTCGCGAAGATTGCGGTCGGGCGCCTTGGGTAGGACAACAACGAATGCGCCGCTGTTACGCCGCTGGCAAAATCGAATTCGCCGGGGTGGACGAGGCCGGGTTCGTAGGGGATGCCGGCGCGGTCAAGAGCGCGGCGGTAGCCGAAGAGACGTTGTTCGCTGGCCATGTGGTTGGGGTGGCCGACGACGAAGCCGATGACGCGGTGGCCGAGGTTGATGAGGTGCGTCGTCATGTCGTCCGCCGCTTGGGCATCGTCCATATAGACCGATGAGGTCAGCGCGTGGTTGGTGCCCGGCGAGATACGGACGAAGGGGATGCCGCGCCGCTCCAGCTCGGCCAGCACCGGCGCGCAATCAGTGACCGGCGAGGACAATATGATGCCGTCGACATGCGTTTCGTCGATCAGGCCGCCGACTTCGGCGACAATGGTTTTGGAAGCGACATCGGCCGGTTGGGCGAGCATGCGGACGTCTTCGTCGCGGCAGCGCGCCCAGACGCCTTCCTGAATGGCGTGGATATAATAAGGCGAATGATTGTCGTAGATCAGCGCGATCTGGTGCGAGCGGTGCCCGGCGAGGCTGCGCGCGGCAATGCTGGGGCTGAACGCCATCGCGGCCATGGCGGCTTCGACCTTGTCGCGCGTTGCCTGACGGACATAGCGTTCCTTGTTCAGCACGCGGCTGACGGTCTTGATCGACACGCCTGCCGCCTTTGCGACATCGCTGATCGTGTTGCGTGTGGCCATGGTCATTTCCCTGTTACGGGTTGTTGTAGCGGTGCAACAGTCTTGCAGCAATGTGGCGGTGCCCTCTTGCGGACCGCGCATTCTTCGTGCGATTGGCATTTCAGACAGCGCTGTCATAAAGTGGCGCGGGGAGAGTGGATTGACGCTGCGATACGGCTTGGTTGGCACGGGGATGATGGGCGTCGAGCACATCAAGAACGTCCGCGTGGCCGTCGATGCCGAGATTGTGGCGATTGCCGATCCGGCGGCGGGGTCGCTCGAATGGGCGAAGGGGGCGCTGGAGTCCGAACCCACCGTTTATGCCGATAGCGCCGCGCTGGCGAAGGCGGGGCTCGATGCGGTGATCGTCGCCAGTCCCAATCATACGCACCGTTCGGTGCTCGAACCGCTGTTCGATGCGGGGCTTAACATATTGTGTGAAAAGCCGTTGGCGACCACCGTCGAGGATGCGCGCTGGATCGTCGAGCGCGCCGCGCAATCGCCGGGGATATTCTGGACGGCGATGGAATATCGCTACATGCCACCCGCCGCTGCATTCATCGAGCAGGTGCATGGTGGGCGGATCGGCCGCTTGCAGATGCTGAGCATCCGCGAGCATCGCTTTCCGTTTCTGCCCAAGGTTGGCGACTGGAACCGCTTTTCGGAAAATACCGGCGGGACGATGGTCGAGAAATGTTGCCATTTCTTTGACCTGATGCGGCTGATCACACAGTCCGAAGCGGTGCGGGTTTACTGCTCGGGCGCGATGGACGTGAACCATCTCGACGAGCTTTATAATGGGCGGACGCCCGATATTATCGACAACAGCTATACGACGGTTGATTTTGCGAACGGAACGCGGGCGATGCTCGATCTGAGCATGTTTGCCGATGGGGCCGAGCAGCAGGAAGAAATTGCCGCGGTCGGCAGCGAAGCGCGGCTCGAGTGTCTGATCCCCGCGGGTGACCTTGTGTTCAGCCCGCGCACCGGGTTCATGCAGCCCAAGACGCCTGAGCGGACGCATGTTCCCGTAGACGAACTGGCGCTCAAATCGGGCAGTCACCACGGCTCGACCTTTTACGAACACCAGAAATTCTATAGTGCTTTAGTGGACAATGGGCCGGTAGAAGTCAGCGCGCATGACGGGATGATGGCCGTGGCGATTGGCACCGCCGCCGAAATCAGCGCGCGCGAACACCGCGTCGTGACGATGGATGAATTGGGATTTTAGGCCTTGAAGAATGTCGATTGAAGCGCATCCGCAGTGCTGAGCCTGTCGAAGCACGGTTCGCAAATCGAACCGCCCTTCGACAGGCTCAGGACTGCGGTTACAGTTTCTAAACGAGAATGACGCCGCAACGACGGCACTATGCAGGAAGGAATATACGATGACCAAGACCCTTATGCTGGCGAGCGTTGCCGCATTTGCTTTGACGGGTGCGCCCGCTTTTGCACAAAACACAGCCCCCGCCGCCGATGACGCGCCCGCCGAAATCGTCGTGACCGCGCAAAAACGGACCGAGCGGTTGCAGGATGTGCCGGTGGCGGTGTCGGTGATCTCGGGTGTTGCGCTCGCCAATCAGGGCGGGGTGAACATCGAGAATGCGCAATATCTTGTGCCGTCACTGACGTTCCGCAAAGGCGCGGTGTCGATCAACCAGTCGCTGTTCCTGCGCGGTGTCGGCACGTCGACCTTCAGTCTCGCGGGTGAGCCGTCGGTCTCGGCCGTCGTCGATGGCGTGGTGTATAGCCGCGCGGGCGAAGCGTTCAGCGATCTGGTCGACATCGAGCGGATCGAAGTGCTGCGCGGGCCGCAGGGGACTTTGTTCGGGAAGAATGCCAGCGCAGGCGTGGTCAACATCATCACCAAAGCGCCGACGAAGGAATTCGAAGGATCGGCCGAAGTCGCTTATTTCGACCGTCAGGAATATCGCGCGCGCGGCGTCATCAACCTTCCGGTCAGCGACAAGGGCGGGTTTCGCCTGACCGGCTTCTACAGCAAATATGACGGCAATATCCGCAACATCGGCCCGGTCGCCGATGATTATGTCAATGGTTATGAACGCTATGGCGTGCGCGGAGCGCTGGCGCTTGATCTGTCGGACGATGTCAAGCTGACCATCATCGGCGACTGGCGCAAGGCCAAGGATGATTGCTGCACCGAAATCGCGGCAACGACGCCGACCAACCCGCTGGCGGTTCTGGCGCTGTCAGGGGTGACGTTTGCGGGTGACAAGACGCGGACGATCAAGACCAACCTGATCGCACAAGCGCTGCAGACAAGCTGGGGGGTATCAGCACAGCTTGATGCTACGCTGGGCACGCAGACGGTGACATCAATCACGGCCTATCGCCGGTTCGACGAGAATGAGATCCGCGAAGGTGATTTGCTGCCGGCTGCTTATGTTGGTCTGCCGCAGACGCATGATATTGGTCCGCAAACCGGCAAGACATTTTCGCAGGAATTGCGGCTGACGTCGCCCGGTGGTGAGTTCGTCGACTATGTGATCGGCGCTTATTACTCGCATTCGGATACGCAGCGGACGTTCACGCGCAATGTGACGCAGTGTACGGCAATTGTCGGGGCGACGGGGCTCATCCCCTGTGGCTCGGTCAACGCTAATCCATCGACTTTCCCGACGGGCACGGCGAACTTCGGGTCGGTGTTCAAGAACCTCGCGTTCTTCGGTCAGGCGACAATCAACGTGACGGATAGCCTGCGCGTGATCGGCGGGTTGCGTTACACGGTGGACCAGCTTGACGTGTTCCACAGCCGGCGCACGCTGCTCGCGGGACCGGGCATCCAGCCCAATTTCGATCAGGGTGTCTTTAATGCGAACGGCAGTGTGGCCGCGTCGAACGGGGTTCCGTATCGCAACAAGGTGACGAGCAGCAACTGGTCGAGCAAGACCGGCCTGCAATATGATGTGACCGACAACTCGACCGCTTATGCGACGTTCTCGCGCGGGTATAAGGGGCCAGCGTTCAACGTCTTCTTCAACCTGACGCGGGCAGGTGCGGATTCGATCGCGCCGGAAACGTCCGATGCGTATGAAGTCGGCTTGAAGAATACGTTGTTTGGCGGGAAGCTCACACTGAATCTCGCGGGCTATTACGCGAAATATTACAATTTCCAGGCGAATAATCCGGACGTCATTCTCGTTGGCGGTGTTCCGACGCCCGTCGCGCGGTTTACCAATGCTGGTGAAGTTTCAACACGTGGTGGCGAGCTTGACCTGGTGTTTCGCCCGGTTCGCGATCTGAACATTTCAGGTGGCCTTGCCTATACCGATGCGAAAATCGACCGGTTCAAGGCTGTTACTGGCTTTCCGTCGATCCCGAACGGGACGACGCTGGCTTATGCGCCGAAGTTGAAAGCGGCTCTCGGTGCCGACTATCGCTGGCGCACGGGTGGTGCCATTGATGTCGTCATGGGCGCGCAGACATCCTATCAATCAAGTTCGCTGTCGGCATTTGATACCAATGCGGACAATCGCGCGGCAGGAACGATCCACCCCTATGCTATCGTCGACCTGTCGGCGGGGATTATTGGCGCGAACGATGGTTTCCGGATTGTCGCGCAGGTCAAGAACCTGTTCGACCAGAGCTTTGCATCGTCGATTGGCGGGGGCGGACCGGGCGGCTCGTTCCGCTATATCATCCCGCGCGAAGCCGACCGCTATTTCGGGATCACGGCGAAAGTGAACTTCGGCGGCAGCAACTGAGCATGGCGACGCTTCCAGACACGGGCAGGGCGACGATATTGACGCCCGCCCGTGTCTGGGTGTTGTTTGGCCTGCTCTGTGTCGCAGGCATTTTCAATGCGATGGACCGGCCGATCATCGCGATCCTGAAGCCCGATA
>JAYWFN010000124.1:0-1940 GCA_043778785.1 Sphingomonas sp. | reverse complement strand
AACCGAAGTAGTGACACAGTATCTACCCCGCCACAAGCATCGACTCGCAACAAAGCAATGCGTTCAAAAAACACCTTGCCTATGTCGTTTATCCGCTGCTGAGCGACCCGCAATGCCTTGTAACGGACTTCGCGGATAGCGTTCGTCCGCCACGACCGGCTTTCTCCCAACAACGCATCCCATTTGGTTTCTTCCGCTTGTAGAATGGCGAGGGCCATTCGCAGTCCATCGCGGCGACCGTGAGCATAATCCTCGGGCATCATAAACCTTCATGGTGAAACATGCTCTGTAACACATCACCGCCCGTCCAATCGCCGGATCATTGGCTGCGCTTGCCACAATGCTTGATGAACAAAAGACCAATTTATCGGACTCGGAATAAGGCCACAAACGACCGCAATATTTGCGGAAGCGGGCATGGTGTGTTGGCTGATAGCAGACGGTCGACTTTCGACAACTTTGCGACATTGGCACTACTTGATCTGATCCCCGAAAGCAGTCGTAGGCAGTGGAAAAATGCAAGTTGAACGAATGGCAGGTTTCGGGACGCCCGATTGGCTAACTGGACGACCGCTTTGTTGGCGTTATCGCTCAATCAAATAGTAGAAAAAACGCAATTTTCCTGTCTCATTCCGTCAGGGTGATCAGTCCAGGCTCAACTCGCATCCTCTCTAATTCAAGCCTGGCCATGCGCGACGGCATTAAGGCAAGAGTGCAGACGCGCCGATTTACCATCGGCTTAAGGCTTCCTCAATGTTACGCTGACGCTTCTCATCCCAAGGCATGGATGTCGTTCCGCCTTGCGTATCATCGAGCACGGAGGCGCCAACGCTGCCGACCGACGGCTCGATGCCGGCTTCGGCGAGGCGTTCGGTATATTTTATCGACACGTATTGCGATCCGCGATCGCTGTGATGAACCAAGCCACCGCGATGAACTGGCCGCCGATCATGCAATGCTTGCTCCAGCGCGTCGAGGACGACCCGAAGGGCGGCGAAGCCAACCTGGCATGGGCCGTCCGGCTGACCCGCCAGCCAACGATATAGCGGGCGTAAACATCGATCACGAACGCCACGTAGACGAATCCGCCCTAGGTCGAGACATAGGTAAAGTCCGACACCCACAGCCTGTTCGGCGCTGGTGCACGGAACTGTCGGTTGACGTGATCGAGCGGGCACGGCACCGCCTTGTCGCTGATCGTGGTGCGAACGGGCTTGCCCCGGATCACCCCCTGCAAACCCATATCGCGCATCAGCCGTTCGACGGTGCAACGGGCTATGGCGAACCCTTCGCGCACCATCTGTCGCCAGACTTTGCGGACGCCGTAGACCGCAAAGTTCTCGGCGAACACGCGCGCCACTTCGGGCTTGAGCGCAATATCACGCCTTGCCCGCACCGACAGGCGCAATGGATCGCGTCGTTGCGCGACATGCTTGTGGTATGTTGAAGGGGGCATGAGGGGAAATCGATGATCCGGGGGATCATCGATCCGAATGGCGGCAGGACATTGCAGATCGGCCAAATCACGTGATATCTGGCCCGTGAGAACCACGGTTATCATCGATAAACGTAATCATCGCTTGAACGGGCGCCAAGGGTTCGGGCTCGCTCCGCCTGTGCAAAATATGCTGATGCCTTGCGGAGAATCTCGTTGGCCTGCCGCAGCTCGCGGTTCTCGCGTTCCAACGCCTTCAGCTTGTCGGCTGTCTCCGTCGGCACGCCAGCCCGCCTGCCGCTGTCAACCTCGACCTTCTTCGTCCACTCGTGAAGCGTCTGCGGGGCGCAGCCGATCTTGTCGGCAACCGACACCACGGCCGACCAGCGCGACGGATAATCGCCCTCGTGGTCCAATATCATCCGCACCGCACGGGCGCGAACCTCGGGTGAAAACTTGTTCGTTGTCTTGCTCATAACAGGCCCTTCCTCTCAGGAGTTGGGGC
>JAYWFN010000123.1:0-4852 GCA_043778785.1 Sphingomonas sp. | reverse complement strand
GAAGCACGGTACACACAACCTACCCGTGCTTCGACAGGCTCAGCACTGCGGTTATTTGAATGACAAACCGACATTCTAATCGACATCCTCCACAACGACTTTCTCGCCCGTCACGCGCTGCGACAAAGCCGCTGCCATGAACCGGTCGAGATCACCGTCCAGCACGTCGCTTGGTGAACTCGAAACAACCCCCGTCCGCAAGTCCTTCACCATCTGATAGGGCTGCATGACATAGGACCGGATCTGGTGCCCCCAGCCGATGTCGGTCTTCGATGCGGCATTTGCGTCTGCCTCGGCCTCGCGCTTTTGCAGCTCGTTTTCATAAAGCCGCGCGCGCAGCTGGTTCATCGCTTCGGCTTTGTTTTTGTGCTGCGAACGCTGGTTCTGGCACTGCACGACGATATTCGTGGGCAAATGGGTGATCCGCACTGCGCTGTCGGTCGTGTTGATGTGCTGCCCTCCCGCGCCCGACGCGCGAAACGTATCGATGCGCAAGTCGCTTTCGACGATTTCGATGTCGATATTTTCGTCGACCACCGGATAGACCCAGACGCTGGCAAAGCTCGTCTGGCGCTTGTCACCGCTGCCGAACGGGCTGATCCGCACCAGCCGGTGAACGCCGCTTTCGGTTTTGGCATAGCCATAAGCGTTTTCGCCCTTGAGCAGATAGGTGACCGACTTGATCCCGGCTTGGTCGCCTGCGTGATAGTCGATCGTCTCGACCTTCATCTTGTGGCGTTCTGCCCAGCGCGTATACATCCGCCCGAGCATTTCGGCCCAATCGTTGCTCTCGGTGCCGCCTGCCCCCGCATTGACTTCGATATAAGTATCATTGGCATCGGCCTCGCCCGCCAGCAGCGCCGCCACCTTGTCGCGCTCTGCCTGCTCGGCCATCGCCGCCAGCTGCGCAACGCCATCATCGACCATGCCCTCGTCGCCTTCGGCTTCGGCCATTTCCATCAGCTCGACCGTATCGTCAAGTTCGGACTGGATCGCCCGTGTCGCGCCGATCGCTTCTTCCAGCCGACGCCGTTCACGCATCACGATCTGCGCTGCTTTGGGATCATTCCACAGCGACGAATCCTCAACCATCGCGTTCAATTCTTCGAGCCGCGCGAGCGCACGATCCCAATCGATGAAGCGGCGGAGCAGCGCGAGCGCGGCATTGATCTGATTGATATGGCCCTGCGCTTCGGCGCGCATAAATTGTTCCTAAATTCAGTTGGAGACAGTGTTAGTAAATTCCGCCCTGCTTCTCAAGGAAGTCACTGTCGGGTCGACTCTTGGGCGGTGCCTTGGTGACTGCCTCTTTGGCCTTGACGACGGGCGCGGCAACATCCTTGCCGATCGAGCGACGCGGCTCGCTCTCGGGCTTGAACGCTTCCCAGATGACCGCCGCTTTGGGATCGCTTTCATCGGGGAACGCGCCATAAACGCGCTTGCCCGACCGACGGTCGATGCGCACCATGCGCACACCACCCGCTGCCCGGAACGGTTTGACCGGCATGCCCGCCATCGCGGGCTTGGCAAAGGCCTTGAATATCGGTGCGGCAATAACGCCGCCTTGCGCGCTACCGCCCATCGAGCGCGGCTGGTCATAGCCCAGATAGACGCCCGCCACGATATCTGCCGAACCGCCGACGAACCATACATTGGTCGGGCCCGATGTCGTGCCCGTCTTGCCGAAAATCGGCCGGTCAAGATCGCGCAGGACTGTCGCCGTGCCGCGCTGGATCACGCCTTCGGTGACATGGACAATCTGGTAAGCCGTCATCGGGTCCATGATCTGCTTGGTGCGTCGCGGCGGGCGGGGCATTGCTTTGCCGTCCCATTCGGGCATGTTGCATTGTTCACACGGGCGCGTGTCCATCCGAAAAATCACCTTGCCGCGCCGGTCCTGAACGAAATCGACCAGCGACGGCGACAAGGCACGGCCGTTGTTCGCCATGATCGAATACGCGTTGACCATCCGCAGGACCGTCGTATCGCCCGCGCCGAGCGCAACAGCAAGCACGGCGGGATAAGGTTTGCCCGGTTCGCTGACGCCAAGGTCGGCAGCGAGTTTGACAATGTTGTTCATGCCTGTCTGGCTGGCGGCGCGGACCGTCATCAGGTTGCGCGATTGTTCGATGCCCCAGCGCATCGTCTGCGGCCCTGCCCCGCTTGCATTGCCGAAATTGCGGAAGCATTTCTGGCCGAGGCGCGCGCCTTGATACACGCAAAAGGGGCCATCAACGATGATCGAAGCCGGTGTCATCCCGTGATCGAGCGCTGACGCATAGGCAATCGGCTTGAAAGTCGAACCCGGCTGGCGCAGCGCTTGGGTTGCGCGATTGAAAGACTGGATGCGCGCATCAAAGCCGCCCTGCATCGCCAGCACCTGTCCGGTGTGCGGGTTTTGCGCGACCATGCCACCCGAAATTTCCGGAACACTGCGCAACGACCACGCATTTCCCTCAGGCGCCACGGCAATAACATCGCCCGGATTAAGAGTATCGAAGGCAATCCCGCCGCCGCGCTTCGGACTTTGCGCGGCAAAGGATGGCAACATGCCCGTCGATCCATCAATAAAGCCGACCTGCGCGGCGCCGTCGCTTTTCGAAATAACCACAGCGGCACGCCAGTCCTTGTAACCGACTCCGATATTGGCAGCGGCGAACGACTGCTGCCAGTTGTCGGTGATGCTGACCTTGCCGATCGGCCCGCTCCAGCCGCGGCCGCGGTCAAAGCGCAACAGCCCCTCGCGCAACGCGTCCTGCATATAACCCTGCAATCTGGGATCGAGCGATGTGCGCACCCATAGGCCACCCGAATACACCGAATGAGGACCATCGTTGGCGGTCTCGCCAAATTTACCGATCAACTGGCGACGGACTTCTTCCATGAAATAATCACCGGCACTTTCATCCTTTGCCTGCGCGCGCGGAACGAGGGCAAAAGGTGTCGCAACCGCACTGTCATGCTGCGCGCGCGTAATATAGTCGTTGGTGAGCATCTGGCCGATCACCCAGTTGCGTCGTTCAACCGCGCGATCGGCAAACTTGGCGCGCCCGTAGGTTTCGGGTGCTTTGGGCAAAATCGCAAGGAATGCCATTTCCGCCAGATCGAGCTCGCCCACATCCTTGTCGAAATAAGCGCGCGACGCGGCCTGCACGCCAAAGGAATTGCGCCCCAGCGCAATCTGATTGAGATAGAGTTCGATGATCTGTTCTTTGGTCAGCACCGCTTCGATACGGTAGGCAAGGATCGCTTCCTTGATCTTGCGCGCATAGCTTGCCTCGTTCCCGATGAGCAGATTCTTGGCCACTTGCTGCGTAATCGTCGACGCGCCGACCTTGCGCCCCGAACTCGTGAGATTGGTGAAAACGGCGCGAATAATGCCGGGATAATCCACCCCGCCATGTTCGAAGAACGTCTTGTCCTCGGCAGCGCGATACGCATCGATCAGCTGCTTGGGAAACTCGTCAAACGCGAGCTCGATCCGCCGCTCGCGGGCATAGCTCTGGATCGGGGTCCCGTCATAGGCGCGGACGTTGGTCGGCAATGGTGGCTCATAAGCCAGCAATTGGCGCGCATCGGGCAGGTTACGCGCGAACAGCAGCCAGATGATCAGCCACGCCAGCATGACAAATCCGAAAACAATGGCAGCCAGTTTCGCCCAGCGATTCGCCCACAGACCGGCGACCCATCCAAGGTCGCGCTTCAGGCTGAGTTTAAGATTTTCGGCTTCGGGAGCGACCATGATGGCTGTGCCCTAGCATCTTTTGCGAGGTGCGAAAGCCCTGGTGACAAACGATGACGGCATGGTATCTTTATCAAATGACTGCGATTGATTTTCTCAACCGGCATCGTCCGCTCAAGCTGCGCGTCGAAGACTTCCTCGCGCTCAACGATAGCGGCGCCTTTGAAGGCTATGGCAAAACAGAGCTGCTCCAGGGAGAAATCGTCTATATGAATGCGCAGCATCGGCCGCATGCCCGAGTAAAGATGATGATTTACGACGCGCTACGCGATGGACTTCGGGCAATCAATTCAGACCTTTGCGTACTAACTGAAGTAACGGTCAGTGCGCCGCCACATAACGCTCCCGAGCCCGACGTCGTGGTCACCAGCGAGCCTGATGGACAAGGTCCGGTCCCGCTGGCGTCCGTCCGTCTCATTGTCGAAGTCGCCGATGCGACCTTGAGCACCGACATGAATCTGAAAGCACAAATTTATGCAACGCATGGCGTGCTCGAATATTGGGTCGCTGATGTGAACGCGCGGACAATTGTCCAGATGTGTACACCCATGCGCAACGCTTATGGCCACCATTATTCCCACGCATTTGGTACGCGGTTCGAGTGCCGCAGCATCGACGGTCTTTTCGTCACTACCGAACTGTTCGGCAGCTAGGGTCAGGACCTGTTACCGCGATGCAAAGCGCCGGGCAAAATGGACGTCCACAGCGCGCCGTATCCCGGTGGCAATCGCGCTCTGACCCGTCACAGAAGTAATGCGCTCGACGTCGGTGGGGTTGGTGAGATAGCCAACTTCAAGCAGGATCGCCGGCGTATCGGGCGCTTTCAAGACCGCAAAGCCCGCCATCTTGTGATAATCCCCGCGAAACGGCATTGCCGTCCCCTCGCGTTTAAGCAGATCGGCAAAACGCGCGGACGCGTTCATCGTCTCGCGCTGCGCAAGGTCAATCAGGATCGACGAGACATCGGCCTTCTCGTCGCGCAAGTTCACGCCGTTGATGATGTCGGCCTTGTTCTCGCGCGCTGCCAGTTGCGCCGCTTTCCGATCCGATGCGACTTCGGACAGCGTGTATATCGTCGCGCCGCTCGCCTCGGTCGCCGCGGCGGCATCG
>JAYWFN010000122.1:0-11450 GCA_043778785.1 Sphingomonas sp. | reverse complement strand
CCACATTGCGCCGCGACGTCTCCACCGACGGCCGCCGCGCAACCGTCGCGTTTACCGACGATTGGCGCGAGGATGCGGCGCGGCGCGACTTCACGATCAACGCGCTGTCGGCCAATCCCGACACGGGCGAGGTGTTCGATTATTTCGGCGGTCGCGACGACCTCGCATCAGGCCATGTCCGCTTCATCGGCGCACCGTTGCAGCGGATTGCCGAGGATCATTTGCGTATCCTGCGTTTCTTTCGCTTCTTTGCGCGCTTCGGCAAAGGCGAACCCGACGGTGCGGCGTATGACGCATGCGCGGCGCGCGCGAATGATCTGATGACGCTGTCGCGCGAACGCATCGCCAGCGAGCTGTTCAAACTTCTTGGTTATCCAAACCCCGGCGCCGCCATACGCCTCATGCTGGCCCGCGACATTCTTAAACCCGTTCTGCCCGAAATCACTTCGGCAGATTTGTTGGACAGCGTTGTCAGACGCGAAGGCACACAGGGTCATTCCATACGTCGTTTCGCGGCATTGATCGGCCCCAACCCCGCCGCTGCCAGTTCCATCGCAACGCGGCTCAAGCTGTCCAAGTCCCAAACCAAACGCCTCGTGATCGCCTGCGGATGGGCCGAGCCGTTCGACACGGTATCGGCGCTGGCTTATCGCCTGGGCATCGACGGCGCGCGTGACCGGCTGTTGCTCGGTGGTGCCGACGCCACGATACTCGACAGCTGGAAACGCCCGATATTCCCCATCACCGGCGGCAGTCTGATCAAGCGCGGGATTGAATCAGGGCCTATTGTGGCGATCACACTTGCCAAGGTCGAAAATGCCTGGATTGATGCAGGGTTTCCCGAAGGACAGGCTTTCGACGCTCTGCTTGATCGCGTCAGCCCAATGATTTCATCGCAAAGTTAAAGGCGTCGTCCGACCCCATCGGCTCGCCATAAAGATAACCTTGACCGGTCGTGCAGCCCAACCCTGCAAGCGTATCGGCCAAATCGGATGTCTCGATCCCTTCTGCTGTCGTCGCCATACCGAGAGCGGTAGCGAGCGACAGAATCGCACGGACAATCGCAACCTTGTCCGAATCGCCGATCATGCCGGTCACGAAACTGCGATCAATCTTCAGTGTGTCGATCGGCAAGCGCTGAAGCGCTGCAAGGTTTGAAAAGCCTGTGCCAAAGTCATCCATCGCAACCATCGCATCACAGGCCTTGAGCGCTGCCAGCGTCCGCGCCGCGCGGTCGGGATCGGCAATGATCGCACTTTCGGTCAGCTCGATGGTCAGCCGAGATCCTTTAATCCCGTGGTCGCGCAATCCCGCTTCGACGAATTTGGCGACATCATCGCGGGCGATCTGTATCGCCGACAAGTTGACGGCCATCGACAGCAGCAGTTCGCGTCCCGCTGTCAGGTCCCAGACGCGCAGGGTTTTCAAGGCATTATCCAGCGCCCAGCGCCCGAGCGGCACGATCAACCCCGACTCTTCGGCAACCGTGATGAATTCTTCTGGCGACACAACACCCATGACCGGATGTTTCCACCGTGCGAGTGCTTCGAAACCGGTAACCTTGCCGGTCTTCAGCGACATCAACGGCTGATAAGCCATCGTCAGCCCGCCGCGTTCGAGGGCGCGGCGCAATTCGGTTTCGATAATGAAATGGCGGCGCGCGGCTGTTAGCGCGCTGGGCTGGTAAAACTCGACACGGGTAGAAGCCTTGGCGCTCTTCAACGCGATCTGGGAATGGCGCATCAATTGTTCGCCGTCGCCGTCCGCATCGCTCGCCATCGCACATCCGATGGCACAATCGACTTTCATTTCGAAGTCGGAGAGGCGAAACGGCTGCGCCATGACGGTTTCGATCCGCCGAGCCACGTGCAGCACGTCACCCGGACCATCGACGATCCTGACGACCAGCGCGAATTCATTTGCCCCCGTCCGCGCCACTTGGTCATGACCGCGCACCGCCGACATCAGCCGCCGCGCCACTGTCATGATCAGCTCGTCACCACCCAGCGACCCGATACATTCATTGACCCGGCTGAACCGCGCGAGATCGACCAGCACCACCGCGTAGTCGGCGCAACTTTTATCCTCGAACTGGCATTCGATCTGTTCGATAAAACCCAGACGGTTGGGTAAACCCGTCAAGCTGTCATGCAGCATTTCGTTGCGCAGCGATTTTTCGGTCTGCACTTCATTGGTGCGATCGATCATCGTCATCAGTGCGCTCGTCGGTGTCAGGGGCGCAATCGTAACGCTGTAGTGACGCCCCTCGACAATCGCACCGTCGCGCCAGTCGGCCCGGTCGATATGCTGGTCACGAATGACCCCGGCGATTCGTTCATGCCACGCGGAAATATCGATGGCGTCACGCCCTGCGCGGACGATCGCGGCAAAAGCATCATTGCGGGCGGTGAGCACTTCGCTCTCATCGATCCGTTCGATAATCGCGGCGGCACAGGGCAACGCGTCGAGCATCGGCGTCGACGCCGGACGCGACTCCGCCGCTTTCCGATTCTTTATATGGTGTGCGACCGCCATAACGCTCGGCATAATGTCAATATGTTAAGACCGCCTGAAGCGATGTAACATCAATATTTACCAGCGTCAGAAGCGGTTATCGCGGGGAAACCCGGTTGGCGGCATCCGCCCTGCCGCACCGCGCGCTGCCCGCCATGGGGTCAAGTCCGCTTCGGTTCGCGTCCGCCCACTGTCGCCGCCCATCGCCCAGCTAAGGCCGTCCGCCAGCGTCAGCGTGATCGCATCGGCAAGCCCGCCGTCACGGAAGCGTTGCAGCGTTACGCCTTGTCCGCGTCCCATTTCGGGGAGTTCGGAGAGCGGAAAGACGACCAGCTTGCGATTGTCGCCGATTGTCGCGACGCTGTCATGGCTTGCCGCAATCGGACGGACGATGGCAACTTTCGCGCCGGGGCGGAGATTTACGACCTGCCGCCCTTTGCGGGTTTCGGCGATCACATCGGCAACCTTGGCCACGAACCCGCGCCCGTCGGACGCCGCCAGCAGCAGTTTGGTTTCCGCGCGCGCCGCCAGCAATTGCACGATGCCGACATCGCCACCCAAATCGATCATCAATCGCACAGGCTCGCCAAAGCCGCGCCCACCGGGGAGCTTGTCTGCCGCGAGCGTGTAAAACCGCCCGTCAGCTGCCGCGATAAGGATTTTATCGGTCGTCTGGGCATGGATGGCAAAGGCCGGGCCATCGCCTTCCTTGAACTTGGCGGTTTCAGCACTGGCAAGGTCGGCATGCCCCTTCAGCGCGCGGACCCAGCCCTTGGCCGACAGAATGACCGTGACCGGCTCGCGTTCGATCATCGCATCCAGCGGTATGTCACGCGGCGGTGCCGCTTCCTCGATCACCGTCCGCCGCGCGCCGAGTTTGGTTTCCGGCCCATATTTCTCGCGCAGCTTGCTCAAGTCTTTCTTGAGCTTCGTCCGCTGTCGGGCGGGACTTTCGATGAGTGCCGCCAAGTCCGCGCGTTCCTTGTCGAGCTTTTCGCGCTCGGTCTTGATTTCCATTTCCTCAAGACGGCGCAGCGAACGCAACCGCATGTTGAGAATCGCTTCGGCCTGCCGGTCATTCAGGCCGAACTCGGCAATCATGACGGGCTTCGGCTCATCCTCGGTCCGGATGATTTCGATCACGCGATCAAGATTGAGATAGGCGATCAGATAACCATCGAGCAGTTCGATCCGGTCGTCGATCTTACCCAGCCGGTGCGTCGCGCGGCGGACAAGCACTTCGATCTGGTGCGCCAGCCAGTCCGTCAGCACGCCTTTCAGGCTCATCACCCGTGGCGTCCGGTCCGCGCCGAGCACATTGAGATTGAGCGAAATTTTGACTTCGAGTTCGCTCAGGCGAAACAGGCTTTCCATCAGGACATGCGGATCGACCGCGCGACTGCGCGGATCGATGACGATGCGGATTGCCTCGTCGCTCTCGTCGCGGACATCGGCAAAAATCGGCAGCTTCTTGTCATTAACCAGCGCCGCCAGCGCTTCGATCAGCTTGCCCTTCTGCACGCCATAGGGAATCTCGGACACCACAGCGACCCACGTCCCGCGACCCAGATCCTCGACCGCCCATTTCGAGCGGACGCGGAAACTGCCGCGCCCCGTCGCATAAGCCTGCGCAATCGCTGCCGGCGCATCGACAATCAGCCCGCCCGTCGGCAAATCCGGCCCGCGCACATACTCAAGCAACGCCCCGTCATCTGCCTCGGGCTGGTCGATCAGATGAATCGCCGCATCGATCACTTCGGCGGCATTGTGCGGCGGAATGTTCGTTGCCATCCCCACCGCAATCCCGCTCGCGCCATTGGCGAGCAGATTGGGGAACAGCCCCGGCATGATCTCGGGCTCTTCGTCCTCGCCGTTGTAGGTCGAGCGATAATCGACCGTGCCGTCGTCAAGCCCCGCCATCAGGTCGATCGCAACTGCCGTCAGCCGCGCCTCGGTATAGCGATACGCCGCGGCATTGTCCCCGTCGACATTGCCGAAATTGCCCTGCCCGTCGACCAGCGGATAGCGCAGCGAGAATGTCTGCGCGAGGCGGACCATCGCGTCGTAGACCGACTGGTCGCCATGCGGATGATATTTGCCGATCACGTCGCCAACCACGCGCGCACACTTCTTGTAGCCACTCGCCGGATCGAGCTTGAGCAAGCGCATTGCCCAGAGCAAGCGGCGGTGGACGGGCTTCAACCCGTCGCGAAGATCAGGGAGTGACCGCGCCGTGATCGTCGACATCGCATAAACGAGATAACGATCCGACAGCGCGCTATCGAACGGCGCGTCGACGATGTGGTCGAACGGGTCTGTGAGGTCGGTGGCCATATGCGTCGCCTAGCAGCGAAGATTCACTGAGGCGAGAGGCTTCGAAAAAGGAAAAGGCCGGATTGCTTGCGGGCAATCCGGCCCAATAAAGCCAAAGGTGCGACCCGGTGGCGTCAGGCATGATCGAGGCACCGATCACGCCCATAAAACAGGCTGGCCGGTTTTGGGGGAAACCGGCCAGCATTTGTAACAACCGGAAGGGAATATTCCGTCGTCACTAACGTTTCTATAATAGATATGCGCCCATTGCCGGCGTCGCCCTATACGGACCTTAGGTGGTAGTGGCTCAACTGCGCCACGACCATCGGCACAACCATGTGCGGCAACGTCAGGATCGACAATGTCATGAATGCCGTGACTGTCACCGCACCCGTTATCGCAACGGTTGCGAACGTAGCGAAAATCAGCGCTGCAATCCCCAAGGCAGCACATGTCAACGGCACGGCCACGGGCGCCCATTGCCAGGCTCGATGCCAGTTAAGTGCGCGCCGGGCCGCCGCAAATTGCGCGGGTGAGTGCATCAGGCAGAAAAACAGAGCAAAGCCGGCAACAGGGGGCAGAAAGATCATGCCAGTTAACGCTGAGCCCGTCGCCACCGCATGGCGACAATACCCGTCATGCCACAGCGCGATGATCGCCACACTGGCAATGGCAAGCGATACGGGTGCAACAAGGACAGCAACCGCAGCAAGAAGCCCCGACGCAGCATCGCCGGCCAGTAGCGTGAATAAAGCCTCGAGCGCATCGCGATGCAGTAACACCGGCGCTGTCAGCAGTGCCGTCGAGGTTCCATGCGCGAGAAACGACGGCAATCGATTCGTCCAATCCTCGGCAAAATGGACGATCGACAGTCCAAAAAAGATGACCAGAGCTGGGGCGGGAGCGACAGACCAGACAGCAAACATCGCGGCTGCACAGCCAAGATACAGCGCCGTCACACCTAGCATGCGCTGATCCGCATGCGCCTTGCGGATGAGTGCGAGATCAAATGTCCCGTGCGGCAAACCAAACAGCAGTATCGCTGCACAAAGCGAGATCGTGATGGCTGGCGTATCAAGCCGGGTGCCGACCATTGCTGCCGTCAAGGCACAAATCGAAACGACAACGTGTACGGCCTCGCCACACGCCAATCGGTCGGATGGCACGGGAGACCATCCGACCGACGCAATGCCAACAGGTGCGACCCGGTGGGCAAAGAGCATATTAGTTTGCGATTGCTGGCGTGCCATATTCGGCAGCCGACTTACGCACCGCAATAATATAGATCAGCACGCCGACACCGGCCTTCGCTATGATGTCTGCAATCGTGTAGCCGACTTGCACGCCGGTCGTGACCAGTCCGCCACTCAAGCTCGTGTAGGGTATCATGTAGACGATCGGGTAAAAGCCCCATGATGCAAAGGTCAGCAGACGTGCCTTCTTGACCAGCTCGCGGACATTTTTGGGCTGGCGCTCGATTGATGCACCAAGGCCCTTGAACAGCTGGTACATGACGTAGGCGAAGGGGATTGCCGACAATGTGCCCCAGATGGCGCGCGTCGTGTTGTCGGTTGCAATTTCACCCGGATAGCCGAGCACCACCATGAGCGCGGCAGCGGCACCGAGTTTCACCGACTTCGACATTGTTTCGTCGTCCGACAAGCGCATAACGAGCACGAGTTCGATCAGCAGCAAGGGCACGGTCAACAGCCAGTCGACATATCGATACGCATCGTTGAACGCGACATTCGTCGCGGTCACAACACCATCCGAAACGCCGTAGGCGGCATTCCAGCTCTCAAAAATACGGAAATAATGATAGGCGGCAATGGCGCAGACAAGGCCCGAAATTGTCAGCGCCGTCTTGTACGCGGGTCCGACCTGCGACCGCCCGAGCCACAGGAACAACGTGGCGGCTGCCATTGTGGCGAATGTAAAGGAAAAGGCATTGTAGACCAGTGAAAACTGGCCTGCGGTAAGTTCGTTCATCGTCAACTCCACGGCACCAGCAGACAGGGCCGCTGGGCTTGCTCAAACTGGTTATCTGCCCACCATAGGGATAATCTGCTGGCCGGACGGGGGATGTCCGGCCAGCATTTTCCGCAACAGAAAAAGGGAGTTGCTGCTGCGTTGCAGCGCCTATGGGCTTGGCCTAAACCAGCCACCATACGGACCTTAGCCCTACAGACTTAATACCGTAGCATTCCCGTCGGGATTTAGAGGCCAGCCTCAACAGCAACGCGGATCGCGTCGGCAATGTTGGTTGTGCTCAATTTATGAAGCAGCAACGAGCGGTGCATTTTCACAGTCTTTTCGCTTAACGACAACTGCCAGGCAATTTGTTTCGTCCGGTGGCCGCCCGCGATTTGCGCCAGAATCTGGCGCTGGCGCGGCGACAGCGTTTTCACCAGGGCAACTGCGTGCGCATGGCGGCTCGATGACGGGCCGACGGCTTCTTCGGGCAATTCAACTTGCGACCCGAGGAAATATTCGAGCGACCCATCGGTGTCGAACACCGGCGCGACGAGAACAGCATTGCGAAACGGCGTTCCGTCCCGCTTGTAATTCAAAATTTCGACGAGGACCGGATGCTTTTCACGAATCCCCGCCGTGATCCGCTCGGTCAGCCAAGGCTCGGTCGCTGGCCCTGCCAAAAACTTGCAGTTTCGCCCGATGATTTCCTCGACCGGATATCCGGTCAGTGCAATGAAAGCGTCGTTGACGGCAACAATCGGATTATGTGGTAGACGTGGATCACTGATCACCGAGGCAATCGGGCTGTTCCGTATCGACGAGACGAGGCTATCGCCGTCTTCGTCCAGATCAAAATCGATCATCAGTCTCCGATCCCCATAGCCATGAGATAGGCGCTTCGGTGGCCGAATCCAACCGACATAACATGATGCGAGAAAATGGCGCCTTACCGTTCTGATCGCCCACAGTTTGCAATTGCGACGGCGCCTTATCGATCCCCGAAGCATTCCGCACAGCGACGGGAACATTCGTCAATATGCTCGGTTTCGCGATCATTGCCGTCGGCGCGCCTCTCCCATGGGCGCTCCTCGGTAGTTTTGGCGTGTGGCTGTAGCGGTTCATCCGCAAGGCCCGCACGGCAAGGATCAGTTCCGGCGCGGCAGTTGCGTAACTCGCGTCAAAACCTATCTCCGGCGGCTAACCCTCCCCCCTCGTTGCCGCCGGAGATACCCTTTACGCTTTACCAATTCCTATCCGCGCCAGTTCCTTGTCCTTATCAAGGAACTGGTGCTTCAATGCGCCACCGACATGAACAATGACCAGAAAATACAAGATAAATCCGGAAATCTCGTGCATTTCGCCGAACAAGTCATGGACTTCTTTCTTGCTTGCTGCGTCCATCCCCATGATGAAGCCGATGCGCGGCCATTCAAACAGTCCGAACCAGAAATTGGGGTTGTCGGCGGCTTTGTCCCACGCTGAATCCATGATCCAGCCCGACAGCGGCAGCGCGAACATGATAATATAGAGAAGCCCATGCGCCGCATGCGCCGCGCGCTTTTCCCATGGGCGGTGATGATCGGGCAACGCCGGCGGACGGTGCGTCATCCGCCAGAGCAGGCGCATCGATACCAGCGCAAGCACTGTGATGCCGATCGACTTGTGATTGTTGATCAACGGGCGAACCGCTTCATCGGGCGCAACCGGCCAAGTCCAGGCGAGCCCCACATTCACGATCATCAACAGAGCGATGATCCAGTGCAGGGCAATCGCTGGTCCGGTGTACCGTGCGGGCATATGTTCGGCTCCTGTTCAGGTCGTTGGGCCAACTTAGCACTGGCGGCGCCCGGGTCCAGTATCTAGTGCGATGCAGCATATTCCTCTCGCGGATGCTTTTGTGCCCCCCTCGCTCGACCACACTCTCCACGCCGTATCGCCACGTTTTACACCGCCGCCACATTACGTGGTCGGGCCGCTGATCTGGTTATTCGCGCTGGCACTGTTCGTTGCCCTTTTTGCGCAGGGGTTTGTCCGGATGGGCATTGCGGCATGGGCGGTCGGGCTGGTTTATGTGTTGTATGATAGCGTGCTTTTGCTGTTTGTTTTTCGGAAGACATGGCCGCTGAGGCCCGTTCGTGCCGAGCGTAGCCGAGGCACCTTTGAAGCAGATGTCCCTCGACTTCGCTCGGGACGAACGACGCAGTGCACCGTGACCGTCATCATCGCTGCCTACAATGAAGCGCCAGTCCTTGAAGCGACCATCGAAGCGCTGCGTGGCCAGAGCGATCCCCCCGACCAGATCCTGATCGCCGACGACGGATCTGACGACGACACCCCTGCTGTCCTCGCCCGCCGTTACGGCTTTATCACGCCAGCGCTCGGCGAAACGCACAGCAGCCCGATGGTTTCCAATCTCCGCTGGCTCCGCCTCCCGCGCGGTGGCAAGGCAGTGGCGCTCAACACCGCGATTGCTATGATCGACAGCGACATCATCGCGACGGTCGATGCCGATACCTTGCTGGCTCCCGGTGCGCTTGCCGCCATGCGCAATGCCTTCGACAGCGAACCCCAACTCGCTGCCGCGACCGGTGTGCTCCACCCGATCTGTGGACGCAGTCTGTCGGGCCGCATCTTTCAATGGTTCCAGACCTACGAATATGTCCGCAATTTCCTGTCGCGCTATGCGTGGATGGAAACCAACAGTTTGCTGCTCATTTCGGGCGCCTTCGCCGGATTCCGCCGCGACGCGCTCGTCCGCATCGGCGGGTTCGATCCCGACAGTCTGGTCGAGGATTATGAAGTGATGCACCGCATCCACCGCTTCTCGCGCGACAATGGTCTTGGCTGGCATGTCCGCGTGGTCGGCAACGCGCAGGCATCGACTGATTCGCCCGGCAGTCTGATACCGTTCCTGCGCCAGCGCCGACGCTGGTTCGCCGGGTTCCTGCAAACGCAATATTGGAATCGCGACATGATCGGCAACGCGCGATACGGTGGGCTCGGCACCGCGATGTTGCCCGTCAAAGCGCTCGATACGGTGCAGCCGCTCTATGGTCTTGCGGCTTTCGGGCTGCTTGTCTATTTCATCACCACCGGCAATCTGGTCATTGCTGTTCCCATCATCATCGCGATGGCTGTGAAAGTCGTGATCGATCTGCTTTATCTGCTCTGGTCGCTCCGCCTCTATCGCAACTGGACCGGCCACCGCATCGGCGCGGGCGGCGCTTTGCTCGCGGCGGTGATCGAACCCGTGACCTTTCAGTTGCTCCGCCATGTCGGCGCCGCGTGGGGGTGGATCGTGTTCCTTACGGGTCGCCAAGTCTGGGGCGCGTCCGCACGCGGCGGCATTACGGCGCGGATAGCCAGCGAGCATGACCGCTCGGTCGATACGGGTTGATTGCGCCTTCGCCTGCGCTTCGTTATAGCACCGGTAAGCCCCGGCCCGCGCGCTTATCATGAACGCGTTTGCCGGGGCATTGCACTTTACCGCGCCAGGAACTGCCCCAAGGAACCCAAATATGTCCCGCCGCCGCCAAATCTATGAAGGCAAGGCCAAGATCCTGTATGAAGGGCCCGAGCCGGGCACCCTGATCCAGTATTTCAAGGATGACGCGACTGCCTTCAACGCCCAGAAAAAGGGTACGATCAACGGCAAGGGCGTCCTGAATAACCGCATCAGCGAGCATATTTTCACGCTGCTCGGCACCATCGGCATTCCGCATCATTTCATGCGCCGTCTTAACATGCGCGAGCAGCTGATCCGGCAGGTCGAAATCATCCCCATCGAAGTCGTCATCCGCAACGTCGCCGCCGGGTCGATCTCGACGCGCCTCGGCATCGAAGAAGGGACGCAACTCCCGCGCACGATCATCGAATATTACTATAAGGACGATGCGCTTAATGATCCGATGATCACCGAAGAGCATATCGCCTGCTTCGGCTGGGCAAGTCAGGAAGAAATGCACGACATTGCCGACATGGCGATCCGCGTGAATGACTTCATGAGTGGCTTGTTCGCCGGCATTGGCATCCGCTTGGTCGACTTCAAACTCGAATTCGGCCGCGTCTGGGAAAATGATTTTGGCCGCGTCATCCTTGCCGACGAGATCAGCCCCGATGGCTGCCGCTTGTGGGACATGACGACCAACGAAAAGCTCGACAAGGACCGGTTTCGCCGTGACCTCGGCGGCGAAGTCGAAGCCTATCAGGAAGTGGCACGGCGTCTTGGCCTGATGCCCGACGGTGCCGAAAATGTCGTTCTCGATCTGGAGGCGCAGCGGAAGAAACGCGGGCGGTGACCAAGCCATTTCCCGTCGTCGTTAATCGCGGCGGTGGGGCGGCATCCCGCGTTGGCGACGCGCTGGTCAACCATATCGAATCCGCCTTTGCCGCCGTTGGTCTGACCGCTGATGTTCATATGGTCGATGGTCATGACTTGATTGCCACCATCACGCGTCTTGCCACTCAAGGGTCAGTTGCGATTGGCGGCGGCGATGGCACGCAAGGATGCGCCGCCGCCATCCTGAGCGCGGCTGGCGCGGCGCACGCCATCCTGCCGCTTGGCACCCGCAACAATCTCGCGCGCCAGCTCGGCATTCCCCTTGATCTCGAAGGCGCGGTCAGCGTGATCGCGGACGGCCACAGCCGCA
>JAYWFN010000121.1:0-11463 GCA_043778785.1 Sphingomonas sp. | reverse complement strand
CGCACGAATCCCAGCCGACGCCGCCGGTACAAAAACATTATCTGTCGGCACAGACGGCTGCGCACGCGCGTCCTCGACGGCAGCCGGCGCACCCGGCGCGGGCGTTTCGAGCGGCGCGACATAAGGCTGTTCATGCCCCGTCCGTTTGCCCAGCACCGAATAGAGGCGCAGGCCCAAAAACGCGGCGACCATAGCGAGAAGAACGATGCCGACCACAAAACCTCCGGTTATTCTGAACCCCATATAGGGCGCATCCCGCAACACTTCAAACTGGCATTGCTCTAATGGGTTTCATCCTGCTAGGCGCGCTGCTTCGACATTCCAATATATTTTGCAGGATTCAGACGACATGGCCGACGAACAGGGCACCGAAGCACTTCCCAACGGCGAAGATACCAGCCCGCAGGCCGGCGTTGTTTCGCAATATGTGAAGGATCTGTCGTTCGAAAATCCAAACGCACCCGCTGTTTATCAGTGGCAGGGGCAGCCGCAGATCGATGTGCAGTTCAACATCGCGTCGGGCCAGGTTGGCGACGACATGTACGAAGTCATCCTGAAAATCGACGTGAAAGCGACGGCAGCAGACAAGACCGCATTTCAGGTCGAACTTTCTTATGCGGGCCTGTTTGCCCTTCGCAACATTCCCGAGGACCAGCTTCAGCCCTTTCTGCTCGCCGAAGCGCCACGCATTCTGTTCCCCTTTGCGCGCCGCACGCTTGCCGATGTCGTGCGCGATGGCGGATTTCCGCCGCTGATGCTCGAGCCGATTGATTTCGGTCAGCTTTATCTGGCGCAGGCTGCGCAAGCCGAGCAGATGGGCAACCCGGTCGGCCAGGCATAAGGAGCCGCGCGGACGCAATGAACCTCGTCCGCGCCACGGCCTCGATCGGCGGGCTCACGCTCGTCAGCCGTGTGCTGGGCATGGTTCGCGACATGCTGATGGCGCGCTACGTCGGCGCAGGGATGGCATCGGATGCCTTCCTGATCGCGTGGCGCCTGCCCAATCTTTTCCGCGCGCTGTTCGCCGAAGGGGCCTTTGCCGCCGTTTTCGTACCCATGTTCAACCGGCGGATGACCGAAGCAGAACAGGAAAAAGCTGATGCGGGTCTTGCCGCTGCCAATGCATTTGCAGGCCAGGTGCTATCTGTCCTGTTCCCGTTTCTGCTGCTGTTCACGTTGATCATGATGATCGCAGCCGGACCCATTGTTTACGCGATGACCGGCGGATTCCCTGATGGTGGCCCCGAAAAATTCGCACTGGCCACGCATCTTACCCAGATTACCTTTCCCTATCTGGCGCTGATTTCGATGGTCTCGCTGATGGGGGGCATTCTCAATTCGCTCAACCGCTTCTGGGTCAACGCCGCTGCGCCTGTGCTGCTCAATATCGCGATGATCGTCGCGATCCTGTTTTTCCGTGGGAGCACACCGGCGGAAACCGCTGAAACACAAGCAATTGCGGTCACAGTTGCGGGTCTACTCCAGCTCCTGTGGCTGATCTGGTCATGCCGCCGCGCCGGTGTTGTCCTGAAACTCACGCTGCCTAGGCTCTCGCCTGATGTGAAGAAGATGCTCTGGCTGATCGGCCCTGCGGCGATCGGTCAGGGGGCGATCCAGTTCAACCTGCTGATCTCGACGTCGCTTGCTGCGCGTTATCTCGAACAGGGCGCGGTCAGCTATCTCTATTATGCAGACCGTCTGAATCAACTCCCGCTCGGCCTGATCGGCATCGGCATCGGCACCGCGATCCTGCCGAGCCTCTCGCGCCAGATCAGTGGTGGCAACAGCGTCGCCGCCGCGCATACGCAAAACCGCGCGATGGAACTGGCCCTTTTACTAGCCTTCCCCGCTGCCGTCGCACTCGTCGTCTCTGCCACACCGCTTATCCGCGGCGTTTTTCAACATGGCGCATTCACGGCGGCCGACACTATCGGCACGGCGGGCGCGCTGGCGGCGTTCTCGCTCGGCGTCCCGGCCTATGTGCTCATCAAAGTGCTGACACCCGGCTTTTACGCGCGACAGGACACGAAGACGCCGGTGCGGATCGCCATCGTGTCGATGCTGTTCAATCTCGGCGGCAATCTGCTGTCGGTGCTGTATCTGAATGCAGGGTTCGTCGGCATAGCCCTGTCGACCGCCGTTGCCGCGTGGGTCAATATGATCCTGCTCTACTGGATCCTGCACAAGCGTGACCACCTGCGCGTCGATGCGCGCTTCAAGGGCAAGGCGATCCGCATCATTGCCGCTGCGACGGCGATGGGCATTGCGCTATGGCTGCTCAACTCGATGCTCGACGTGCACATGGCGCAGGGTGCCAGCGAGCGTATCATCGCGCTGATCGTGCTGTGCGGTGTCGGCGGTGCGGTCTACGGCATCGCAGCATTCGCGCTTGGCGCGATCAACCTTGGCGAGCTTCGCCAGCAATTCAGTCGAAAGAAATAACAATGCAGGTTTCTGGGCGCGTCGTCTCGGGTATCCAGCCCACCGGCAATCTCCACCTCGGCAATTATCTTGGCGCAATCCGCAACTGGGTGCGGATGCAGGATGAGGTTGGCCAAGAACCTGGGGGTCAGTGCCTTTATTTCCTCGCCGACCTCCATGCGATAACCGTGTATAATGATCCTGCAACGCTGGCGGCCAACACGCGCGAAATGGCGGCGGCACTGATTGCCAGCGGCGTCGATCCCGACAAGTCGGTCCTGTTCAATCAGGCACGCGTTCCCGCGCACGCCGAGCTTGCGTGGCTGCTGTTCTGCACCGCGCGGATCGGCTGGCTCAACCGGATGACACAGTTCAAGGACAAGGCCGGCAAGAACCGCGAGGGCATGAGCATCGGCTTGTTCGCCTACCCCGTGCTGCAAGCCGCCGACGTGCTGCTCTATCAGGCCACGCATGTGCCGGTTGGCGAAGACCAGAAACAGCATCTCGAACTTGCCCGTGATATCGCGACCAAGTTCAACACCGACTATAATACCGAGCTGTTCACGCTGCCCGAGCCGATCATCCCGCCTGCTGCGGCGCGGATCATGTCGTTGCGCGACGGCAATGCGAAAATGTCGAAGTCGGACCCGAGCGACATGAGCCGCATCAACCTGACCGATGATGCCGACATGATCGCGCAAAAGATCCGCAAGGCAAAGACTGATCCCGAGCCCCTTCCGAGCGAAGCCGACGGCCTCGACGGCCGCGCCGAAGCGCGTAATCTGGTGGGCATCATGGCCGCGCTTGAAGATCGCAGTGTCGATGCCGTGCTTGGCCAATATGGCGGATCGCAATTCGGCCCGTTCAAGACGGCGCTTGCGGACCTGCTCGTCGCGACACTCGAACCGATCCGCACCCGGTTCGAGAACTTGCGGGATACGGCCGAGATAGACGCCATCCTTGCAAAAGGCGGTGATCGGGCGTCGGCCCTGGCTGCGCCAACATTGGCCAAGGCCTATGCAGCGATGGGCCTCGCCAGATAACGCCGAGCCGTGCCGTTCAAGCGTTGTTCAGTGACAGACTCGCAAAATTGTCGCATTCTCCTTCGGAGTCGCGTTCAAGGGTGATTGCCATGTTGTCGAAATTGAAATTTCTTGCTCCCGTTGCTGTCCTTGCGCTGAGTGCTTGCGCGACACCGTTTCAGGCCAATGTATCGCGCTTTCAGGCGATGCCTGCAGCACAAGGCCAGACCTATGCCATTCGCTCCGATAATCCGCGACTCGACGGCGGGCTGGAGTTCCAGAACTATGCGAATCTCGTTGCGCAGCGGCTGAACAGTTTTGGCTATACGCGCGCCGCAGACGACAAGTCGGCCAATCTTGTCGTCAGCCTCGATTACGGCGTTGATCGCGGCCGCGAAAAAGTGCGCAGTGTGCCCGGGTCGGGCTTCGGCTATGGCGGATATAGTGGCTATGGCGGCTTCGGATATGGCGGCTACGGCGGCGGCTTTGGTCGTCCCTATTACGGCTTCGGACGCCGCGCCTTCATGTATGGCTTTTACGATCCATTCCTGTTCGACAATTTCAACGAAGTCGAAAGCTACACCGTCTATTCGTCGCAGCTCGATATGAAAATCGCGCGACGCGGATCGAACGAGCGCGTCTTCGAAGGGACAGCCAAGGCAATGTCGATGGATGATGATCTGACGACGCTGGTCCCGAACCTGATCGAAGCGATGTTCACGGGGTTTCCGGGTAATTCGGGTGAAACCGTGAAGATCACTGTTGCACCGCCGGGTAAGCGCCGCAGCTGATCGCTGGCACCACAGTCCTGAGCCTGTCGAAGGACCGGTTAAGGCGAACCGTCCTTCGACAGGCTCAGGACTGCGGCAGCTTTACTACCCTTCCAAGGCCCGCATCAGCGCACGGACGTCTGCATCAATCTCGCTATCCGCCGCGCGTAGCTTTTCGATCTGCTTGACGGCGTGGATCACCGTCGTGTGGTCGCGCCCACCGAAGCGCCGCCCGATTTCGGGGAGCGAGCGCGGCGTGAGCTGCTTGGCGAGATACATCGCAATCTGGCGCGGGCGAGCGACAGCGCGGGCGCGGCGGGCACTGACCATTTCGGCCTGACGAATCTTGAAGTGATCCGAGACGCGCTTCTGGATCTCGTCGATCGTCACCCGCCGACGGCTGGCGCGGAACATGTCGGCAAGGACTTCTTCGGCGAAATCCTCATCAATCGGCCGCGCGTTCAATGACGCATAGGCAACCAGTCGGTTCAGGCCGCCCTCAAGCTCGCGCACGTTCGACGCGATGCGACTGGCAAGCATATCAAGCACAACGGCCGGAATGACCACACCCGGCATCGCCGCGACCTTGGCATCCACAATCGCGCGGCGCAGCGCATAGTCCGCAGGCTGGACATCAACAACGAGGCCCTGCGTCAGCCGCGAGAGAATGCGCCCCTCAATGCCGTCCAGTTCCTGCGGGCTGCGATCCGCACTGATGATCAGACGACGGCCACCACGCATCAACTCGTCGATGGTGTAGAGAAACTCTTCCTGTGTCGTTTCCTTGCCGGCAATGAACTGGAAATCGTCGATCAGCAGGATGTCGACTGACCGCAGCCGCTCCTTGAACGCCATCGTATCCTTCGCGCGCATCGCGTTCACGAAATCGATCATGAAGCGCTCAGCGGACATCGCAAGTGCGCGGGCTTGCGGCTTGCGCGCGGTATAACCGTGACCGATGGCATGGAGCAGGTGCGTCTTGCCCTGCCCCGTCGGCCCGTAAACGAACAGCGGATTGAACCGCATCGGCCCGCCCTCGGCAATCGCGCGGGCAGCGTTGCAGGCAATGCGGTTCGACTGGCCGACAACGAACGTGTCGAACGTAAATTTCGGATCAAAACGAAAGCGCGGCGCAGCGGGCGTTTCATCTTTGGGCACAGCCGGCGCTGCGACTGGTTCAATGCGTTCGCCCGCCGTTGCATCGGCAGCGATTTTCACCACTCGGACATCGGACAGCGCCGTGCGCCACGCCAATGTCAGCCGCTCGGCATAGTTGCTTGCCACCCAGTTGGCCATAAACGCAGACGGCAAAACAAGCGTCAGCGACCGGTCCGTGTTGCAATAATCGCCAAGCGTGATCCGGCCCAGCCAACGATCAAAACTGCGCGCACCGACATCGTGACGAAGGCCGTCACGCACGATCACCCATGCCGCCGAAAGGCGAGCTTCTAGATCACTGTCGATGGCCGACTCTCGATTCACGCAACCTCCCCCGTCGCAACAACACACTTTACGAAACCTTTGAGATCACGCCCGAAATCCCTGCTCACGCCAAACACAATCGTGTTTAGCGCGTCTCTGTCGCAGCCATCGGGCTAATCCGCAGGAGCGATTCGCTTGCGTGCCTGCTATGGTTTTTGGGCTGAACATTGGGGTCGTGCAAGCACATCACATGCAAAAAAAATGAAATAATCACCGTTGACATCGGTGAGCGGCGCAAAACTGCGGGTGAATCGGTTTTATGACAGTTTTACGCCATTTTATATGCATTCATCGGCGCAATTGATGGCGAATCGCGGGAAAAGCTAGACTTTTTTCTGTCACGATCCCGTAACGAAAAAGGGTCTACTGACAGTTTTGTCAGCAGACCCTTTTTCCTACCAATCGGCAGTGGATTTAGCCGAGCGCTGCAACGCGCTTGGTCAGGCGCGCAAATTTCCGCGCAACGGTGTTTTTGTGCATCACGCCCTTGGCAACGCCACGCGCCATTTCGGGCTGTGCAGCATGCAGCGCTTCTGACGCCGCCGTCTTGTCGCCCGAAGCAAGCGCCAGTTCGACCTTCTTCACGAAGGTGCGAATGCGGCCTACACGGTTACCATTGACTTCGGCGCGCCGATCGTTCCGGCGGATACGCTTCTTTGCTTGCGGCGTGTTCGCCATGAAAAAACCTCGACTAGCTGAAAAACAAAAAGCGGCGCGATTCACACGCACCGTCTCGGATAGCGCGCATAGCGGGGGTGTTTGCAAAGGTCAACGCTGACAGGTGCGGCACCAGAAGGTCGACCGTCCACTATCGACGCGGCGCTCGACAGTGCCGCCGCAGGGGCAGATTTCCCCCTCACGGCCATAGACGCGCCAGTCTTTCGCGAAATAGCCCAGCTGCCCGTCGGGGCGCACATAATCACGCAACGACGATCCGCCCGCCAGGATCGCCGCTGACAGCACATCGCGAATTGAGGTAACAAGTTGCTCGAGCCGGGGCTTCGAAACCCGTCCCGCCGCCAGCGTTGGTGCGATCCCCGCCATGTTGAGCGCTTCACACACATAGATATTGCCCAGCCCCGCCACGACACGCTGGTCGAGCAGCAACGCCTTGATCGGTGCTGCTCGGCCCGCGAACACAGCCTTCAGATGCGCTGCATCGAAATCCGGCCCCAACGGCTCTGGCCCCAGCGCGGCAAAAGGCGGCCATTGATCACGCGCCACTGTATCGACGAGATCGAGCGACCCGAACCGCCGCGGATCGCACAGCGCCAGCACCCGCCCCGCATCGGTTTCGAGCACCAGATGATCATGCGTCCCGATCGCACCGGCATCGACCCGCCAGCGCCCCGACATGCCGAGGTGAAAGATCATGCTGTCGCCGCGATCCGTTTCGACAATCCCGTATTTCGCACGGCGCAAAAGCCCCGTGACCCGCGCGCCGGTCATCCGCTGGCGCAGGTCAACCGGGATCGCGCGGCGCAGATCGGGGCGGTGTACATCAACGCGCATCAGGCGCGCGCCAAGCAGCGCTGGCTCCAGCCCGCGCACCGTTGTTTCGACTTCGGGAAGTTCAGGCACGTCGACGCCATAGAAAAGCAAATCTCACAACACAAACCGTATCCCTGAGCTTGTCGAAGGGCTGTCCTTCTTCCGCGCCATTGCTAAAGGGGCAGGACAGTCTTTCGACAGGCTCAGGACGAACGGAGTTTTTGTGAGCAGCGCACCCAGAACTGTATCCTTTGGTTACGAGCAAATCGCCGAATCCGAAAAGACCGCCCGCGTTGGTGACGTCTTCACCAGCGTCGCGCAAAATTATGACCGGATGAACGATGCGATGTCGGCCGGCATGCATCGGCTTTGGAAAAACCGGTTCGTCAAACGGGTCAAACCCCGCGTCGGAGAATATATCCTCGATATGGCGGGCGGGACCGGCGACATCGCGTTTCGGATGGCACCATCAGGCGCTGCGATTACGGTGGCAGACATCAACCCCGACATGCTGGCCGTAGGCATCGACCGCGCAGCCGATCGCGGCATCGATGGCCTCGTTTGGACCGAAGCCAATGCCGAGACGCTGCAGTTTCCCGACAAGAGTTTCGACGCCTACACCATCGCTTTCGGCATCCGGAATGTAACGGACATCCCCAAGGCACTGCGCGAGGCGCACCGTGTCCTGAAACGCGGCGGGCGGTTTTTCTGCCTCGAATTTTCGACCACGGTCTGGCCGGGATTCGGCGACATTTATGACGCCTATTCGCACAGGGTCTTGCCCAAGATCGGCCAGATGATCGCGGGCGATCAGGATTCGTATCGTTATCTCATCGAATCGATCCGCCGTTTTCCCGATATGCCGACGTTCGAGGGCATGATCGCCGATGCCGGGTTTGTGCAGACCAAAGTCGAGCCGATGCTCGGCGGACTGGTAGCGATTCATTCGGGGTGGAAGATTTGAAAAAGAAATCCGTTCACCCTGAGCCTGTCGAAGGGCTGCCCTTCTTTGCGCCTCTCATCAAAAAGAAAGACAAGGCTTCGACAAGCTCAGCCCAAGCGGTTTTTACATGACCCGTCCCGTGACGCATATCTGGCGCCTGATGAAATGGGCGCGGACGTTGGCGCGGCATGGCGCGCTGACGGGGATCGAGCGCGACCCGCTGACGCCCCTGCCCGTCAAGCGCCTGATCCGCATTGCCCGCTTTGGTGCCAGTGTCCCCAGGCAGCCTGCTTATGCGGATGCTTTCCAAGCCATCGGTCCCGCCGCAATCAAGCTCGGCCAGGCGCTCGCCACCCGGCCCGATCTGGTCGGCGACTATGCCGCCAACGACTTGCTCCGATTGCAGGACAGGCTGCCCCCCCTGCCGTTCCCGATGATCAAGGCCGCAATTGAACGTGGCCTGACGCAGCCGGTCGAGGCGTTTTTCACCAGCATCGAGGAGGAGCCCGTCGGTGCCGCCTCCATCGCCCAAGTCCACCGTGCGGTCACGACCGAAGGCACAACAGTCGCGATCAAGGTGATCCGCCCCGGCGTCGAGAAAGACTTTGCCGAAGCGCTCGAGACCTATGAGTGGGCCGCCGCGCACGTCGAGGCAATGGGCGGCGAGTTCGCCCGCCTGCGCCCGCGCCTGACGATTGCAACCTTCCGCCAATGGACAATGCGCGAGCTCGATCTGCGACGCGAGGCAGCGTCTGCGTCCGAACTCGCCGCCGCGATGACTGCCGAGCCGGGGTTCATCATCCCGACCATCGACTGGCGGCGCACCTCACGCACTGTGCTGACGCTCGAATGGATCGACGGGATCAAGCTCTCGAACATCGCAGCGCTTGATGCAGCGGGTATTGATCGCCCCGCACTCGCTCGTGTCCTCGTCCGCGGCTTCCTGCGTCAGGCGATTTCGGAAGGTTTCTTCCACGCCGACATGCACCAGGGCAACCTGATGGCGCGCCGCAATTCGTCGGGTGGTGACGAGCTGATCGCCATCGATTTCGGCATTATGGGGCGCATCGACCGCAAGGCGCGGCGCTGGCTCGCCGAAATTCTCTTCGGCCTGATCACCGGCAATTACCGCCGCGTCGCCGAAATCCATTTCGAAGCGCAATATGTCCCCGCGCACCACAATGTCGCCGAATTTGCCACCGCATTGCGCAGCGTCGGCGAACCGATGCGCGGGCTTCCGGTGAAGGATATGTCGGTCGGCAACATGCTCGACAGCCTGTTCGCGATCACGCGCGATTTTGACATGGTGACGCAGCCGCATCTGCTGCTGCTCCAGAAAACGATGGTCATGGTCGAAGGTGTCGCCTCGGCGCTCGATCCCGAGATCAACATGTGGGAAACCGCCGCGCCTTATGTCCGCGACTGGCTGCGCGGCGAGCTTGGCCCCGAAGCGCAGGTTGCCGACAGCATCGTCGAAAACTTGCGCACCCTCTCGCGCCTGCCCGACCTCGTGAAGCGCATCGAAGACGCGTTTCCGGCAAAGGGCGCCGCACCCCCCGCCCCGCCGCTCGCCGAAATCACACTCATGGGATCAGGCGGCAACGGGTCGTGGCGATACATGCTTACCGCGATCCTTGCTGCGGTGGCTGGCGCCGGGGCATTCTGGGCCTTATCGTGAGCACCATGCAGGGCAAACGAATCCTCCTGATCATCAGCGGCGGCATTGCGGCCTATAAGGTCTGCGAGCTGATCCGTCTGTTCCGCCGCGCCGACATGCCCGTCCGCTGCGTCCTGACCGAAGCGGGCGCGAAGTTCGTGACGCCGATGACGCTCGCGGCGCTCAGCGAACAACCGGTGTGTGAGACGCTCTGGGATCTAGAGCGCGAGTCGAAGATCGGGCATATCGCGCTTAGTCGCGAAGCCGACCTTGTCGTCGTTGCCCCTGCGACCGCAGACATCATGGCGAGGATGACGCATGGCCACGCCGATGACCTCGCGACCACATTGCTCCTCGCCACCGACAAGCCCGTCCTCGTCGCTCCCGCGATGAACGTGCGCATGTGGCAGCACACCGCCACCCGCCGCAACGTCGCGCAGCTTCGCGAAGACGGCGTCACGGTGATGGAGCCCGACGAGGGGACGATGGCCTGCGGCGAATATGGCCCCGGTCGCCTGCCACACGTCGATGCGATCTTTGCCGCGGCGCTTGCCTTCTTCCCTCTCCCGCATGCGGGAGAGGGCGACTCGCTTGGAAGCGAGCGGGGTGAGGGCGGTCGGAATTAAGTGCCCCACATCATCGTCACTGCCGGCCCCACGCACGAACCAATTGACCCGGTGCGCTACATCGCCAATCGCTCCTCGGGCAAACAGGGTTTCGCGATTGCCGCCGCGCTCGCAAGCAAAGGCGCACGTGTCACGCTGATCGCCGGCCCCGTAACGCTGGATACACCACCGGGCGTGACCCGTGTCGACGTGCAAACCGCGCGCGAAATGGCCGCTGCGGTGGATGCCGCCCTCCCCGCTGATGCCGCGATCATGGTCGCCGCCGTCGCCGACTGGCGTGTCGAAAACGCCGCGCAGAAGATCAAAAAGGACGGCAGCGGGGTAATGCCGACGCTCACCCTCGTCGAAAATCCCGACATTTTGGCGACGCTGGCGCGCAGCCCGCAACGCCCCAAACTCCTCATCGGCTTCGCTGCCGAGACCGAAAATGTGATCGAGAACGCCAAGGCGAAACTGGCGCGCAAAGGCTGCGACTGGATCATCGCCAATGATGTGTCCGGCGACGTGATGGGGGGTGCTGCGAACACGGTGCATGTCGTGACGGCAGACGGGGTTGAGAGTTGGGAGACGATGGCGAAGGGGGATGTGGCTGAGAAGTTGGCAGAGAAAGTGTTGGGGGACTTATGTTAGAGGCCACGTTAAGGATTTGGCTCACTCCTGGGATCAGTGAGTTATTGGCTGCACTCCTCGGTGGCGGTGTGACGATGGGAGCGCAATTTTTAGCGCTTCGGCATGACCGTGAGAAAGAGGCCCACCGACAGGTTACTGAGCAAAAAGCTTGGGGTTGGGCGATTTATTTCAAAATTTCTCAAGCCCACGAAGCGTTGACCGCAACAGCAACGGAGTTGCGTAACCATCGTGTGAGGGCTGACTCAAATCACCATGAACTTTGGCAGGAATGTCAATTTCTCCCACATGACTGGAACACAGTCAATTGGGACGTCAACGAACTTGTTTTTCTAATCGATCATAAGAAATTTGATCTCATGGCCCGCTATCAAGAAGCGATCATGTGGCTATCGAATCTAGGAAGTGTTGACAAAGGGGATTC
>JAYWFN010000120.1:0-28136 GCA_043778785.1 Sphingomonas sp. | reverse complement strand
CGCCGAAGCAGCAACCGCGCGGCTTCGGCATAGCGCCCTGCTGCTGCCAGGGCTTCGGCTTCGGTGAGCAGAGCACGGGCCGCCGTTTCATCGGGTGCCCACTCGGCTTCTTCCTCGGCACCGGGCTTGCGCTGCCACGGCCAGCGAAATGCCATGCCGCGCGATTCATTGACGATGAACCAGGCAACAAGTCCGACAACCAGCGCGACGGCACCCCAGAAAATATAGGGAAACGCCGGCAGCAACCATTTGAAAAATTCACCGGTCGGCTTGATCCAGGCGGGGATTTCGGGTGGCACGAAAGCCGGCAATTCAAACTGCGTCGATTTGTCCGCAACCAGCCGCGCATGGGCTTTTGCAAATTCCGGATCGCGCATGACGTCGGACATGGCTGTTATGCGCGCGGTCACTCTACCCCCGGTTACTCTCAATGCGCATCTTTGACTGTGACGAAACGCTTCCGCAAGTGCCATTCAGGGGCAAACACCCGGCGTTAACCGACATAGATTGCCAGAATATGGCGGGAATGCTAGCGAACGATCATGGCCGATATGATGGTAGAGGATGTGGCCCAGACGTCACCCGTCGCGCCCGCGCCGCGCTCGGTCGTTTCGCGTTTGAAATCAATCACTATCGACCAGTGGGTGCTTCTTGCGGGGCTGGTCGCGCTGACTGCGCCGACGCTGGGCTATATTGTCGATGCCAGCTGGTCGACTGAGTCGGGCGGGCACGGTCCGATTGTTTTGGTGACCGGCGCGTGGTTGATCTGGCGGCTATGGCCCGAGGTGCAGCAAATTGCGGAGCCCGTGCCGCTCAGGCGTATGCTGGTGCTGTTCATTCCGCTGCTGATTCTTGCCACCATCGCAAAGATTACGCAGATCATCGAGATCGAGGGCTATCTGGTCTACGGCGTGATCATGTCGGTTCTTTACGGATTGATCGGCATGAAAGCGATGCGGCTTTTGTGGTTTCCACTGCTCTACATGGCGTTCATCGTGCCGCCACCCGACACGCTGGTCGCGGCGGTCACTAATCCGCTGAAGACCTATATTTCGCAATATTCGGTGCTGCTGCTTTATAAGCTTGGCTATCCCATTGGCGGCGCGGGCGTGACGATCCAGATCGGGCAATATCAATTGCTGGTGGCGCAGGCCTGTTCGGGCTTGAACTCGCTGGTCTCGCTGTCGGCAATTTCCAGTTTCTACGTTTACCTCCAGCGCGGTGCGCGGGTGGGCTATTCGATCTTCCTGCTGGCGACGATCCTGCCGGTGGCGGTATTTGCCAATTTCGTCCGCGTCATCATCCTTATTCTGCTGACCTATCATGTCAGCGAATCGGCGGCGCAGGGGTTCCTGCACAATTTTGCCGGGCTCACGATGTTTGTGACCGCGCTGCTGACGATTTTCGCGATCGATTCGGCGGTGTCGCGCCTCATCGACCGTAAACGCACGAAAGCACATATATGACCGACACATATATGACCGACGATGTGACTCCCGGCGCCAGTGCGCTGTCGCGTCGCAATGTGCTCAGCGGCATTGCCTTGCTGGGTGCCGCTGGTGTGGCTTATGCCCGTCAACCGCAACCTGGACCAACGAAACTGGGCAAGGGCGGGCTCGACGCTATCATTCCCAAGAACTTTGCCAACTGGAAGTTTGAAACGACCAGCGGTCTCGTTTTGCCGCCGCCCGATGCGACGGCGGACCGGCTGTATGATGAAGTGCTGACGCGTGTTTACACGCGGTCGGACGGTGAAATGGTGATGTTCCTCGTCGCCTATAGCAGCGTGCAGGACGGTCTGCTCCAGCTCCACCGGCCCGAAGTCTGTTATCCGGTCGGGGGGTATCAATTGAGCAAGACGATTATTCAGCCGGTAGTATTCGGTGATGGCGAAAAAGTGCCGGCGCGGATCTTTACCGCGAGCAGCGCGATGCGCGTCGAACAAGTGCTTTACTGGACCCGGCTGGGGTCATCGTTGCCGACCAGCTGGGCGCAGCAGCGCTGGGCTGTCGTGGTGGAAAACCTGAATGGCCTGATTCCCGATGGTGTGCTGGTGCGCATGTCATGTGTCGAAAATGATACCGAAAAGGCCTATACCTTGTTGCGCGAGTTTGCGTCCGATCTTGCGGCGTCGGTGTCTCCCAAAGCGCGCCAGTTACTCTGGAAAGTTGCCTAGGGCGTGATGACATTAGGTTGACGTTCAAAGTGTCGTCACCCCCGCGAAGGCGGGGGTCCAACGCCCGAGGCTCGATAGTGGGCGTTGGATTCCCGCCTGCGCGGGAATGACGAGAAGTATGGATCAATCAAAAGTCATCAAACTCTAGCGTTTTGTTCAGGGTCGCGCCAACGTGCCCGATCGATTGTCGGCTTCCAGCGCACCCGATTGACCGATTGCCAGCTCGCCCGCGCCTTCATCGGCACGCATCCGGCCGAAATCCTGCGGTGGCAGCTTTGGCCCTTTGATCCGATCATCGGGTATCGGCGCGGTAAACGGATTGCTGCCATTTTCGAGCCCGTCGATGGTCGGCAGGATATCGGGCAACAATCCCGGCGTGAGTAGGGGGGGCGTGATCACCGGCTCGATCCCGGCATAGCCGCTGCGCAGCCCGCGGCCGGATGTCTCGCGGCCCTGCCAGCCATAGAAAATATGCGCGCCGACTGTGCGCAACTTGACGAGATCGGTCCGCCAGTAGGGGACGACCTGTCTGGTGTGGTAATGCGTGGCAAGGCCGACAAGCGGTTCGACGCGGCCCGACAGAGCGGCAACCGCAACCAGTCGTGCCCGGGTATACAGGAACGGATCGGGTTTGCGCGCCAATGCCCCGTCGCACGTGAAGGTAAACTGGCAACCGGTGCGCCGCTCGGACCCCTGATAGACCACGCCGCACACCGATGATGGGTAATTGGGATCGCGGACACGGTTGAGCACGACTTGCGCCACGGCCCGCTGGCCTTCTGCCGATTCGGACGCTGCTTCATAATAAACGGCCTGCGTCAGGCAGTCGACGGCGCGTTGCAGGTCGGCCTGCCGTTCAAAAATGCGTGGCGCGATCAATGGCTTTGCTGCCACAATCGGCCCTCCATAATCGCGGCGCATGGCGTTCATCGCTTCGGCGTCGGCGGGGGCGATATTGGGCTGGAACGTCAACGGCGCAGGCTCCACCGGATCCGGCGACAGGGGTAGCGTTACTGCGGCGCCGCGCGGATCCGGGCGATCCGGCACGGCGGTCTGCGTCGTTGCAAAAACAATGATCGCTGCTGCGCCCACCGCGAGCAAAACCCAGCGCACGACCGCACGCGATTTGGAGTTTGGTTCGGTTTCAATGGTTTCGGTCATATCGACCGGGGGATTCAGATCGGGAAGGGCCGGATGAAATACACCACAAACGCCCCCGTCGCGGCCAACGCGACGACCGCAATCAGGTGCATCGCCGTGCTGCCAAGCTCGACGCCTTCGTTGCCAAAATAATTGGTTACCGCGCATCCCGCCGAGGCCACCAGATAATGCCATAGCTTATCTGTTGGCGCATCCTGCATCGAGCGCTGGAGGAACAATACGATCAGGCCCGCGAATATCGCGACAGTCAGCCAATCATAAATCGTGTGCAAGGGCGTGCTTTCGTTGCAATTCGTAAGCGTTATCCTGTATCGATGATCCATTCAAGCGACCACGAAAGGCATTAATGATGATAAATGGGGGAGGCGCAGTGCGCCGGTTCGGACTCGTAGCAACGGTTGCCTTGGGTGTGGCGCTGGCGGGCTGTTCCAAAAAACCGACCGATCAGGTGGTTGCAATCGTCAATGGCGAAGAAATCTCACTGCCCGAACTGAATGCCGAGCTGGGCCAGGCGCAAGTGCCGGCGGGTGTCGACAAAAAGCTGGTGCAGCAGCAACTTCTCCAGCGGCTGGTGGACCGGCGTTTGCTGGCGCAGGCGGCGAAGGAAACCGGCCTCGATCGTGATCCCTCCTTCATTGTCGAACAGCGCCGGGTAACGAATCGCTGCTTGTCGAAAAGCTGGCCAAGCGCACGAATGATTCGATTCCGGTGCCAACGGCCGCCGAAGTCGACAAATTCATGGCGAGCAACCCCAGCCTGTTTGCGGGCCGCCAGATTTATGGCGTTGACCAGATCGCATTTGCAACGCCCGCCGACCCGACGCGTCTTGCCGCGCTTGAGCCCGCCAAAACGCAGGCCGAAGTGATTGCTGTCCTGCAAAAGCTCAACATTCCGTTCCAGCGTGCCAACCGCGCGGTTGATTCGGCATCGGTGCCGCCCGAGCAGATGCAGAAAATCCTGTCGCTGCCCAAGGGCGAGCCGTTCGTCGTCCCGAGCAATGGTCAGGTGACGGTCAATGTGATCACCGGCAGCAAGCCTGAACCGCTCCCTGCCGCCGATGCCCGCGCCGCTGCCGTGCGCGTGCTGCGCTCGCAATCGCTGTCAAAGCTGGGTGAAGCGCGCCTGAAGGAAGCGCGGACAAAAGCGAAAATCGAATATCAGACGGGCTTTGCACCGCCCGCCAAGCCGGGTGCAGCAGCGGCACCGGCTGCCGCCAAGTAATGCTCAATCGCGCTCGGTGCGGGTCCATCGGCGATCCGCACCGCGCGTGAGCTTGAGGTAAATCGGCAGTTTCCAGGCGATGTAAAGCGGCACGCGGACCAGCATCGCAAAGGGCAGGGCAGCGCGCCCGACCTGTGCCCAACCGCCGAGCACGCAGATACCCGCGCATGCGATGATAGTGCCCAAAACCAGCGCAGGCATCAGCGTTGAAAATAAACCCAGCCCTATCGCAATCGCGAGCACACATACCGCCAAACCAAAAGTCAGCGCGAGCGGCGGCACCATCAGATGCAGCCCCAGCCAGAATGCGTGCCAATCGAGGCGCGCAATGCCATGCCCGATCATGCGCGGCGCAACGCGCGAGGCCGTGGCGATAAACCCATGTTCCCAGCGCGTCCGCTGTGTCACAGCGGCGGTGCCCGATGCCGCCGGACTCGTGACGCGGGCATCATCCAGATAGACAGGGGCATGACCACGGCGGACGAGCGCAAGGCCAATCGCCAGATCTTCGACGCTGTCGGCGGTCGCCAGCGGCGCGTCGCGGAACTGGTCCCACGGGAACGCCATTCCCGTTCCGGTCAAAACGCAGGTGCCCGCAATCCGCATCATCCCGCGCTGGCGCACGACATTTTTCAGCGAGAAGGCGAAGTTTGAAATCCGTGTCATCGGCGGGTCATCGGTGCGCGTTTGCAGCTCGTTGCGCGCTTGGACGGCGCGACCCGCGCGTGCTGCGTGTCGGGCCAATCGGGACAGCGCATCGCCATCGGGCGCGCAATCCGCGTCGAGAATGATGACCACATCGGGTGGATCGTCGCGCAAGGCTTCGCGACCGAACGCCAGCGCATACCCCTTGCCGCGCGCCGACGCATCATGACGCTCGACGACGTCTGCCCCGGCTACCCGCGCGCGCTTTGCAGTGGCATCGGTGCAGTTATCGGCAACGACCAGGATGTCGACGCCGCTCGGTTTGATGGCAGCGACGGTTGCGGCGATGCCGCCCTCTTCGTTGTGCGCCGGGATGATGACTGTCGTTCGCGGCGTAGGGCCATCCAAAGCAGCGCCTTGCGGACGGCGCAGGCCAGCAAGCGTTTCGATTGTCAGGATGACCAGCGGAAACCCTGCCACGCCCGCCAGCAACGCGGCCACCGTGCCAAGCATCAGGCAGCACTCGCTTTGATCAGCGCGGCAAGCTGCGCACCATTGGCCATCGAATCATGCATCGCCCGAACCCGCGCGCGGCCGACATCGCCCATCGCGGCCAGCTGCGCGACGGGGGTATCCAGTACGGCGCGGATCGACGCGGCCAGAGCGGCGACATCACCCGGCGGCGACAGCCAGCCAACCTGTGCATCGACCAGCTCGGGGATTCCCGCCACCCATGTCGTGAGGACCGGACGGCGCAGCGCGAGCGCTTCCATCAGGACGACCGGCAATCCTTCGGCAAAGCTCGGCAGCACGAAGGCGCGCGCGTCCATCAGATGCTGGCGCACGGCATCGCCGCTTGCCATCCCGGCGAAGTTTATGTTCGCGGAGACCCCTCGCATGGCCGCTTGCGCCTCCAGGGCACTGCGCAACGGACCATCACCAAGGACAACAACGCGCAGATCGGGCCGCTCGGACGCCACCACCGCGACCGCATCGACAAGGATATGCAGCCCCTTTTGCGGGCCCAGCCGCGCGACGCAGCACAGCGTTGCATTATCGGGCGGGTCAGATGCTTCGGCGTCGAGGAAGCCGCTGTCGACACCGCAACGGACCATCTTGATTTTGGGCCAGTCGGCAGGCGCGGCCCAGCGCATCAGCTGGCTGCGGCCATAGCTGCTGATCGCGGCGACGAAGGCCGCATCAGCGATTTTTCCGCCAAGGTCGATGGCGCCGGGCGCGTCGAATTCGTCGGGGCCGTGGACGGTAAAACTGTACGTCGGCCCGCCCCAGACATGCGCGAGCCGCGCCACGGCTGTCGGGTTCGTCCCGAAATGCGCGTGGACGTGGGCGATCGCTTCGGCGCGCCAGTCACGCTTCAGCCATGCCGCCTCGGCAAGATAGGCCATCTGCCGCCACGCACCATTCGAGGACGCGCGCGCCATGCGATATGCACAGCCCAGCGCACGAAAAAACCCGACCGGATGCCGGATCGCTTCGATCATCAGCGACCCGAGAAGCGCGATGATCCCCTTATCAAGAACCGTGATCGTATCGCCGCGCGCAATTTCATCGCGGGGATCGGGCAGATTGGCGGGTGCAGGGCGGATCGAATAGGGAATGACGCCGATGCCCGCCGCCTGCACACCGTCGATTTCGCGGCGGATAAAGCTGTGGCTTGGTGCCGGATAGCAATTGACGAGATAAGCAATGCGCAAACCGAAAGCCCCGGTTGGTTGAGGTGGCGGACATATGCACCTTTTCGTTGCGCCGTCACGCGCTTACACTAGCCACAGGGCAATAAGGAATCGTTTCTATGATGATCCACCGGCTGTTGACCGTATTCGCCATGCTCTGGGCTGTCACCGGCTGTTCGAGCGGAACGCAAGCGCAATCGAGCGATACGGCAAAGCCCGCGACGCGCCTGCCGCTCGCGCTCGGCATCAATATCGGCAGCGCGACGTGGTGGAACAACAACCGGATTTACGCCAATCTCATTCTCGGCAACCGCTGGCAAATGGCATTGCAGGGAAAGGGGTGGCAGGCCGTGCCGCCCGAGTTAATCGATGGCGATGGCTGGATGCGCCCGATACCGGCGGGTGCCATTGCCTTCCGCTCGATGAACCATCCGAACTTTACCAATGGTTTTGCAGAGATCATCTGCCGCTACACCGGCAAAGGCGACATCGCTGCCGTCTGGCATGGCAGTGTGACCCAGCAATTCCCGGGCCGGAACAATATCCGTTTTCGCTGGCAGACGCGGGTGCCGTCCAACGACCGCGAGTCGATCGACAACATCTATTTGCAAGTCACCAACATCGATCCGGCAAACCCCATGCGCAATATCGATTGCCGCGAAACGACGATGGATCCGAAAATCCGTTTCAATCCTGCGTTTGTCGAATCGGTCCGTGGATTCAAGGTCATGCGCTATCTCGCGGTCATGAACCAGACGACGACACCGGTGCTGACGTGGGGCGCGCGCAAGCAAGTGACCAATGCCAGTCAGGAAACCGATGATGGCATGGCGGTCGAGGATCTGGTCGCGCTCGCGAACGAAGCGCAGGTCAGCCCGTGGTTCACGCTGCCCTATCACGCCGATGATGATTACCAGCGGCGCTTTGCCGAATATGTTCACGCCAATCTCGATCCCAAGCTGGTTGCGCATGTCGAGCTGGGGAACGAAGTCTGGAATTCGGTTTTCAACGGGCAGTTCCAGCGTGCCCAGCGCGAGGGGATCGAGCGCGGCCTTTCGCCGAAAAACAATTATGAAGCGCTGCTGCGTCGCTATGCCCAGCGCACGACCGAGATCATGAAAGTCTGGACAGCCGTGTATAAGGACCGGCCAGAGTCGCTCGTGCGCATTGCGGCAACGCAAAATGCCTATGCCGACACATCGAACATGGTGCTCGGTTTCGAAGATACCGCCAAATGGGTCGATGCACTGGCGATTGCGCCCTATTTCTCGTTCGACAAAGCCAAATATCCGCTCGACAGCGGCATCGAGAATATCTTTGTCGGCGTCGATGCGAGCATCGCGCAGGCACTGGCGCAGACCGATCCGCATCGCGCGTCGGCGGATCGTTATGGCGTCCGTCTGATCATGTATGAAGCGGGGCAGCATATCATATTGCCCGAAAATATTCCGATGCTCAAAGCGATCAACCGCGCGCCGCAGATGGAGACCGCCTATCGCCGCTATATCGACGGCTGGGCGGCGCGGAACGGCGACATGATGGTCCTGATGCAGGATGTGGCGGCACCCGGTCGCTACGGGGCATGGGGCCTGCGCGAATATCTGGGACAACCGTTGAAAGATGCGCCGAAAGCGCGCGCCGCCGCCGCTTATTTGCCGCCAGCAAGCCCCGCGGCAAACAAGGCTTCGAAATAGGGCCGTGCAGCGCTGACCGGCAGGCCGTCTTTCGAGTGGATCATGATCGCAATGTTGTCGGGCTCGATGGCATCGAAATAGGCTTTCAGGCCGGACTGCGTCGACAAGTCATGATCCCACGGTTGTTTGACAAGCGAGCGCGTCGATGGCGCGTGATGTGATGCGGCGTAGCCGAGCACTTGGCGCAGGAAGATGCCATAAAGGATATATTCGGAAAACGTGCGCTGGCGCGCGATGGCAATCTGCCACGGCAGGCCGGTTGCGGCTTCGATATGCGCGTGGAGCTGGGTGATATGCTCGCGCCGCCAGGCAATGAGATTGCCGACATGGCCACGCAGCGGCGGCGCGCTTTTCAGGCCGAGCAATTTGGTGGCCACGTCGGTCCACGCGGGGACCATGCCCGCGCAATAGTCGACATCGAGCAGTCCGGTTTTGCCGCCGACCATAAAATCATCGACTGTGAAGGCGCGCACGAACGTCGTATCCGAATCGGTCATGACGAGAATGTCTTCGGGCACGACCTTTACGGCGGCGAGCTTGTAAACCTGCTGGCTGATCCAGCCGCGCATCGGCAGCGCGCGCCAGTTATACCAGCTGCTGCCTTTCCACGGGATGCGGATGAAGCGGCGATCAATGACGCTTTCGGCTTCGATCAGGATCGTGCGCGGACTGGCGAGATGCGCGAAAACGGCCATGTCGGCACGGTCGACGATAATGTAATGCTTGAAGGATGGCCCGAAGCGGTCGAGCGATTCCACCAGCAGCGCACACCGTTCCAGATCGGGCGGGTAGGATGGCGTCACGAAAGCGAGGCTGGGCGTCATTGATACTTCGTCCATTCGGGTGGCGTGCCGGGTGCGTCGTCGCATCGGGTGATGGCAGGCGTCAAATCAAACGCGCTGGCGGCAATCCCGTGACGCCGCATCCCTGCGCGTTCGGCATCGGCGGGCGGGCGGGTCTTCACCATGCCAATGGCTTTCAACAAGCGCAGCACCCGATTGCCCGCCAGCCACGCGCGCGTCGCGTTGCGTGCCCCTGCTGCACCATAAGCCCGCGCAAAAAAACGGCGGCGCGATGCAAAGAGATAATCGGGAATGCTTGTCCGGTGGTGCAGTTCGGCATCGGTCACCCCCGTTGCAGCCCCGCCGACATGCATGACGCGGCTGGCGGGAGCAAAGCGCATGTCCCATCCGGCGCGGGTCAGGCGGTGCATTAGCTCGACTTCCTCGAAATAAAGGAAAAATCCCGTGTCGAACAGGCCGACGCTGCGCAAGGCGTCAACGCGCAGCATCATGCTCGCCCCCGTGACCCATTCGACGACGGCAGGGCCATCCGGAAAGACGATCCCTTCGGACACGCCCAGCATTCGCCCGATCCGGTTCATCTGGCCACCGCGAAAAAACTCGCGCGCAACCGACGGGAAGCGGAACGCCGAGCCTGACTCGGACCCGTCGGGATTGATCAGCTGGCTGCCCGCCGCTGCACAGCTTGGGTGCGCCAGCAGCGTGTCACGCAACGCAACGACGGCGCCCGGCTCGATAATGCTGTCGGGATTGAGCAGGTGAATGAAATCAGGCGGGTTTTCGCTTTGTATCAGGGGCAACATCCCCTGATTATTCGCCCAGCCAAAGCCGCCGTTGACATCGAGCGGCAGCAGCGTGACCCAAGGATAGACCACCAGCCCCGCCCGCAATATGTCCGCCGATCCATCGCCCGATCCGCCATCGACGACAACGATACGCAGATCGGGAATTGCCGCGCGTTCGCCCGCCAGCGCCGCGACGCAATCGAGCGTCATCTGCGCTGTCCGGTAATTGACGATGACGACAGCGACAGTCATTTCGACAGCGCCGACAGGATGCGCGACACCCCGCGCGGCCAGCCCCAATCCGCTGCGAGCGCAAGATTGCTGGTACGCACCGCATCGGCATCCTTGGCCGCGAGCCGCGCGATTGCTTTGGCCATCGCACCCGGATCACCGGCTGCGTAAAGTTCGTTCATCGATCCCGCCAGCGTCTCGCGGAACACGCCGCAATCGGGCGCGACAATGCCCGTGCCAAACGTCATCGCCAGTGGCAGCACACCCGAATTCAGCTGGTTTTCCATGCGCGGGATGATGAGGATATCCGCCGCTTCGCACACCGCGACAAGTTCTGCATCGTCGAGATAGCCATCAAGCACAGTCGATGGCAGGCGATCGAACGAGCGCATCAGATATTTGCGCCGTGCCCGGTCAGCAATGCTGCTGACATTTGGCGGGCGGAACGCACGGAGCAGGTGGACCGGTGGTAGGCCTGGCTTGGCAATGGCATCGGACAACAGGCCGAGCTCGCCGAGCGAGCGCAACTGCCCGATGGCCGCAACGACGATGGCATCGGCGGGAACGCCAAGCCGCGCCCGCACTGCTGCTTTGCCGATGCCATAAGCGCGAAGATTGCCAAAATCCTGCATCCCATGGATGATGTGTTTATCGACAGGAATGGCGGGAAAACGTGAGAGAACAGCGGTGCGCGAACTTTCCGAGAAGTGGCCGATGACGTCCATCCGCGCATAAAAGGCGGCGTAAAGCGCTTCGGACTCGCCGCTCCGGTCGGCATGCGGCAACAGGTTGTGGACCGTGCAGACCATCTTCGTCTGCGGCTTCAGCGAGTCCATCCGGTCGAGCACGCGGCGCACGGCGCGCGGTGACGGCGGCATGGCCCATCCGGTCAGTTCTTCGGGCCAGTGAAAATGAATGAGGTCGAAATCGCGCAAGCCGAGATACAGTTCGGGAAGCCCCGCGCTCACTTCGTGCCCCAGCGCTTTATAGGCGTGACTAAGGCTGACGCTGAACGTCAGGTCTTCGGTCGCCACGAGGATTTTCAGGCTCAAGCTCCGGACCCCAAGCCAAGCCGGCGAAATAGCGGCGCGGCAACATCGTGCAGCATGGTCTGCATCGGCCGGTAATGCGACAACCCGTAAAGACAGGCACCGCCAAGTGCCGCATAGACGAGGCCAACAGTGAGCCCCCCGACGGCGATGCGGACAACATCATGCGCCCCCGCCGTCGTCAGGTTGATGAGTTCGCCCGCGCCGATTGCGAGCATCGCCGTCATCAGCACCGGGACGATCCAGCGCGCAATGGTCCTGTAACGGATCGTCGTCTGGCGCGCGGCATACATGAAATAGAGCGGCGTCAGCGCAAAGGCGCAGATGGCATAGCCAATCGCGACGCCTTGTGCTTTCCACGGCAAGCCGATGACAAACGACAACGCATAGAGCGGGCAGCCGAACAGCGACCAATAGAAATACTGGCGCGTGCGGCCCAGGCTGATGAAGACCCACCCGCATGAGTTCGAGGCCGTGCCGAAAATCGACGAGATTGCCAGCACGCGGAAGATAACCGAGACTTCGCTCCAGCCCGGCCCCAATATGATGTCGACGAGGGGTTCTGCGATCACAAACAGGATCGCACACAAGCCGCAACCCAGAAACGCCGTGACAGTCGCCAGTCGCAAATAGGCCGCGTTCCACCGTTCGGGATCATCCTTGCACTTTGCCAAAATCGGTATGGCGGAGGACGATAAGGATCCGTTGATGAGGCCGATGGGCAGCGTTAGCAGATTATAGGCGCGGGCATAAAAGCCGAGCTCGACCGCGCCCCAGCGCCACCCGATCAGGACATTGTCAAACTGGCGATGGAGAAAGTTGAGCAGCGAAAAGCCCGTGACATTCGCCCCAAAACCAAGTTCTGCGCGTGCGACGCGCCAGTTTTCGACGCGCGATGGTCGCCAGTCGCAGACAATCCAGGTGAGGATCAGCGTGACAAGGCTCGCCGTGATCATCTGCGCGACCAACGCCCAGACGCCAGCATCGGTTTTCGAGGCGAGGAGCACACCGACAACAAGGCCGATGGCTTGACTGGCAACCGCGATCAACTGCAGCGGCATCCAGCGCATCGCGCGCGCCAGTAAGGCATTATGTTGGGCAACCGCAGCGGCCAGCGGGATTGACACCGCCATCCCGATGACGATCAGCGTCACGCGCGGATCATCATAAAGCAGGGCGGCAAGCGGCGCGGCGAGTGCAGCCAGCAGCATCAGGATCAAGCCGACGCCGACATTGACAAACAGCAATGTGCTGACCAGCGGTTGCGAAACCTCGCTGCGTTGAATGGTGGCCACAGACAGCCCCATATCGGTGAACAGCCCGACAAAGCCCGTAACGGTCACCGCCATGGCGATGAGCCCGAAATCGGCAGGGGCAAGCAAGCGCGACATGATCGCGGTGCCCAGCAATTGCAGGATCAGGCGCGATATCTGTCCGCCAAAGGCAATCGCGCCGCCGCGCGCGGCGTGGCCGGCAAAGCTGCCTGTGTTTTCGGGTCCGGCCAGCGCGCGGGCATTGGCCGCTTGTCGCGCTTCTGTTCGTGTCACCCCATCAAGTCCTTGGCTTGTCGACTGCCCAGCGGCTTATCGGGGTGCGTCGCCGCGCGCCAGCCACTTTCATGGTTAGCATGATTGACGCCCCAAGCGTCGCAACGCATATCGCGCGCCAACGAGCTTTGATCGGGGCAGCACGGTGATTTCATGGACACAGCTTTGATCGCATGCCGCCTTTGCGGCGGAGACAGCGAAAAACAGTTCCAGCACCGTGTTCTCGGCAAATATGATGTCGATTATTTCCAGTGCAAATCCTGTGACTCAATCCAGACCGAACAGCCTTATTGGCTTGGTGAAGTCTACACCTCGGACATCCAGCCGGAAGATACCGAATATCTCGCGCGTAACCTGAATGTATTCCGGATTGTTCGCCACTATCTGAAAAATCTCGGGCTTAAATCGGATGCGGTCGTGCTCGATTTCGGCGGCGGGCTGGGCATTGTGCCCCGGCTTTTGCGCGAACATGGTGTTAACGCCTATAATTACGATACGTATACGAAGTCGCCCTTTGCCGACGTGGCGTGGGACGGGACGCCGCCGGACTTTATCGTTTCAAGTGAAGTGTTCGAGCATCTTCCCGATCCTGCCGCCGAAGTGGCGAGCATTTTCGCGCATAACCCAGATTATGTTTACGTCAGAACGTGGCGATATTTCGGCCAGGGCAAGGATTGGGACTATATCGGACCAGAGCATGGTGCTCATGTGTTTTTCTACACCGACAAGGCGATGCATTATATCGCTGAAAAATATGGCTACAGCATCGTTCTGCCGAATGCGGTTGATGCCCTGTTCTGCAAAACGCCGCTGACGGCTTTCCAAAAGCGCTTTGTTGTTGGCGGTCTTGAAAGCCGCGCGGTGCGGTTCGTTTTGAAGCTGGCGGCGAAACTACGATGACCGACAATATTCCGTCGATCCTAATGGTTAGCTGGAACCGTCGCGAATATTACGAGCGGACGATGGCGCACCTGCTGGCCGACCCGTCGGATTTCCGGCTCCATTTGTGGGACAATGGGTCCGAAGACGGGCTGACCGATTACATTGCCGGATTGCGCGATGATCGCATCGTCGAGCGCCACCTGAACCCGACCAATGTCGGTCAATATGAGCCGTGGCACTGGTTCGTGAAGGGTTGCACAACGGGGGTGGGTGGCAAGCTGGACGATGATATTCTCGGCGAAGCGGGCTGGATGACGCGCTTTGCCGAGATGTTGGTGGCCGAGCCGCGATTCGGCCTGCTCGGGGCTTGGGTATTCCTGCCCGAGGAATGGGATGCCGCGGTTGCGGCGCACAAAATCCGCCGCGTCGGCGATTACGAGATTTTCCACAATGTCTGGGTCGCGGGATGCATCTTCCTCGGTCGGATCGAGACGCTGCGGCGCTTTTCACTGCATGACCCACTCGTCCGTGGTGTGCCCATCGAGCACAAGGCGATCACGCGTGCGGGCCTGATCTCGGGCTATCCGCTGCCGATGTCGTTTGCGCATAATCAGGATGATCCGCGATCCCCTTATTGCCGGATGAACCGCCCGGGCGGTTGGGACCAGTTTGCGGCCTATACGGCGCGGATGCAGAAATTTTCGGGTCCTGAGGAATATAGCCAGTGGATCGCGCGCGATGCCCGCGACATCCTCGAAACGCCGATTGCCGATCAGCTGAACCTCTTTGAACCGCCAACCACGCTCAAGCGGATCGCGCGCAAACTCAAACGGCTATTGGGTCGTCCGACGTCTTGACCTTTGGTGTCGCTGTTGTCGTTCGCGCCACGGCGCGACGCGGCACGACAATCATCAGCGCCATCGACGCCGATGCCAGCCAGAAGATGCTTGGCCGTTTCAGATAGGATGTGAACGCAATCATCACGGCCGCCGACACCAGCACTGCAAGGCAAAAACCGGCGACGTCGCGCTCCGCCGAGCCCGGGGGTAGCGAACGCCGGATCTGGACCAGTCGGCTCATCGGCACGAGGAACGAGATACAGAAAAGCACAAGCCCGATGCCGCCAGCAAACAGCGCGAAGTAAAGATAGCTGTTGACGAAATCGACCATGCCTTCGCCCTGAACCATGTCGGGCATGCGCGCGACGACATTGGCATAGCTGTCGCCGATGATCGGGCTTTTCCAGAACTCCTCCATGCCGCGGCGGAGCAATTCGGTCCGATAATCGCCTGATCCCTTTGCTTCTTCGAGGCTGGTTGAGACTTGCGCGCCGAACGACCCCAGCACTTTGGTGCCCGCGTAAACCCCGGTCAGCAGCAGGCCGGCAAGCCCGACCTGCGATAGGCTGGCCACGCCGCGCCGATAAAAGGAACTGACGATGAACGCGACTGCGATGCCAATCATCCCACCACGCGATTGCGGCGCGAGCGTCCCCACAGCAATAAACCCGACGATCGCCACATAGGCCAGGTTCGAAACAAAAGCGCGGCGCGCTGCCAGTGCAGCGCAAAAACAGATCACGAGCGCAGCACCGAGCGCGGTGGCTTCCTCGAGCGGGCCATAGGCGCGCATGACACCGCCCCGCCATTTCACGACATTTTCGACCTGAAACCCGTAATGGCTCAGGAGCGGTGAATAGAGCGGCCAGTTTGCCCGCGCTTCATACAGGACGATGGCGGCCAAAATGCAGCCGACAGCGGCCATCGCCGCCAGCAGCGTGCGCCATTCGACGGCATTGCGCGCCGAACGGGTGATCAGAAATACGGGAATCGCATAATCGAAGAAATAGGTCGCAAACTGACGGAGATAACCGATCGGCGCCCCGGCGCGCGCGTCAATGAATATCAGGACGAGGATTACCATGATCATGCCGGCGTCTGCCCATGGCGGTGCGCGGCCTAGGCGGCCCGGCGCGACGAGCATCGCAATGAGGCCTCCAACCGCCAAAGTCGTTTGCACCGTCCACGGGAAAAGCCAGGCGCTGCCCAGCATCAGGTTCGTCGGCAACGATGGCAGGGCAAATAGCCCCGCGGCAATGATAATCCCGACTTTCTGTTTCGTGCGGCCAAAGATCAGCGGCAGCAAGCCGATCGCAATGTGCGTCACGATCATTTTCGGTGACAGGAACGCAATGGCAGCCATCGCGGCAAAGATGATGCCGGGCAGAATACCGACGTCGCGCCGTGTTGTGCGCGTGGACGCCATATAAAAAATCACCGTGCCGATTGCGATCACGATTTCAATGAAGATCAGGTTCTTCAGCACAGTTTCAAACGTCCCGCCGCGCGCCTCACCGGTCGCCCCGGCGCATCACTATCGCAAAAATACGCGGTCCGTCGACCAGATACCGTCGCCACAGTCGTTTTGGTTCGGTGAGAAGGCGATAGGCCCACTCAAAACCGAGCCTTTGGATCAGGCGCGGCGCGCGGGTCTGGCGACCGGTCAGAAAGTCGATGGACGCACCAACGCTCAGCGCGACGCCCGATGTTGCGCCGAGTTCGCGCGCGCGATGCAGCAGGATTTCGCCCTGCGGATTGCCGACGGCGACGAAGATGAAACGGCAGTTTGCATCGCGGATAAAGCATGCGGCGGCGTCCATCGCGTCGGCATTGTGGAGCATGCCCATCGGCGGCATGTGCTGGATAATCTCGATGCCGCGCGTGATTGGTGCGAGATCGGCAATACTATTGTGGTCACCGCCGATCAGGGCAATCCGGTCGCCGCTTCTGAGAAAGCTGGCAAAGATTGCTGCGGTCAGGTCGCTGCCCGGCACCACATCGAGCCTGATTCCGCGCAGCTTGGCCAGACGCGCCAATATGCGGCTGTCGCATAAACACAGATCGGCATCGCGAATGGCCAAGGCATAGCGGTCGCCCAGCGGCGTGCCTGCCAGTTTGTCCATACGGACAATATGATCGACATTTGGCGTGATGATCGTCGTAAATTGCGCCACGTCCGATGCGTTCTGAAGCGTCACAATCGTGCCGTTCCAGTCCAGATCGGTGAAACCGACGCCGACAAACCGCGTCGCCGCGCGATCAATAGGCATTTTTGTCCCAGATCAGCCGGAACACCGTTTCGATGATGATCCGGATGTCGAGGAATGGCGACCAGTGCTCGATATAATAAATGTCATATTCGACACGGCGGCGGGCACGCACGAGATCGGCAATCTCGCCGCGCAGCCCGCGAACCTGCGCAAGACCCGTGATGCCCGGTTTGACACGGTGGCGCGCGGCATAACCCTTTACAGCATCGAAATAATAAGCGTCCTCGACCCGCATTTTGGTGGCATGCGGACGCGGCCCCACAATGGACATCGTGCCCTGAAGGACGTTTACGAGCTGCGGCAATTCATCGATGCTGAACCGTCGGATGAATGCCCCCACGCGAGTCACGCGGGCATCCCCCTTGACCGTGCGCTGTGCGCCGCTTTCGTCCTGCGTGTCGACATACATCGACCGGAACTTGAGCACTTCGATTTCGGAATTGTTGAAGCCAAAGCGCAGCTGGCGAAATAGGATCGGCCCGGGGCTTTCGAGGCGGATGGCAATGGTTGTGATCAGGAGCAGCGGCGAGAGGACAATGAGACCAATTGTGGCCAGCGCATAATCCTGAAGATTCTTGCCAACCAGATCGAAGTCACGCACCGGTCGGCGCAGCAGTGTCATCACCGGCAGCGAGCCAATGACGCCCAGCCGGAAGCTCGACCGCAGCTCGACAATTTCACGCGACAGCACGCAGACATCGATTGATACGGCACTCAGCTGTTCGATGATCCGGTCGAGCCGCTCCTGCCCGACTTGCGGCAGGGCGATGATGACCTGATCAAGGTCGCCTTGGCGGGCCATCTCGAGAATCTCGGCAAATCCGCCGACGAAGGCCACATTGCGGTGCGCGGTCCGGTCTGCGCGTTCGCCCCGGTCATCGGCAAAGCCGACGATTTTGAGATGCGGCAGCCGTTCGAGTTCAAGCAAGTCGACGACGCGACCGACAATGCTGTGGTCCGCGCCGTAGATGACAACCCGCTGGCCGATGATGCCCTTTTCCATCAGCAACCACGCCATCCGCCGGAATGGCATACGGCTCAACATGAGCAAGGTTGCGCACGTCGCGACATAGATGCCGGTCATGCCGGTCGACATCGCGCCCGTCGACCGCAGCTGTGTCGCGGTCAGCCCTGTCAGCAGCAGGGCAATGACGAAGTCATACACGCCGCCTTGGCCAGCGTCGGCGCCTTGTCCGCGAAACGTCGTGTAGCCATCGCGCGAAATACGGATCAGGAAATAGTTGATCGCCAAAATGATGGCGGCGTTCATGTGCAGCGGCTCATCAATCCCACGGTCAAAAATGCTGTGGTAAATCGCGATTGCCGCGAAGAAAGCGACAATGAAACAGATTACATCGGATGCAATGCCCAATGTTGTCAGTAGGTTCGACGTGAATCGCATCCGCCGCCGACGCGGTTCCGGCGGGTGCTCGTCCAGCGGTAACGCGGCTTGTGGCGCAATCGGGTCCGACAGGTCGTTCATTGCTTGTCCGTCGGCAGCGGGCTGAACAGGCCGCGCATCTTGAACGGGCGCGACGGATTGGAGAAACTGTAATCACGCAATGCTATTTCATAGCGTCGCTTGGCGCTGATCGCACAGCCCCCGTTATTCACTTTCTGGCAGGCCGACGCGAGGACAGTCCACGCCCACGGCTGCGCGGTATTGCTGTCAGCAAAAGTCCGCGCGGCGGCAAGCGCGGTGGCATTATCCCCGACCGATTGGAGATGGTCCATATACGCCGTCAGCGCGCGGCGGCTGCGCGGCAGGTCACGAACAGCTTCGGCAAGCACCTGGCGCACGCGCAACGGCTGTTCGCTGGCGGCGTAGGATTGGGCCAGTATCAAGCGCGCCGTCAGGTTTGACCCGTCGGCGATTATCGCGTTTTGCGCGTCGGCATTGGCGCGTTCCAACTTGCCTGCTGCCAAGGCCCATTTTGCGCGTAACATCAATGCATTCGGGTCTTGCGCTGCGCCGGTATCGGCCAGCACTTTGTTCACCAGCGCTTCGGCTTCGGCGCGCCGCCCCAGCCCGTCGAGCGCGACGGCATAAAGCCCGCGGTCCGCATCGGCGGCTCCGGCACCATAGGTGATCAGCGTGGCCGCCCGCGCATATTCCTTGCGCGTCAGCAGATACTGTCCCGCCGCCGACCGTAGCGGCGACCCCCCCATTTTCGTCAGGCGGTCATCAAGATAAGCCGGCTGGTCGGTGGGCTCGACATTGTCATACATCTCAAAGGCCCAGGCGATGAATTTCCCGTCGGCGCGTTTTTTAACAACAGCATCCGACCAAATCTTGCGCGCCGCATCAATCTGGCCGGTGCGATAAAGCACATTGGCGTAGTCGAGCGCGAGTTCGAAATTGTCTTTCTGCACCTCTACAAGCCCGGGAAACACCGACAGCATGCCCGCGACATCGCCCTTGGCACGATAAAGTTGGAGCAGCGCGGAATTGATGCTGGGTTGCCCCGCCGCTGTCGCCTGTGACGATTTGAGCATTTTAATGGCGTCATCGACCTTGCCCTGCACGGCGATCGCGCGCGCTTTCAGCAGAACGCCTGTGTCATCGTTGGGGGACAAAGCCAATATCTTGTCAGCGGCGGCAATCGTGACGTCGGGCTCGCCCTTGTCGAGCGCGAGCAAACCGCTGACGGCCAGACCCTGGGGATCGTCGGGCGCAAGAACCAGCAGCCGGTCCACAGCATCTTTTGCAAGTCGCGTGGCGCCAATCATGTAACCGGAATAGGCAAGCGGGCGCAGCGTGTTGACATCGCCGGGCCGCAATTCATCCGCGCGACCGAAAGCTGTAAAGGCCTCGGGCATGGCACCGCTCGCCATGTGGATTTGGCCAAGCGCAAACCAGACGTCGGGCACGTCGTCTCGGATCGCGATAGAACGCATGATTTCTGCTCTGGCCTCGGCAAGCTGCCCGGCTGTCGCCAATTGCTGTGCTTGGGCGAACGCCTGATTGGCCTTCTCCGCTTTTGAAGTGCATCCGGGAAGCGCCAAAAGCAGGGCGCTGCCTGCAAAAAACGCACAAATGGGGGCATTAAGCATAGGCAGTTGCATCATTTAATCCTGGTGCTGCTATACGCCCGATAAGAATCAGTGCTATGGTGCAAGCAGTCGCGACGATCAAGGTGCTAAGCACGACACCAAAACCGACGCCGCGAAAGGGGGCAGAAATGCTACGATTTTTAGCTGTTATCATGGTCGTATTGACGAGTATGGTTGCTGGCGCTGCATATGCAGCTGATGCACCCAAACCAGTAAACCGACCGTATACGATCAATCCCGGCGACGAGATCGAGATTTACGTATGGGGCGAAGAGCGTTTGCAACGCGTCGTCCGCATCCTGCCCGATGGCAGTTTTGCGTTCCCGCTCGTCGGTCGGGTCGTGGCGGCGGGCAAGCTGCCGACGCAGATCGAAACCGAAATCTCACAAGGATTGAAAACCCAATATCGTGGTGAAGTGCCGCAGGTTACGGTGTCGGTGAAGTCGCCGTCGGGTTTTTCGTTTTCAATGGTCGGGCGCGTGCGCGGGCCAGGCAATTTTACACCCGGACGCTATCTGAATGTGATGGAAGCCATTGCCTTGGCTGGTGGACCGGATGAATTCGCCAACCTCGACAATGTCACCATCATTCGCAAGACCGGGACGGGCATTACCCTGCTGAAATTGCGGCTCGCCGCTGCATTTAAGGGCGCCCGAGACCTGACCGCTGAATCGCTGCCGCAGATTGAAAGCGGCGATACGGTCATTGTCCCGTGACCCGCAAAGTCATTGTTTCCGTGGCCCGGATCATCGGCGCGGCGCTCGCGGCTGTGCCATTTCTGTTCACGGCGGCGCGCGCGGGCACTGTGACATCGGGTTTTGGTTCATCGGCGACTGTGGGCTATTCGAGCAATCCCTACCTGCTCGAAAAGACCGACGGCGGTGTGCTGCGCGGCCAGGTTTCGCTGTCGCCGTTTGTCGAGGAAAAAACGTCGCGATCATCGCTACGCGTCAGCGCGAATGCGGCATTTTCGAAGTTCAGCCGTCAGTATCGCGATTCTGTCGATCTCTCAACGCAGGTCGGCTACACCAATACGATCACGCGGCAACTGTCACTGCGCGCCGGCATGTCGATCAACAGCACGATTGGCGGGGGCGGCAGCACCGATCGTATCTTTGAACCGACGTCACCGACCGATGTCGTTCCGCTCAATCCCGACATCACGCTCGTCGGCTTTCAGGAGCGAACGACGCGCGTTCAGGGCAGTGCGGGCCTGTCCTTTGCGCTCGACAACAAAAATTCGATGACATTGGGCTATGACGGCAGCGTCGTCCGCTTCCCCAATTCGCGCGGACGCAGCGAATATTCGAATCTTTCGCAGTCGGCGAGCTACTCGCGCGTGATCAATTCACGGCTCAGCGCCGGGGCGTCGGTCAGTGTCGCCCGTGTCAATTATTTTGGTGGCACGCTGGGCGACGCCGTGATTATCAGCCCGTCGTTCAACGGATCGCTGCGCGTTTCGAGCCAGTGGACGCTTTCGGGCGGACTCGGATTTTCGTCCTCGCGTGTCAATGTCATCGGCGGCCGCTTAACATCGACCGATTTGTCGGCAAACCTCAGCGCCTGCCGCGCCGACACGCGGACCAATCTGTGTTTCAACGGATCACGGTCAACGGGGGCATCGTCGTTTGACGGCGTCCGGACCACGACATCGTTCGGGACATCCTACAGCTACAAGCTCAATTCGCGTGACACGCTGAGCGCGTCGGGCGGCTATAGCCGATCCGCAGCCCCGCAGTTTTCGACCCGGGGTTCGACCACATATTTGTCCGGTACAACAACATATGCGCGGCGCTTTTCCAGCCAGATTTCGGGCCAGTTGACCGGCGGGTTCACGCGCAGCACCTTTGAAGGAACGCGCAGCAACGCTTATGCGTCGATCAGTATCAACTATAATTTTGGTGGCGGCCGGTAATGACGAACGACGAAACGGAAAGCTACGCTGAACCTGCGTCGATCCTGGCGCAGGTGCCGGGTATCCTGATGCAGCGTAAATGGTGGTTGATCATTCCGACCATCGTGCTGCTTCTGGCAGGCATCGCGGCGGCCTTTCTGATCCCCGCGCTGTATCGGTCATCGGCAACCCTGCTTGTCGAGGCCGCCGAAGTGCCGATCGACAAAGGGGTTTCGGGCGGCAGCGAAGTTGTCGATCAGCGTCTCGCGAAAATCCGCCAGCAAATTCTGAGCCGCCGCGACTTGATCCAGTTGATGGATAAATATGCGCTTTACCAGACCGAGCGCCAAAGCGATCCGCTGTCGAAAGTGGTTACGACATTTCACGACGCGATTGCCGTCACGCCTGTCAGCGCCGAGTTTCAGCAGGGCGGCAGCAGAGCAACAATCGCGTTCACCATCAGCTATGATTACCGCGACCCCATTATGGCGCAGCAGGTCACGCAGTCATTGATCGACAGCATTGTTGAAATTGATTCAACGGCAAACGTCGAACAGTCGCGGGCCGCCGTCGCTTTTCTGAGCCAGCAAAACGAAGACCTGTCGGGTCAGATCACGCTGGTCCAGAACCAGCTTTCAGGGCTGAAAGCCCGTTATGGTTCGGTCCTGTCAAACAGCACGGCGTCAATGATGGGCAGCGGCGGTGGCGGGATTGAATCACAGATTGCCGCACTGCGCCGCGACAATGCCAATCTCAACAACCAGCGCGATCTGGTCAAGACATCGGCCGAGCGCGACCCCGTTGTGTCGCAGGCCGAGAATAATCTCGCGGCCGTGCAAGCCGTCTATGCCGATAACCACCCCGACGTGGTGATTGCCAAACAGCGGCTGGAAGAAGCGAAGCGGCTGGCCGCCAGCAACGTCAAGAAAATCCCTGTCGATACCGTGACCAAGCAGATCGAATTCAATAACGCGCAGATCGCGGCGCTCCAGTCGGCTCAGGCGCAGGAATCGCGCCGATCGTCGGCGATTTTTTCGGCACAGTCGCAGGGCCCGGCGGTGATGGAACAGGCCGCACAGCTGCAACAGCGGCTTGATGGCCTCAACGTCCAGTATCAGCAATCGTCAACCAAGCTGATGGCTGCCGAAGCCGCTGCCCGCGCGGCCAGCGAGCAGCGCGGCGAGCGACTGGTTGTTGTCGATGCGCCGTCGCAACCCGACCAGCCGACGTCACCGAACCGGCCGATGCTCGTTGCGGGCGGTGGCATTGCGGGCGCAGGCCTCGGTTTCGGGCTTATCCTGCTGCTTGAACTGCTGCGCCGACCGATCCGTGGCGCAGCGGGGCTTGAGGCAGCGACCGGCGCGACGCCGCTTGGCATCATTCCGATTGTTTCGAACAAGAAAAGAAAAGGTGGGTCGTCCGACGGCGTGGGGCGCTGGGGATGGTTGAAGCGATTGAACCCGCTGTCATGGCGGCGTTCGAAATTGGCGTCGGCCGATGGATGAGCTGGGGGATAGCGGTAGTAGAATGACGATGATGCAAAATGTGCCGCCACGCCCGGTAAGCAGCGCGACGCCAATGCTCGACTTGTCGCGCGCGCGCGCCGTGTCAATCGATCCGGCATCGCTGCGTGAGGAGCGCGTGATCGGCTTCGACCCGACCGATCGTGACGGCCGCCCGTTTACATTGCTGCGGTCGCGCATCCTCGATCTCTGGCGCGGGCAGGGGCGCAAGTTGATCGGCGTGACCTCGGCATCGCCGTCGGCGGGCAAGTCGTTTATCGCGTGCAATGTGGCAGCATCGCTGGCGACGCTCCCTGAAACGCGTGTGGCATTGTTCGATCTCGATCTTCGCCGCGGCACTGTCGCCCAGAATTTCGGCATTGCGGCGGACGGCGGCCTTGAGACCTACCTGACCGGCAAGAATCCCGATTTGTCGAGCATCGCCCGGAAAGTCGATGGGCTGTCGCTCACGCTGTTTCCCTGTGCGCCGGTCAAGGGACATTCGGCGTCACTGGTGACCGGCGACACGTTCGACGGGCTGATCGCGGCCATGCGGACACTGCCCGACGACGTGCTCGTGATTTGCGATTTGCCGCCCGCCTTTGCCAATGACGATGCCAAGATGATCTGCGAAAAGCTCGATGGCTATATATTGGTTGCCGAGGATGGCATCACACCGCGCAAGGCTGTGACGGCGGCGATCCATTTCATGAAACCGTCGCCGTTGCTCGGTTCTGTGCTTAACCGTGCCCACCTCGGGCTCGAGGATCAATATGGCTATGGCAGCAAAGCCTATAGCCATTATTACGAGTGAGCAGAATGCGCAGGGGTATCATATTGGCGGGTGGATCGGGCACGCGCCTGCATCCGCTGACACTATCGGTCTCGAAGCAGCTGATGCCGGTTTATGACAAGCCGATGATCTATTATCCGCTGTCGGTCCTGATGCTGGCGGGCATCCGCGACATATTGATCATCACGACACCGCATGACGCGCCGGCGTTCCAGCATTTGCTTGGCGACGGCAGTGGTTGGGGATTGTCGATATCTTATGCGGTCCAACCAACGCCCGACGGGCTTGCTCAGGCCTTTCATATTGGTGCTGATTTCGTCGGCTCGGATCCGTCCGCGCTGATCCTTGGCGACAATATCTTTTATGGCCACGGCCTGCCCGAAGAACTTGCGGCCGCCGATGCGCGCACCGGCGGGGCAACGGTATTTGGCTACCGCGTGTCGAATCCCAGCGACTACGGCGTTGTTGCCTTCGATGCCAACGGTCGCGCGGTATCGATCGAGGAAAAGCCTGCCACGCCGAAATCCAACTATGCAGTCACGGGGCTCTATTTCTATGACGGCACGGTGGTCGACCGTGCCCGCGACTTGAAGCCGTCGGCGCGTGGTGAGCTTGAGATTACCGATCTCAACCGGCTTTACCTTGATGACGGTAAACTCAACGTCGAAATCATGGGGCGGGGGACGGCGTGGCTTGATACGGGGACGCATGGCTCGCTGCTCGATGCCGCCGTGTTCGTGCGCATTCTCGAAGAGCGGCAGGGTCTCAAAATCTGCTGCCCCGAAGAAATCGCGTGGCGCAGTGGGTTCATCGACGATGCCCAGCTTGAAGTGCTCGCGGCGCGGCTGGGAAAAAGCGGCTATGGCGCTTATTTGACCGCGCAGTTGCTGGCGGAGCGCGCCTAAGTGATCGTGACCGACACGGCGATTACAGACGTCAAGCTGATCGAACCCACGGTTTTCGGCGATGATCGCGGCTTTTTTCTCGAAAGCTGGAATCAGAATGTGTTTGATGCCGCGGGTATCGACGTTCGCTTTGTTCAGGACAATCACAGCCGGTCATCGCGTGGCGTCTTGCGCGGCCTCCATTATCAGATGGACCCGGCGCAGGGAAAACTGGTCCGCGTGGTCGCAGGAGCGGTGTTCGATGTGGCCGTTGACATGCGCGCGTCGTCACCAACCTTTGGCCAATGGGTCGGGTATGAACTTTCGGCCCGGAACCACCGGATGCTGTGGATTCCACAAGGATTTGCGCACGGCTTCCTGACGCTCGAAGATGGCACCGACTTTCTCTACAAATGCACTGATTTCTATGCGCCTGTGTCAGAGCATTGCTTGGCGTGGAATGACTCGACAGTCGCGGTTGACTGGCCGCTCGACGGGATAGCGCCGCTCGTTTCGGACAAGGATCGCGTTGGCAAGGCGTTTGCTGATGCGGCGACGTTTGCATGAAAGTGCTGATCCTCGGGGCCGGTGGGCAAGTGGGCAAGGCGCTGACGGCGCTGGCACCCGATGACGCGATGATCACCGCGCTTGATCGCGGTGGCCTCGACCTCAGCGACATTGACGCCATCGCGCCGCTGGTCCGCCGCTTTGGGCCTGATCTCATGATCAATGCCGCCGGCTATACTGCTGTGGACAAGGCCGAGAGCGAGCCTGATCTCGCGCACCGTATCAATGGCGATGCGTCGGGCGCCATGGCGCGCGCGGCGGCCGAAATCGGTGCACGCTTCGTCCATATCTCGACCGATTTTGTGTTCGATGGCACGGCGCACATGCCTTACATGCCCGATGCGGCGACCAATCCGCTGAGCGTTTATGGTGCATCGAAGCTGGCGGGTGAGCGCGCGGTTGCGATTGCAGGCGGCAATGCGCTGACGATCCGCACGGCATGGGTTTACGGCGCGGGTGGCGCGAACTTTGTCGAAACGATGCTGCGGTTGATGGCGACGCGGTCCGAGATCAATGTCGTTGCCGACCAGATCGGCACGCCAACGCATGCTGATAGCTTGGCGCGCGCGATTTGGGCGCTGGCGGCGACCGATCACACCGGCATTGCCCATTTTACCGATGCGGGTGTTGCCAGCTGGTATGATTTTGCGGTTGCGATTCATGACCTTGCAACGGCCGCTGGGTTGTTGGACAGCGCTGTCAGAATTAACCCGATTCCGACCAGCGCCTACCCGACGCCTGCCACACGTCCGGCCTATTCGGTTCTCGACAAATCACAAACCTGGGACTGGCTGGGCTACACATCCGATCATTGGCGGCACGAGCTGGCCACGATGATCCTCAAGAAACGGACTTTGGCATGAGCAATCTTCTCGTCACCGGCGGCGCTGGTTTTATCGGCACCAACTATGTCCGTGCGCGCGCTGCGGCACATCCCGATGCGCCGATCATCGTCCTTGATGCGATGACCTATTCGGCGAAGCGCGCCAATCTTAACGGCCTCGCCAATGTCACCATCGTCGAAGGCGACATCCGCGACGAAGCGCTAGCAACGCAGCTGTTGCGCGATCACAAAATCGATACGCTGGTTCACTTCGCGGCGGAAAGTCATGTCGACCGCTCGATCTCCGGCCCCGACATTTTCATCGATACCAATATCGTCGGCACGCACAGCTTGCTGAAAGCGGCGCGCGCGGTCTGGATCGATAGCGGCAGCGGGGCGCCGCACCGGTTTCACCATATTTCGACCGATGAAGTGTTCGGTTCGCTTGGCGGGGACGATCCGGCGTTTCACGAGGACACGCCTTATGCGCCGAATTCGCCTTATTCGGCGTCGAAGGCCGCGTCGGACCATCTCGTTCGCGCCTATCACCATACTTATGGCCTTCAGACGTCGATGACGAATTGCTCGAATAATTACGGGCCGTATCAATATACTGAAAAGCTGATCCCGCTGTTTGTGATCAATGCGCTGACGGGTAAGCCGCTGCCGGTTTATGGTGACGGGATGAACGTGCGCGACTGGCTCCATGTCGATGATCATTGCCGCGCGATTGATATGGTGCTGGCGGGTGGCAAGTCCGGCGAGACCTATAATGTCGGTGGTGGTGAGGAGCTGCCGAACATGACCGTGATCACGACGATCTGTGCAACAGTCGACGCACTGTTTGCCGCCGATGCTGGATTGGCGGCCAAGTTCCCTGGTGCGCCAGCGGCACAAGGGCGTCCGACGTCGGACCTGATTACGTATGTGACCGACCGGGCGGGGCATGACCGGCGATACGCCATCGACTGCCGCAAGCTGTCGGCCGAACTTGGCTATGTTCCCGCCTATGACTTTGCGGGCGGGCTTGCCGCGACGATCCGCTGGTATGTCGATAATGCGGACTGGTGGGCCTGATCAGCTTTCGGCTTGAAGATGCAGCAGCAGGACCGTCTGCGGCAGGGTAAGCGGTAACTGCATACCGACTGTCATCAGGGCGTCGCCCGATAGGAGCGCGCCGTCGCCGAGCAGATCGAGCGCATCGATGACCGACGGACCCGAGACCGCGCGCCAGTCGTGCGGCCAGACAAGCCGAACGCGGTAGTTCATGTCAGCAGCCAAGCCGGTCGGATAGAAACGGTCGGGCAGCGTTGCGTCATGCCCCGTCATGAACGCCACCGACCATAACGCCTGCGATTGATCCGCTGCGACGACGCCGACGATGTTCAGATAAGCGGGTGCATCGAGCCGCTGAAAATCGCCATTATGGATCAGCGCGCGGTGCTGCTTGTGCAGCGCGATCGCCGCTTTCAACTGGTCGAGATCGCGTTGTGGCTCGGTCAGCAGATTGAGCTCGAGCCCCATATGCCCCATCATCGCAGTGCCCGCGCGCATCGCCATCGACAGTTTGCGCCCGGTCTGGTGACAGTCGGATGGCCCGACATGCGCGCCCATGACATCAA
>JAYWFN010000119.1:0-11490 GCA_043778785.1 Sphingomonas sp. | reverse complement strand
ATCACCAACAGCAAACGGTCCGATCGGCACTGCTTTGTGGACCGCCACATGGCGCAGGCCGAGCTTCGCTGCACGTTCATAGAGCGGATAGATCAGTTTGGGATCATCCATCCGCCACGACACGGGTTTGGTGCCATCCCAGCTGGTCGGATAAAGTTTGAGTCCGAGCGGCTTGAGAAGATCAACCTGCTCTTCGAGCGAGCGGATGGCTTCAGCGCCTTTCAGCGGATCGACACAGGCATAAGCGCCGATAAACCGCGAAGGGTATTTCTCGATCGCTTCGGCGGCTTTGGCGACTGACGAGTATCCGTCCTTGAACGATGAGATTGCCAGCGGGTGCATGACGGCAATGTCGGTATTGCTTTCATGGAATAGTAGATTGGCGGCATCGGCGACTTGCCAGTCGGACAGATAAACGTCGCGGCTGAGGCCGTAGCGGGGATCGGGTGGATCGGCGGCAAGATGATAGGCGAGTTCCACCATCGCGTCACCCAGAACCGGGTCCGCCCAGTTTTCCGGCAGGTGGTTGTACGCGTGTGTGACCGCGTCGATGACGAAGAGGCCGTCGATCATCTCATGACCCTTTTTGCTGTCTTTACGAACGTCATAAATTCGGTTTACAACACTACTGTTGACGAATCAAACGAAAACAACTGTTTGTTTTTTGCGTCGCTCAAAATGCAATCTGCGCGGGAGAATATGATGGTCCATGATCTTGTTATTCGAAACGGCACTGTCGTCGACGGCACCGGCGCCCCGCGCAGGTGCGCCGACGTGGCCATCGACAGTGGTAAGATCAGCGTTGTCGGAACGGTGGCGGGCCTAGGTCGCGAAGAGATCGACGCGTCAGGTCATCTGGTCACCCCTGGCTGGGTCGACATCCATACTCATTATGACGGCCAAGTCAGCTGGGACCCATTCCTTTCGCCGTCGTGCTGGCACGGCGTGACGACGGTCGTGATGGGCAATTGTGGCGTTGGTTTTGCGCCAGTGAAACCACATTTTCGCGAACGGCTGATCAACATCATGGAAGGTGTCGAGGACATTCCCGGCACCGCGCTGACCGAGGGCATTACGTGGGAATGGGAGACTTATCCCCAGTATCTCGATGCGCTGGCCTCGAAATCTTATGCGATGGACGTGGCCTCGCAAGTGCCGCATTCGGCCGTGCGCACGTACGTCATGGGCGAACGCGGTGGCGCGAATGAAGAAGCGACGCCTGCTGAAATCGACGCCATGTCGGCACTTGTCGGCGAAGCACTCGATGCCGGTGCATTCGGGTTTACGACGTCACGTATTACCGCGCACCGCACCGCGGACGGCTTAGTGGTGCCGGGCACGCAAGTCGGTCTTGCCGAAATGGAAGGTATCGGCAACGCGATTCAAAAAGCTGGCCACGGCGTGTTCGAAGTCGTTTCGGATATGAATTTCGATGGTATCGAAGGCAGCCTGACCGATGCCGAAGACATCGACTGGATGGCCGACATCTCGCGAAAGAATGGCGTGAAGTTTACATATCTGCTCTTCCAGAATCCGGGCAACTTGCAAAAGTGGCGCTCGACAATGGCGCTGACGACGAAGGCACAAGCGACGGGCGCGCAAATCCATCCGCAAATCAGTATGCGGCCGACGGGCATCGTCATGGGATGGCAGAGCAGTTTCCATATGTTCATGGGGCGGCCGGGCTATGATGCAATTGCCGACCTTCCGTTCGAGGAACGAGTCGAAAAGCTCAAAGAACCAGCAATGCGCGCTGCGATCCTTTCGGAAACATCCGACAAGCTGCCGTTCGAAGGCACCGCGCTCCGCTATGAAATGATGTTCCGCCTCGAGCAGGACGACGGTTCGCTTGACTACGAACCCAAGCATGAAGCCAGTGTCGAGCAAATCGCCAAGCGCCAGGGCGTGTCAGAGGATACGATCCTCTATGACATGATGATGGAGAACAATGGCCACGGCTATATTTATGTCGTGCTCGTCAATTACGGCGAGTATAATCTCGACTTTTTGAAAGAGCTGATGGACGATCCAACGGTGATTGCTGCCGGGTCGGATGCCGGCGCGCATTGCGGCGCGATTTGCGATGCAGCGATGCCGACGTTCATGCTCAGCCACTGGACGCGCGACCGGACATCGGGGCCGAGACTCAGCATCGAACAGGCCGTGGAAAAACAGACACGGGCGACGGCAGCACTTTATAATCTCAAGGATCGCGGTGTTTTGGCCCCGGGCATGAAAGCCGATGTCAACATTATCGATTACGAAAATTTGCGCAGCTCGCGGCCTAACATGGTGGCCGATCTGCCAGCTGGCGGAAAGCGCTTGCTTCAGACCGCAACCGGCTACCGCGCGACCATCGTGAACGGCGTGGTGACCTTCGAAAACGGCATTGCAACAGGGGCTTTGCCAGGGCGTCTGCTAAGGAGTGCGCCGAATGCGTTCACGCCGGAAAGAATGCCCGAACTCGTTTAGTTTCGATCAACATCAGCCCGGATGTGCGGGTTGTGGCGTGCGGAGGCCGAGGACGATGACGGCGGCAATGCCCAGGAAGACGACGCTGCCCGTCATTGCGATGTCATAGGAGCCGAACCGGTCGCGTAAGCTGCCGAGCAGGAACGGGCTTAACCCGAAGCCGATCGAGAAGACGCTGTAGACCCAGCCGTAGATCGCGCCAAAAGCGCGCTGACCGAAAAGCCGCGACGTGAGATACGCCAGCAAATCAAGCTCGGCACCCAGCAACAAGCCGATCAGCACGACGGCACCAATGGCGAACGACAAGCCACCCAGACCAAGCAGAACGATGCCAGCCATCCCGAGACCAAGTACGACAACGGACACGAAGGGCGCAGGAAACTTGTCGAGGCATAGCCCGATACCCAGGCGACCAATCGCGCTCGAAATGCCGATCACCGAGGCGAGTGCCGCTGCGGAAGAAGCGGTCGATCCCAAGTCGCGGAAGATTGGGATGAGATGAACGATCATGCCCCCGACGCCCAGCGCGATAGTCAGCGCAAAGGCCGAGACCAGCCAGAAGGCGCGGGTTTTGCGGGCCTCACCGATAGACAGGCCCGCCAATGGTGCCGCTTTCGACGAGGCCATCGCGGTCTGGCGTTCGGACGCGCGAAATCCATACCAGACGAGCGGTGCCGCAGCGATGGCCGCTGCGGCCAACACCCAATATCCCGCACGCCATCCCATCGCACTCGATACTGCGGTGACCACATTGGGCACCCAGAAACCGGCAAGGCCTGCGCCCGTCAGCGCAATGCCCAAGGCAATACCGCGCCGTTTATCGAAGTTTGCGGTGATCGGTCGGACGAGAACGATCGGCGTCGACCCCACGCCGAGAACCGCAATAAAGAAATATGCAATCCAGAACGCTGGCAATGTCGTGACCAGCAGCGTCATCGCAATCGTTGCCAACGCATAGGCAACAAGGCTGAACGAACCGACCGCTGCGGCACCGAACCGGTCACACAATTGCCCGACGACGGGGCCGAAGAAAAATACGCCGAATGTCAGCACTGTTGCGGCGAACGAAATGCCCGCCCGGTCCCACCCGAATTCGGCCTCGAGTGGCCCGATGAAAGACCCGAGGCTGTAGAACATGACGGCGTTCATGCTCGTGGTGAGGCCGATGGCCGCACTGGCCACCAAGAGCTTGTGGCCGGCAAATTCGCTCATCCGACCGCGAGATTCCATTCGAGGTTCAACGTCTCCACATCGGCAACGACTCCCGAATGCGCAACCATGTGAAAGCCTTCTTCGAGGCGGAACGCAGGGATACGCGCCAGCCATTCCTGAAGTGTGACGACGATCTCGAGATTGGCAAGGTGCATCCCGGCGCAAACATGCGCGCCGCCGCCAAAAGTCGAATGCGAGATTTTCTTGCGGTCGAAATCGACATCCATCGGGCACGCATTTTCGCGCTCGTCGAGGCCGTGCAATGTTGACGGGATCAGGACCATCTCACCGGCTATTAATGTCACGCCGTCGCGGACGATGTCTTCGGTTACAAGACGCGCCTGATTGACGACGGGGAAACGCCGAAGAAGCTCCTCGACATGTTTGGGAATGCGCTTCGGGTCCGCGCGGAGTTGCGCCACGTCGTCCGGATGTCGCGCGAGATACTCCATTGCAAACGGCAGGAAGTTAACCACAGTATCAAGGCCCGCGAGCAGCACGAGCGCGATCATCGCCTGAATTTCATAGGCTGTCGGCGGCGCGCCGTTGACCTCGCTGTGGATGATTGTGCTAATCCAATCGTCGCCCGGCGTTATAGTGCGCTCTGCAATGGTCGGGTCGATATAATTGAAGAACCCGGTATTTGATGCGGCCATTGAAGCGGCTTTTTCTTCCGGCGTGTCGCCATCCGGGCGCAGCATCCCGGCGGCGAACTTGGTCAATGTCGGTGCATCGGAAAGTGGGAGCCTCGAAAAGGCGAGAAACACCTTGATCGGGAACACATCGGCGTAGGCGGCGCAGAACTCGACTTTTCCAAGGTGTGCAAACTTCTCGATTAACTCGATGGCAACGCTTCGGATCGCCGCTTCGAAATTGCGGATTTCGCGGGGACCGAGCGCCTTGTTGAGCACGCGGCGGTACGGCGTGTGCTCAGGTGGGTCCATGTTCATGGGCACCAGCTTGTGCTCCATCCCCGCTGCTTTGGGCACGATCATGACGCGCGCCGAGAAATGCTCGGGTTCGTTCAGAAACTGGCGGATCATGCTGCCGCGCGTTGCGATCCAGTGGCCGCCGTTGCGCGGTGTCCAGACGAGATCGGGGATTCCTTCACCATGCAGTCGATTCCATGCTTGGTGATAGCCATGCTTAATGCCTGTCGGGTTATAGACGTCGAAATCGACCACACGTGACGGTGGCACATGCTCAGGTATTTCGGCTTTCATGCCTTCCCCTCTCGACTGGGCGTTTCGTGATCATGAAGATCAATCTTGGCTGAAGGTTAGCCCAAGATCACACGTTGTCAACAGAGGCGTTGATCCATCACTTCCGACTTACCCACTATGAATTGACGCAGCGCGTCGCGTGCGTGCGGATCGGCGATTTCTGCGATGAGCATTTTTCGTTCTTCGAAATCAGTGGCGCGTATGTCTGCTGTACCATGTTCGGTGACAATGACATCGATGTCGCTTTGTGCCGACGTAACGTAACCACACGCAATGCGCGGCACGATGCGACTTATCGTCCCGCGCTCATTGGAAGATGGCAAGGCAACGATCGCAAGGCCTCCTGCCGATTTGCGCGCTGCCCTGAAATAGTCCGGCTGGCCACTCGCGGCACCAACGTAACGCTCACCAAGGAACTCGGCATTCACTTGTCCGCGTAGGTCGACTTCGATGCTTGAGTTGATTGCCATAAACGGCGATCCCTCCATCGGTATCACAAGCTGCGCAGGCAATGCGAAACCCAGCAAGCCGTCCGGTGACAAACTTTTGTATAAGCTGCGACTGCCAACGGCCAGCGACGCAAGACAAGCATCGACGGTGTCCTCATCGATCGCCCCTGCGGCAACGAGTTCTTGAAACCAGTCGCCGACCATACCGCAACGGATACGTAGGCCCCTGCGATCTTTGAGGGTGTGCGCCACGGCATCGGCCAGCCGGCCAATACCAAGCTGTACGGTTGCACCATCCGGCACAAGTTTCGCCACCTCGTAAGCAACTTGCATCTGAACCTCGCCAATGGGCTCAGGCGGCAATTCGGGCAACGGCGTGTCGCTCTCAAGCCCCACCACAACTTCGCTCCGATGCAGGCGGCAGCCGCTGCGCGTAACTGGCACGCTGGCATTGACTTCGACGATGACAACCCGGGCCATCTGCGCGGCTTCCCACACATAATCGACCGCTGGGCCAAGGCTGTGGTAGCCATCCTCGTCGACTTGCGACACCTGTAGCAGCACGACGTCAACTGCCATTTTCCGCGACCGCAATGCGGCGGTTAATTGCGACATGGAGAATGGGATCACATGCGCTTGAGCGCGCGCGACCAGTGGTCCCATCGCGGCAAGCCCACAATAGGTGGAGATGCGGAGCCCGTCAGGAACCTCGTCTTTCCAGAGTGGATTGAGCGAATATCCGCAAAAGACCTTCAGTTCCCCAAAGCGGGGTGCCAACGCAAGCAGGTCCGCGACCAGCCCAATGGGTTCGCCCGTCGCCTGACCTATAATGATATGGTCGCCGGGACGCAGGTGGTCAGCAAGGACGGACGCGGCCATGCGAGACTATTCTGGCCCCGACTTTACCTGCAAATGTTCAGGCAGCTGACCAGCGATCGTTAGTGTCATGCTGCCGGTTCCGCTGCTGCTCACACCATCGAAAGTGGCGTTGATCGCGACCGGCTGGATGCGGTGCCAGTGCACTTTCTCGGCGCCGTCGGGATAAATAATTTTCGCAGGGTGCGATACGTCCCAAACGTCTGACTCCAGGCAAGTCTCGCCGCGCCAAGCGCCGAGGCCACGGCCGTCGTTGTAGCCGCCGCTATAGCCCAAACCCTGCATAGCGATCGAGGCGCCCTGCGCGACGACGTCGAGATGCAACTGCTTGCCGCCTTCGAAAGTTGCAATTACGCCCGCGCGGCGGAAGCGCCGCGTTCCCTCGTGCAAGTCAACCTCAAGCGCGATATTGGTGGCGTGGCCTATTTCTTCGCTTTCGAACTGGGTAATCACGCCTGTTGTGTAGGGCGTGTCATCACCACGCCCCTGAAACAACAAGTGCCCACTCATGGCGTTCGTGGAGAAGAACAGGAAGGACATGATATGTCCTTTCTCGGACAGCGGCACCTTGTTGCCCGTCACCGGTTCAGGGATGCCCATGCCGCGTCGCACTCCCCAACTATGATCGCGGCACGACCACCAATTGTCGATCTTGATGCGGTTGCCGTCGACCTCCAAGAAACCGCTGGCCACACCGATCTGGTCGAAACGGCGATAGTCCTCAACTGTGCGGCTCTGAAGACGCGTATAATGCGGATGCTCTTCGCGGGCTGGTTCGACGCAATCCCACTGGATGCGGCCGTGCAGCAATCCGTCGTTCGGCTCGACCATGATTTCAAAGGACTTCAGCGCTTCAATCGGGGTGATACGTACGGGTCCGCAGACCGTTTCAACACTGCCATTGAGCGAACGCGACACGCGTAAGTTATACTGCTTGCCGTCGACGATCATCACCGCGCCAGCATCCATTACATTCATGTTGCGATAGGCACCCATCGTGATCTGGATGGCCACCCGCCCATCACCCGAATAGATGGCGAACCAGTAGCGGTCGAAAAATCGCGGATCACTCGTCCACACATGATCAAAAGTCGTCGGCAACTGATGCCAGAGCGTGTCGTCAAGTGCGGTCAGCATATTTCACCATTTCGTGGTTGATGTTGTGGCGGGAGGCGCGGTGGGCACGTAGCGCATGGGCACACGCGATGCCCGGTCGACCATATGGTTTTCGATCAACTGCCGCATGCCTGCCGTCAGGCTGGCATTGCAGACGGCGTCGACCAGTAACGCGCGCAACTGCGTGTTATGTTCTTCCACCGCTGGTCCTTCAGTGAGCACGGACTCGTTAGCGAGCGCCACTTGATCGATGCGGGTAGCAAGTTCAGGCGGCAGAGCCTCGCGCAGTGCCACAAGCAAAATTAGCGTGGCGTCATTGTCATTGCGCAAGAACCCCGCCACCCTCGGTAAGGCTACAGTAACCATGCGCAGGTTCGCAATCAGATTGTCGAGAATGGTGCGCGCATACGGCTCGACAACAGCAGGTGCGACCACCGTCTCGAGTATCCTGCAAGTTCCTTGTAATTGCTCTTCCACCGACGGTCTCATAGCGCGCCGTCCATCATCTGAAGCATCGGTCGAAACAACCACGACGGCGTTTGAAATACGCGATTGTAGCGCCCGGCAACGAATTCATTGACGGCAGTCAACTGGATTACCGCGAGCTTCCAGCAAGCGAATATATTCCACCAGTTTAGGTCAGCTTCACCAACCTCGCGACCAGTCAGCTGTTGATAGGCCTCAATGATTTGCTGGCGCTCCCAACGGCCGGAAATCTGATGCTCGCTTTTCCGCACCGGATTGGTAATCCATCCGAGATCTTCCAGCGGGTCGCCCAAATGCGCTGTCTCCCAATCGAGCTTTGCAGTAATCTGATCGCCCTCAATCAATGCATTGCCGGGCTTGAAGTCGCCATGGACCAGCACGATAGCCGCTGCCTTGGGCGCGGTCTTGCGCATCCAATTCAGCACATAGTCCAGTTCGGGATGCGGTTCGAGCTGGACCCGCCGATATTCAGCTTCCCAATTGCCAAGTTCGGTTTTCGCCGGTGTCTCCTCAGGCAAGCCTAGGCGTTCGCCCAGGCCTTTCGCACGCCAGTCAATGGCGTGGATGTTCGCCATCAGTTCGAGAAAATCATGCGCCAGTTGCACCCGTGCTGACAGTGGCCGACTGCCATTCAGAACCATATAATCGCACGCGCCGGATACACGCTCCATCACCACCGAGGGCGCACCGAGGTAGCGACCGTCGGAGTCCATCCAATAGGCTGCCGGAGCTGCAACCGCGCTTCCTTCCAGCGCCTTCAACACATCGAACTCGCGTGACCGGTCGGTGTTAAGCAGAGTGCCGGCGGCGTCACGCATCAGCATTAGCCGGTGTGAATGGTGACCGTTTGTATCCATCCAGCTCGCGTCGAACGACCAATTCTCGCGCGACAGGCCGCCCGCTGCGCGCGAAAGTCTTTCGAGGGATACATCGTGCGCAGAAGGGATTTCGGAAACGATCAATTTTGTCAGCCCGTCAACGACATGTCCGACTGACGCGTCTATCCTAATGGTTGCCGGCGCCTCGAATGCTGACGGTGTGTGGTTCATGAATGTTTCAATTTTAGCACTAGTAAATCGCCATCGGCGTGATCGGGCTGCCGGTACCGCCAACGATCGGTAGCGCCGCCGCAACAAACATAAATTCGCTTACATCGCGTGCTGCAAATTCGGCCAGCGCCAACCCTTCGAGCAACGGAATGCCGTAATCGCGGATCAGCCGTTGGTGGACGGGGAACACGGTGCCTTCGGGAAACGGCATTGCTTCAATGGCGAAATTGTCGGCACCAACCAGCGCAACGCCCGTTTCCGCGAGCCAAAGTGCTGCCTCGACATCGATTCCCGGTTCAGTATTGAAATCGACGCTTCGTGGCGGCAACCCAGCCTGACTTTCCAGCCAACCGGTGCGGATTAGGACCGCATCGCCACTACGCAGTTCGATTTTGGCGCGCTCCGCTGTGGCGACCAACTCGGCGCGACCAATCGAATAGCCGGTCGCTAATGGCCCATCATGCGCCTTTGCAACATCGAGCAGCACTCCGCGTGTCACGATCGGCGGCAGTTTGTCGACGCCGCATTTTTTGGCCCCGCGCGTGCTGCTAATCTCGCTGGCGGGATGGCCGTTGTAAAGCAGGTCGTCGCACCATGCGTGGCACAGTGCGTCGATATGCGTGCCGATGTGGACCGGCATCACGACAGTGTCTTCAGCAAACTGAAAGCCACCCGGACGGCGCGCGCCCGCCGCATAGTCGCCGCCGTCACGGTCCATGAAATGGAGCATACCCGTCCGGTGGCTTGGCACCGGTGTATCCTTCGATAGCGGCTGCGCAAGCGACACGATCCAGCCCTGTTTGACCAGCGCTGCTGCTGCCAAAACATCGCTTGCGGTTACAAGGTTGAGCGCCCCAACCTCGTCAGCCTCGCCCCAGCGGCCCCACGCTTCATGCGGCATGAGACACATCCTTTTGGCCAAGCGCTGCGGCGTCATCCTTGAGCGCTTGGCGAAGCAGTTTACCTGTTGCCGTTGCTGGCAAAAAATCGCGAAATTCGATGCGGTCGGGAACTTTGTAGGTCGAGGACAGTGCGCGGCAATGCGCGATCAGGTCGGCTTCCGAGGTTCCCTTGGCCGCAACCACGAAAGCGAAGATGGTTTCGCCTTTAGTGCTGTCGGGCGTGCCAACGACGCCGGCTTCGAAAACGCTTGGATGTTGCATCAGGACATCCTCGACCTCGGCAGGTGAAACATTGATTCCGGCGCGTTTGATCATCTCCGAGTTGCGACCCAAAAAGACGATATCGCTGTCGTCGGTTAACTGCCCACTGTCGCCGGTACAATACCAGCCGTCGGTGGTGAAAACGTCGGCATTGTGAACCGCACTTTGTCCGCCATAGCCGCGCATCAGATAGCCATGCACCTGGATTTCGCCATCGACCAACCGGAGCGAAACACCGGGCAGCGGCGGCCCCTGACACGCTGCGCGACGCGCCAGCGGCCATTCGCTCGGCGTGACGCAGCAATTGCCGTATGTTTCGCTTGATCCATAGATGTTGCAGATCGCGTGCGCACCAAGCATCGTCGCTGCATTCATGACGTCCTGCGGCGACCCGATCGTCAGCCCTGTGCGCAGGCTCTTTGTGCGCATTGGCGTAAAGTCATCGTGCTGGATCAGCGCCGTCGTCATGCCCGGTAACGTGTAGATCGCGGTGCACTTGTGACGTTCGATCAACGACAGCGCTTCGCCAGCTTCGAACCGCTCTTGCAAGACCAGCGTCGCGCCGTGGCTGAACGTCGCAGGCAACGCATTTGCAGAGCCATAAGCCCAGAACAGCGGGACTGACGCGAATACCCGATCATCAGAACTAAGCGCCATGCGCTCCCCAATGTTGAAGCCGTTTTCGATCAAACCATAATGCGCAAGACAGACAGCCTTTGGCTTACTCGTCGACCCGGAGGTGTAGAGGATCAGGGCGTCGTCGGTTGCACTCGGCCCGTCGCCTGGGGGTAAGTCAATCGGTGCGCTGCTGAATAAGTCTTCATAATGTACCACACCGAGATCAGTTGATGCTTCACCCACGATCACCAGCGTTTGAAGCTGCGGTAATTGCGGACGAATCTTGTGAAGAATGACAACAAAATCCTCCTTGCCGATCGTCACGGCGGCAAACAGGGTATGGACGCCGGCATCGTTTAATATGAACTCAAGCTCGGCGGGCTTCGACCATGTACTGATCGGCACAACGACCGCGCCTGCCGCAAGGGCACCAAAACATATCTCGAGCCACTCGATGCGGTTACTTAGTAAAACGCCAACGCGGTCGCCGCGCCTGATACCGTTTGCGCGAAGTGATGCGGCCAGTTGCTGCGCGCGGGTCGCAAGCTGGCTGTAGGAGTGCTGCTGCATATTCGAAATGACGGCAATTGTGTCCCCGTTCAGCAACGCCTGCTCGTCGAGCAGCGACGGCAATGTGCGGCTGAACGGCGGTTTCATGAAAACGCGAACCCGCGATAATTGTCGGCAACTATTTCGTTGCAAATCCCGGTGTAAACCCCGAGCCCGCCGACATAGGGCAGCATGACACGCGGTTTGCCCGGTATGTTCGCGCCCATATACCAGCTGTTCGCCTGCACATGAAGCGTGCCATTGGCGACGTCGCGGA